>JBBSYJ010000038.1:0-5127 GCA_038045305.1 Nanobdellota archaeon | reverse complement strand
AATAAGATCAATGAAAATATTAACCATTCATTTAACATTTTATTTCATTCTCTAAATATTATTATATACCTTTGCAAAAAGCCAACCAATAATAAATCCGAGGATGATAACTTCAATAGTTCCTAGAATTGTTCTTAATAGGCTCATTTGGATTGCAATTTTGCTTATGTCTAGCCCATGGAATATTGCGCCAAATAAATTTGTTGTAAATGCAGGGGCAACTATTAATAGCAAAGCACAAACAATTGAGATTATTCCAGATATAATTGCCAAACTAAGACCTGTCTTTTTAGCATTTAATCTTTCCGCCATTTTTCACCTCCTTTCATTTATGTTTTTCATTCTTCACTTACTGATTTTTATTGTTTATTCCAAATAAGGTATGCAACCAACACCATCCAGTAAAGCTCTCTATTAGAGCGATCCATCCGATGAAAATCACAATCCAATTTATCCATTCTGTATTGAATCTTAATGCCCATGGTCCAAGCCACCAAAAAGCTAATGCAAACCTTAAAACTCTATCTGTTTTTCCTAAATTTTGTTTCACCATTTTTTATTTCACCTCCTTTCATCTCTATTTTTATATTAATTTCAATTTATTAATCTTTTAACACAACAACGTTAGTCATGCCTCTTCTTTTTCTTTCCACAAGGCCGCTGCCTTCAAGCTTGTCCACAATTCGAGTCATACGCGCCTTGCTAAATCCTGTCTTTTCAATTAGATCCGCTTGGAAAATAGCGCCATTTTCTTTAACGAAATTATAGACCTGTTTTTCTTCTGGTCTGAAGGATGAAAGATTAATTTCTTTCTGAATTTTCTTTTCTTTTATCTTTTTAATAATTATTTTTTCATTTTGTTGGGAAAAGATTAAAAATAAGCTGAAAATGATTAAGACACCTACTATAGATAATGCCACATATGTCTGTTCATTAACTGAATCGAACATTTCACACGATTCAACATCTCCATGCTGTATAAAACAACTATTTTTAACTGACTGCATTAAGGTATTATTAAATAAGAATATCATAAATATAAATACAACTGAAATTCCCAGCATTATCCATCCGACATTTTTATTTTCCATTTTTCTTTATATCTTTTTGTTCCTCAATAAGTTAGCATTTGTTACAACAGTTATTGAAGATAAAGCCATAGCTATTTCTGCTACTACAGGGTTTAGAAATCCCGCGACTGCAATTGGGATTGCAAGTATGTTGTATCCAAAAGCCCAAAATAAATTTTGCTTTATTTTTGAGAAAGTTGCTTTTGACAAGTTTATGGCCTGAACAACACCTATTAAACTTCCTTTTGTAAGAACAATGTCGCCTGACTCAATTGCAATATCCGTTCCTGTTCCCATTGCAATTCCGACGTTGCTTTGCTTTAATGCCGGCGCGTCATTTATTCCATCGCCCACGAATGAAACCATTCCGTATTTTTGCAATCTTTCAACTTCTTTTGCTTTGTTTTCAGGAAGAACATTTGCAATCACTTCTGAAATTCCCACTTGTTTTGCAATTGCTTTGGCTGTAATTTCATTGTCTCCAGTAATCATTACTGTTTTATATCTTTGATTTCTTAGTTCGCGTATTGCCCTTATGGAATCGTCTTTTATAGCATCCGCGACGCTTATTATTCCTATTACTTTTTCATTTTCAGAAATAATCATAACTGTTTCTCCGGAATTTTCAAAATCTGAGATTTTATCTTCATAACCCTTTAAGTTAATCTTTCTTTCTTTCATCAAAGTTCTATTTCCAATAACAAATTTCTTAGAGCCAATCTTTCCTTCGACGCCTCTTCCTCTTAGCGTCTTGAAGTTCTTGACTTCTGAAAATCGTTTCAGTTTAAGTTTTTCAGTAGCATATTCAGTGATTGCTTTTGCTATAGGGTGCTCTGAGTTCTTTTCGAGGTTTGCTGTTTTTTCAAGTAAATATTTTTCATTTATCTTTGTATAAATATTTCTGACTTCTGGCTTGCCTTTTGTTATTGTGCCTGTTTTGTCGAATACAATTATCTTGACGTTTTTCATTGTCTGGATTGCTTCGCCTTTTCTTATTAGTATTCCGCGCTTCGCACCCATTCCACTCCCTACCATTAACGCCGTAGGTGTTGCCAATCCAAGTGCACATGGACAAGCGATAACTAAAACAGAAACGGCCACTCCTATAGATCTGCTTAAGTCCTTTGTCAAGTAAATCCATGAACCGAATGTTAGTATTGCGAGGACTAATATTGCAGGGACAAAGATGCTTGTGATTTTATCTGCTAATTTTTGTATAGGAACTTTTTCACTTTGGGTCTCTTCTACTAATTTGATTATATGTGATAAGAAAGTGTCGCTTCCAATCTTTGTTGCTTTTATGTATAAAATTCCATCTTGGTTTATTGTTGCGCCAATAACACTGCTTCCTTTTAGTTTATCAACAGGCAGGCTTTCACCCGTAACCATAGATTCATCGACGGCGCTTTCACCCTTTACAACAAGTCCATCTGTGGGGATTTTTTCTCCGGGCTTCACAATCATTACATCTCCAATCTTGACTTCTGAAATATCAATTTCGATTTCTTTATTACCTCTTAATAGGCGCGCTTTTTTCGCTCCTAATTCAAGAAGTTTTTTAATTTCTTGCGACGCTCGCCCACGTGCTATTGCTTCAACATATTTCCCAGTTATGAAAAATGCCATAATCATAGATGATATTCCAGAATAATCTTGAATTTCAAAGAACAAACTAAAAAGGCCTGTGAAGTAAGCAATTAAAGTTCCGAGTGCGATTAATGAATCCATATTAAAGTAAAAAGTAAATAATCCCCTTAAACCGCTTTTTATCGTCGGCCATCCAAAGTAAAATATAACTGGAAAACCAAGAACTAGCAGGATAATAGTGTTTATTTTTTCTTCAAAAATCATGAAGCCAAAGATTCTTTCAGATAGCATTAACAAAGCAATGGGAATTGTGAAGAGCCATCCGCCGATAAGCCGCTTTTTCCAGTCGCGAATTTCTTCGTCTTCTACTGGTGACTCATGGTGGTGACTATCCATATCTTTATGATTCATATGTTTATGCATTTTCATTTTATTCATATGTTATTTTAGTTGCATTGTATCCGGCTCTAGCGACGGCTTTTTTCAGTTCACCTTCTGAAACTTTATCATCAATTTCTGCCGTTCCTTTTTTTAATAATAAAGAAATTTTGGGATTTTTAACCCCTGGAACTTTTGATAAGCTTCTTTCAACGTTTGCTGCGCATGAAGAACAATGCATTCCTGAAATTTCAATTTTTGCTGTTTTCATCTTCTCCTCCTTTTTGGTTCTTGCAATCTTTGTATTAATAAAATTATTATTACAACAATAATAACTGTAAATAATAAATTAAAAATTGACGCTAGGCCGTAAAGTCCGTAACCATACATCATTCTCATCATTCCGTATCCTGCAGTATTAAAAGAGCCAATGATTAACAAAACACTAAGTAAAACAATTACTAGAATCCAAGTTGTTTCTTCATTATTGCTTTTATCTTTCATCTTCATTATCTCCTTTTGAGTTATGTAAAATATGCACACAATATTGAGACATGTGTTCATCAATTAAGTTCATTAAAGGTTTAATAGTCTCATCATTCAATCTATAATATCTATATTTTCCATCAATCTCGCAATTTACAAAACCACATTGTTTTAATCTGGAAAGATCATGGGAAACAGCCGTCTGGTCCATTTTTAACTCTTCCATTATTTGAGAAACGTTTTTCTTTCCGTTTCTTAAAAGATTAATTATCCTTAACCTACTTCCAGATACAAGAGTTCCAAAAAATATTTTATATGCATCATAAATCTCTGATTCATTAAAACCATGCTTATGAACCCTTTTTAATATGCTTTTATTTATCATATGATTTTAAATTACATATATGCTATTTAAATGTTTCTTTTGTTTAAAATATGAACAACCTATTCTACAATTATTCTCCCTGTCCCCATTCCCATTGAGCATGAAAAAGGATAAATTCCGGGTTTTGTCGGGGTGAATTCAACATAGTCATTTGTACTTTGGAGATTCTTTCTTATTCCAAATTCATTTATCACCAAACTTCTGTAACATCCTCTTACTGAACTATCAAGGTAAATTCTTACAGTCGTGCCTGATTTTACTTTGACATCGTTTGGATAGTAATTATAATTTTTCATCCCTATAACTACCTTTTGGTATTCTCCATTGTTTACACTATTTCCATTATTTGCGCTTTTAGAATTATTCAAAACAAACCATCCGACTCCTATAACAAGCAATAGGATTGTAGTTATCATCCATATATTTTTAGCCATTTATCCTCCAAACAAGACACTCCTCGGTCCGAAAAGCATTATCCATGCAGTTGCTGTTGTTAAAATAAAACTTAAAAATATTGTACTTATTTGATTTTCTGAATATTCTCTTTCTTTTTCGTATGTTTCAGAGTAAATCATATAATTCAATCCTAGCATTATTACTCCAGAAATTAGAAAGACAACAATTCCACCGAGTTTTAAATTATCATTGTACATCATTATTGCAGTCATTGCTCCCATCAATCCGCCCATGAAGCCGGCCATGATTCCTTCCATGAATCCCATAACTCCGCAGCATTTTCCATTATAGACTCCGAATGAAATTCCGACAGCCATTCCAAAGACGCCTCCATAAAACATTCCGTTTGTAGCTCCTACAAAATAGCCAGACAAGATTCCTGCAATCATTCCAGTTGTCATTCCTATCATCATCCCAGACATGCATCCAAAATATTTGTACGCGCGAACTTGTCTTACCGAAGGGATAATTAAAGCGTAGCTTAAGACAGAGAAAAACAAGAAAAATCCGTATTTACCAATAAGATTGTCTATTCTGTTCAGGCCTGCAAAATAATAAAAAGCCAAAACACCGAACGAAGTCAGTAAAGAATAAAGAATTGTTTTTATTAATTCTCCTTCAACTCGGTTGCCGTTTAATTCTTTCACAAATTGTTTGAAATTCATAATTTAAGTAAAAAAACAAGTTATATAATTGCTTTGGTGAAACTAGTTTCATGAAACTAGTTTGGTAATTTAATTAGGGATGGGTGATAAATTTATAATA
>JBBSYJ010000037.1:0-11926 GCA_038045305.1 Nanobdellota archaeon | reverse complement strand
AAAACATAGCTTTATATACTGAATTTTGAATGAATTATTGTAATATTATAAGGATTATATTTTGTTACAGGTCTTTGAGTCGGTCTCACAAGATCTGACTCAGGAATATTTCTGATTGATATGAAAGATAGAAAGCAAATGGAACAATTTGAAAAATTGAAATTAAGTAAAGGTATTTTACAAGTAATTCAAGATCTTAAATTTGAAGCACCGAGTGAAATACAGGAAAAGACGATTCCCCTTATTATAGAAGGGAAAGATGTTATTGCTAGCTCGGCAACTGGTTCGGGGAAGACGTTGGCATTTGGTTCTGGCATTGTAGAAAGAGCAAAGGCCGGTGAAGGAATTCAAGCGCTTGTGTTGACGCCGACTCGTGAGTTAGCTGAACAGGTCTCACAAAGCATAAAGAAATTTTCACGTTCTTATGGATTAGATGTAATAGAAATTTACGGCGGAGTTCCTATGAATCCCCAAATTAGAAATTTAAGAGGCGCGGACGTAGTCGTCGGAACACCTGGAAGAATTTTAGATCATTTAAGAAATAACACAATAAACCTTAGAAAAGTAAAAATCTTGGTTTTGGATGAAGCAGACAGAATGCTTGAAATGGGTTTCATAAATGACGTTGAGCAAATTATAAATGCGTGTCCTAAAGAAAGACAGACACTTTTATTTTCTGCAACAATAGATAGGGATATTGAAATTATTGGCTCTAGATATATGAAACATCCAACAAGAGTGGAAGTTAAGTCATATGTTGATCCGTCAAAATTAAAGCAACTTTTTTATGATGTTCCGCAAAGCATGAAATTTTCATTGCTTGTTCATTTACTAAAAAATGAAAAAGAGGGCTTAGTAATGGTTTTTTGCAACACAAGAATAAATACTGATTTTGTCGCAAACAATTTGAAGTTGCAAGGAATTAATGCAATGGCGATACATGGCGGACTTGCCCAGAACAACCGCAACAGAATTATGAAGGATTTTCATGCCGGAGAGGTCTTAATCTTGGTCTGCACTGATGTTGCTACACGTGGCTTAGATGTAAAGAACGTTTCACATGTTTATAATTATGACACGCCAATGACTGCAAAAGAATACATTCATAGAATAGGAAGAACGGCGAGAGCAGGAAAAGAGGGAATTGCAATCAGTTTAGTTTCTTCACGTGATTATGAGAATTTTGGAAATGTTTGCAATGATGAGTCGTTAAAAATTGAAAACATTCCAGTTCCTGAAGTTGAAAATCTAAGAGTTGAAATTGTAAAAAGAAGATATGGTGGAAGGGGAAATTTTAACAGAGGAAGATCTGAAGGATCTGCAGGGTCTAGAGGAAGACCCGATGAGTCTAGAGGAAGACGTGATGGCGGGAATGGAAGAAGTTCTGGTAGAAATTATGGAAGTAATTCTAGGGGCTTCGCAAGAACTTCTGGAGGAAGTTCTAGAAGTTTTAGCCGTGGAAGGTCTGATGGATCTAGAAGAAGGTATTAACCAAATTATTTAAAAACATCTTTATATTTTCTTAATGTATAAAAGAGATGGAAAAGATACTTGCTGACGGAAATTTTGAAAGAGAAATAAAAAAGATGGATTTTAGGGTTGCTATATTCGGTTCTGCGAGAGTTAAAAAAGACAATGAAAATTATGAAATAGTAAAAGAATTGGCTAAAATAATCGGTGAAAATGATATAGATATTGTAACTGGCGGCGGGCCGGGATTAATGGAGGCGGCAAACAAAGGCCATCAAGAAGGAAGTAAAAATAACGCGGCACATTCTCTTGGATTATTAATAAAACTTCCAAAAGAACAAAAAGCAAATGAATATCTTAATGCTAAAACAATATTTAAGAAATTTATAGAACGGCTTGAAACCTTCTTAAAATTAAGCCATGCTGTCGTTGTTGCGCCTGGCGGATTTGGAACTTTACTAGAATTGGTTTATACTTTGCAAGTCGTTCAAGTTAAAAAAAATGTGCGCATACCTATAATATTAATGGGGCCAATGTGGGTTGACTTAGTTAGGTGGATGCAAAAATGGCAATTGAAAAGAAGATTTGTAAACATAGAGGATTTTGATTCCATTTATGTTGTAAAAAAACCTGAAGAGGCAATGGAGATAATAAAAGCAGCAAAAAAATTATATCAGGCCAAATCGTCAAATTTATGTCCGCCGTTGGATAAATATAAAATTAAGTTTGATAAAAGCACAAAACGATTTGGATTTATTCCGAAATAGATTTGAGAATTTTGTCTGGAAATTTAGAATTTGCAATTGCTGACGATATAACGACGCCTTTGCAACCAAGTTTCTTTGCTTCTAAAATATCTTCTTTACTTGATATTCCTGCACCGCACAAAGGAATTATCTTTTTTCCTTTTAATAATTTGACAAAGAGTTTAACTTCATTCGTTTTGTAACTTGTAATGCTTTTTCCAGTTCCAATAAGTTTTGGATCTTCGTAAGCAAGCATTGTTGGTTTTAATTTAATTATTTTCCTGGCTTGAGAAAGGGATGAAGCAAAAACAAGAGTTTTAAGACCAATTTTTTTGCATACTCCAATTTCTTTTTTTAATTCTGAAAAAGCAAGTTTATGATCAGAATGATTTAACAAAGTTCCAGAGTTCTTACCATTGTAATAATATTGAGAGTAGACCTTTAATCTTGTTTTGGAAGAGACATCTTTAATCTCTGGAGATGGTACAGCAACGATGGAATATGGAAGATATTTTTGTATCTTTGAGGCTAAATCTAGAACTTGTTTTCCTTTTTTGTAATTCTTGAAGTTAATGACGATTAGCATTTCATTTCCAAATTATCTTCTTTATTTTTTTTGTTAGCTCCAAAGGGTTTTTGCTTTTCCAGACATTTCTTCCTATTGCAAGACCGCTTGCGCCAGAAGACATTATATCACGCGCCTGTTTAAGAAAGGCGTTTTCAGAAGTTTTTATTCCGCCTGCAATTACAACTTTTGTTCTTCCAGCGGATTTAACTGCCCAAGCCAGATCATTTGGTTTTCCGCCGTATTTTATCTTTGCAATATCTGCGCCTAATTCTAAAGCAGTTCTTGCTGAATAAGCCAGATTTTCTTTTGATGTATCGTTCTTGACGGACTTTCCTCTGGGATAAATCCAAACAATAACAGGCAAACCCTTTGCGTGCGCCTCGCGTTCTATCTTTGAGAATTCTTCAATCATTTGCTCTTCGTATTTTGAGCCGATGTAAATTGTAAAGCCGACTGCTTTTGCTTTTAATCTTATGGCGTCGGCAACCGTTGCTATTTGTGCAGATAAGGGTTCTCCTTTAAGAAGTTTGGTCTTTCCATTCAACTTTAAAATCAAAGGCACTTTTGATTTAATAATTTCTTTATGATATTTTTCTGCTATTCCTTTCTGAAAAATTATTCCATTGTATTTTCCTTTTTTTGCTATATTAAGAATATACAAAGGATCAACATTTTTGTCATTAAATTCTATTGGTCCGTGCTCAAGCCCTTGATCATAAGCCAGGTAAAGCGCTTTTCCTTTTGTTGTTATCTTATTTAGATTTATTTTCATTTCACAACATTAATAGGTTTATTCTTTATTATTCCTTTTATATTTTCTATCGAGGTATCAAGAATTCTTTTCAGGGCCTCAACGCTGTTGAATGCATTGTGCGGTGTGATAAAAACATTAGGATAATCCATAAGAACGTGATTCTCAAAAATTAAATGAAGCTGTTTTCTGTTGAAATTTTTTGAGATTAAGACCTTCTCGTCTTTAATTAATTCCTCGTCTTCCAAGACATCTAGGCCAACAGCACCGATTTGTTTTGATTTAAGGCCTTCCACCAGCGCATCTGTTTCAATTATTCCGCCTCTCGAAGTATTAATTATGTAAGCCCCGTGTTTTACCTTGGACAAATTTTTCTTATTTAGCATGTGATAAGTTTGTTTAATTAAAGGAACATGAAAAGTAATTATGTCTGATTTTGAGAGTAAATTCTCTAGTTTCTCAAATTTTATTCTTAATGATCTTTCAAGTTTTGGCATTCGTTTGGCGTCGGTGTAAAGGACGTTCATTTCAAAGCCCTTTGCAATTCGCGCGACATGTATTCCAATATTCCCTAAACCAACAATCCCTATTGTTTTGCCTTTCAAATCAAAACCAGTAAGCCCTTCACATGAAAAGTCGCCGTCTTTCACTTTTTTTAATGCCTGTGGAATTTTTCTTGAAAGAGAGAGTATCAAGGCAAAAGTGTGTTCAGCGACGGTGTTTGAGCCATAGTAAGGAACATTGCAAACTTTAATTCTTTTCTTTTTTGCTTCTTTTAGGTCAATATGGTCATATCCAGTAGAACGGGTTATTATTGCTTTTAATTTTATGAATTTGTCTATTGTTCTTTTATCAAATTTGGAATCAATAAAAGAAGAAACAATGTCGGCGTCCTTAACTTTTTCAATATTATTGGAATTTAATTCTTCATGAAATAAAACAAGATTTTCATTTTTAAAGGCCTGTTTAAACTGATCCTTTTCCCATGGTTCTACATCGAATATTGCAATTTTTTGTTTCATCTCAGCTCCATTTTTATTAAGTTTTTTCTTGATCCGTAATGCGACATAACTGCAACTGCCTCTTTTATTCCTAGACCAATACAAAAAGAAACATCTTTGTTCCTTATTAAACCTGCTACAAAGCCAGACGCAAAAGCATCTCCTGCACCTGTTTTATCAATAATATTTGTTTTTGTCGGCATGGCCGAGTAAATTTTATTTTTATACAAACAATAAATCTTTTGGCCTTCGTTTGTTATAGCAACCGTTTCAGGTCCGAGTTCCCGGATTTTTTTAAGCATTTCATTTTCATCTTTTTGCCCGACTAAAAGTCCGGCCTCTGTTTTGTTCAGCACTATGACGTCGCAATATTTTAACAATGGTTTTACATTTAATTCTTTCAACAAATATTCGCTCGGATTGAAAACAATTTTTACTCCTTTTTGTTTTAATTTTTTTGCCAATTCAACCTGTGACTTAAAAGTCTGTCCGCCTGAAGAAGCAAAATAAATCCATTTTGTTTGAAAATCTTTAATATCTCTTAAAAGAACTTCATCATTAATTCCTTTGTAAGTCAAGATTGAACGATTTTTGTTTTTATTTAATAATATTATAGAAAAGCCAGAATTTTCATCTTTAGTTTTTGAGCCAAGGAAAACAACTTTTTCTTTTTTTAACAAATTTAAAATTTCAATTCCATTTTTATCGCTGCCCACTTTTCCTATAAAGCCAGTTTTTAGTCCTAAACGTGAGAACGCAACGGCTGTATTTGTTCCGCCTCCGCCAACATCAAAATGAACTTTTTCAATAAGAATTTTTGCCCCATACGGAATTAAAATATTTCCGTTTTTCTCGGGCACATTAGCTTTTATTGTTTCATCAATAACCGCTCCGCCAAAAGTAACTATATCAAACATGCTCCCTCTTTTATACAATTGAAAGAATTAAGAATTTTTTAAATGTTAGTATCTTTATTTTTATAATCAAGGCACCATTTATCTGCACCATTAAAGAAAATTGCTAAAGTCGCAAAGGCCAAACCCAAGTCCCTTACTGCTACTGCATTGTATCCCATGGATAAAGCTATTCCCAATAAGTGAATGCTTAAAATAAATGATGAGAAACGAACATACAATCCAAATATTAAAAATAAACCTAAGATAATTTCAAGTGCGCCATTCATAAGCACAACAGTTCCGGGAGAGATTATCGAGGAGACGAACGAAGGAACAAAACCAGTCCAATTTGTAGGGGAATAAATTTGGTTAATTCCAAACCATAAGAAGATAAGCGAAAGAGAAATTCTTAAAACTATTTTTCCATTTTCCCCATTAATTTTCATTGTAAATTCCCCCTACCTTTTATATCACCCATATAAGTCGCAACTTTCATGAACAAAGAGACCTTAGACGTTCCGTGTTTTTTTGTGAATGCGTCTTCAAATTCTTTAGCCGTTCCACAATAAGGGGATATTGCGCCCGCGCTTCCTGGATGCCTTGGAAGCCAAGAGGTTATGTCATAGGCCTTGCCTTGGAAGCCAACCCAGCAGTCATTCTCTGAACTGTGTTTAGCTAATTCATTAAAAGTTATTCCAGAAGAACTTGAAGTGTTGCCTTGTGTTAGGATTGCTGAACCAAAATTTAGAGTGGCATTTCCAGAAGATTTATTCAAACCAAGAAAGAAAGTTACCCCAATTATTACAAACGCGAGCAACAATATTAAAATTAAATATCTTGTTTTTGCCATATGCAGAAAAATTTTATTTGGTTTATAAATTATATGAATTTTAATTATACTACAATAGATTATATAAATGAAAGCGAGCTAAAATTATTGTGATAAAGATTACCGCAAATCTTGATGAGTTAAAAAAAGAGATAGCTGAACTTCACATAGATGTTGACATAAATGAAATAGTAAGGATAGACCTTCCATTTATAGACAGCCAAGATAAGTTTACGATAATTCACATTCCTTCATACGACAAAGATAATTCAAGCAATATTATTTTTGTTGCTGGCCAAAACATATTAATCTGCTCCGCGATTATGAACGGCAAGATTGAGAAAAAATATGAAAAGATTACCAAGAAAAAACAAGGGGAGAGCACGGTTTCAATATTTATACTTCTTAAATCAATATTAAAGAATTACTCTCATGAGTTTTTAAGAATTCGCGACATAATGAATGGCTTGGAATTAGATCCGGTGCTTGATTCAATTGAAGATGCAGGAAGACAGCTTAGAAAATTAACAGACCGAATGGAAGGATTATTTCAAATTATTATTGAATTAAAGGAAGAAGAGATTAATTGCTTCAACACTTCTTTCATAAATTTCGATTATGAAATTTTCAGTGCAGAGGCGAGATACTGGCTTGAGAGATGCAGAAGCCATACTTATAGAATTGCATCTTTAAGAACAAAATCAGAAATGCGCTCTAATAGGGAGTTAAATGATACAATGAAAAAACTAACGGTCATTATGACTTTCTTGACGATTGTAAGTATAGTTGTAAATGTTCCGGGAACGGTTGGAGCGATATTTGGAATTCCGGCCTTATCAGACGCTTATTTTGAAGGCCATACAACGCTGTTAATTATAACACTTTTTTCAACAACTATTTTATCCATGCTTCTTGGATTTATCTATTGGAAGTCGCTGAATTTGAAGAGATGAACGCCCGCGCCAAGACCTAATAAAAAAGATTGGGTTTCAAAGGGTTTATCTTTTATAGAAAGATTTATCTTTTACTTAATTCTTCTTTAATCTTCAAAATTTTATCTTTTAAATCAGGAAGATCTTTTTTAATAATCTCCCAAATAATATCTAAATTAACTCCAAAATAATGATGTATCACCTTATCTCTTGTTCCAATTATTTTAGTCCATTGGATTTGATTATATTTTCTTTTAATAGTATTTGAAATATTCTTGGCAGCCTCTCCGATAAGTTCTATTCTTCTTATATTTGCCTCTTTTACATCTTTATTTTTTATGAATTGATCTTTTGTAAATCCTTTTACAGATTCTTCGATATCACTAATAGATTCTAAGATATGATTTAGATAGGGCAAATCTTCATGTTTTGTCATATTATTCTTACCTCACTTTTCAAGATATTCTCTTTCAAATAAGGACTAAGATATTTATATGTAACTAAGTCAACTTTCTTTCCTAATTTATCTTCAAGTTCAAATTGAATTCCTACAAAACCAAAACCAATTCCTTTTGGAAGTTCAATCAAAATATCAATATCACTATTTTTCTTTTGCTCTCCTTTAGCATAACTCCCAAAAATTCCTGCCTTTTTTACCTTATTTTTTTTTAATATTCTCCTTATCTTAGGAATAATCTTATTAAGAGCGACTAATCTTTTCTTCTCATTTAAACTAAAATCTGCTTTCTTTTCCTTTAAATTTAGTTCCTCTTTTGACAATCCTTTCCCAAGATATATTCTTTCTTTCTTAAATTTTTTACCTTCCCTTATACTTTTAACCCTATAAAAATATCTCTTCCCATTTTTATGTTTTATTTCTGTATACGCCATAATTATTACACGGGCACATTATTTATAAATATTTCCATGTGGACGTAAAAACTCACGCCTGCGCCAAGATTCGAACTTGGGGGCCACAAGGGCATGGTGTTCGAGACCATTCCGTTAACCGCTCCGGCACACAGGCATGCAAAAATGAAAAATAAGAAGTATAAAAACCTTACAAAATAAAAAAAATAAAAAATAACAATTATCTTAACTTATAGACTGCTGCAACACTGGCAGATATGTCTTGTTCTGACGGATTTATATCTGCAGTAGCCCTCTTAACTTCAGAGGCAGACGCTCCGTCACTTGCATAAGCCAACCAAGGCACATAGTTGAAATCGTTCACACTTGTTGAAACCAATTCACCTAAGTTTTTGTTAAAACCATCCGCGACAGATTGAGCTTTAATTCTCGCATCTTGCGCTGCAAGTTTAATTGCCTGCGCCTTGTATTCATTTTGTTTTTCCTGACTTAACTCAAAATTTATGTAACTAACTCCAGCTCCAGCTTTGACTCCAGCATCAACAGAATCACCAATTTTGGATGATTGGGAAGTTGGCATCCTTACAACGATTGTGTGAGTTGCCTTGTAACCATTCTGAATGCTTTGGCCGTTAACATAATTGTAATCAGGATAAACATTGAAGTCCTGTGTTTGTATTTGGTCTTCCGAAAAACCAACTGCAATTAAATTTTGTTTCAACTCATTTACAATATCTGCGTTTTTTGAAGTTGCTTCTGCAGAGGTTTCTCCTTTTGTATCTACAGAGAAATATACAGAAACGACATCTGGTATCGCTTTTATCATTGCTGCGCCAGATACAGAAACAGTGTTTGCAGGATTAGGATTTAGGTTGTTCAGCGAACTTGAAATTAAAAATCCAAGGACTACAAGCCCTAAAACAATTATTCCAGTTATCTTTACTGAATTATCCATATTTGTTTTTTATCTCCTGATCCCATTCGATTAATTATAAATAATATTTGTCTCATGAAATCACTCGACCTCCTTTCACTACCATTATAATTTCCTCCAATTTAGTAGGATGAACAAAATTAAAGTAAAGACCACACCGGCAAAAAACCACATCCAGATGGGTGATGGTTGAGAAAATAATAAATTAGAGTTTGAAGCAATTTCATTTGTTGCGGCGCTTGCTTGCAAGAAAACATCTTCTTTGCTCATCGCGACATTAGGTTTATTCACAAAGCCAATTATCGCCGCAACGACCCCGCCAATCAAAGCAACGGGAACGATTGATTTTAATTTTGAAGAGACAGAACGCGAAGGAGAGATAATAATTGATTTATTTGAGATTTTGTAAGTTGGAATCTTTTTACCACGCGAACTCCAAAAGAAGTTTTTTGTTTTTTCTATTAAACCCGACTCAACCAGTTTTTTTAAATTATATTCAATTGTGTTAAGCGGCATTTTTAACGCGTCTGCTATATCTTTCTCAGATGCCGCTTTTTGATCGGAAAGAAAATCAATTATTTTCTTGCACGTCTTATTTCCTAATATATCTGCAATGTTCTTTGATTTTTCATCGTCAAGCGACATTAAAATAAACTTTTTTTCCATTAATTAATTAGAAGAATGTTATTTATAAAACGCTCGAAGAGTTCAAGGAAGTTTGAAGTTAAAAGGAACCTGTGGGTTTTTGAATCTCCTCAAAACATTGAGCGGCGATTTCTAATTGCCTCCGGTGAAATCGCAAAGAACATCGCTAGAATTGTTACTTTTATATGATGATTAAAAGTATATACTACAGGATAATAATTGTTAATAAACAGAATTACGGCAAGATTTTATGACTCGTTCAAGTAATATAGACAAATACTATATCTATCTTAATAAACAAGGGATTGAGTATATAGCAGGAATAAACGGCACGATGCCAACAAGCATTTCACCCATACCTCCGCGAGAAAGAGATATCAGTGTGGATAGGCTAGCACGATTAGTGGATTTATCTGTGCAATATCTTTTATCAAGTCCAAGAACATCAGAAGAAATGCAATTTATTTTAGCCCAACAGCTTAACAGGGGAACAAGAAAATATTTTGACCATAGGTTTTTATCTGAAAAGAATAAAGTAGGAGTAAGACCAAAAAATGAAGATAAATTTGTAGCGATATATAGGGGTGTTAATTCTGAAAGATCGTTAAATCCATTTTATACTTTAAGGTTAGCAAGAAGTGAAAAGTTCCAGCAGTTATATGATCATCAGATTAATTTAAGAAATAATAGCAAATAACTATCTTCTTGATCTTCTTTTAGAAGTTTTTTCTGTTTTAGAGGCCTTCTTCATTTCAGAGAATACGTAAATGTAAAGTATTTCCAAAATACCAACAGTATTTACAACTGCGAGAATAATAAACCAGATAATTTGATTTTTTCTTGCGGATTTCCACAAAGCGGCCATCTTCCAAATTGCAGACCAGATTATTATTATGACGAGTAACCAAAGATTTATTCCTATTTGATCAGCGAGCACTTGAAAATAATCTGTTGCCATTTTACCTCTTATTGATATATTATAAAATAAAAAGAGGTTTATAAATTTATTTGGTAGGAAATTTTATTCTTTTTATTAATTTATCAACAAGTTTATTGCTATTTGCCCATTCAGCATAGGCATTCCAGCCCTGAAAACTCTCAAACAATTTTTTATAATCTATCTTTCCTAGATTAAAAAGTGCTATTTTAAATTTCATCTTTCTAATATTCCTTTTTCTTAAAAGTTTGAAATAATAAAAATTTCTGAAGCCCACAAAATCAATCCCTTTTGAAAGATTAATAACTTTCGATTTGTCTGGATGAAGCTCAAGCTTTAATTCTTTTTGCAAAAAGTTATTAATTTGTTCGTTCCAAACTTTTAATTGCTCTTTAGATTTATGTAAAATAACAAAATCATCTACGTAGCGAATATAATACTTTACTTTTAATTTATGTTTAACAAATTGGTCTAACTCATTAAGATAAATGTTTGCGAAGAATTGAGAAGTTAGGTTGCCTAATGGCATTCCCTTAAAATTTTTAACAATTCGTGTGCCTCTCTCTCTCTCTCTCTCGGATTCGTGCCGTATTACTTAATATTTTGTTTATAAGCCACAATACTTCTTCATCTTTTATTTTTCTCATTATAATCTTTAAAAGAATTTCACAATCCACTTCTTGAAAATAATGTCTTATATCGGCTTTTAGGCAGTAACCTTTTATCTGATTATTGTTAAACCAACCACTAATCTTTCCATTTCTTGAAACTTTTCTTACAAATTTGTGAAATCTCTGAACTGCAAAAATATTTCCCTTCCCTTTTCTGTTTGCGCAATTGTCACAAATAAAGGTTTTATCAAATATTGGTTCTAAAATTCTGATTAAAGCATGATGGACTACTCTATCCCTAAAATTTGATTTTGAAATTTTTCTTGTCTTTGGATCTCGAAGAACAAAGGTTACTAGTGGTCTTGGGGAATAAGTTTGATTTTTTAGTTCTTCATACAATTGCAAAAGATTTTTTCTAGTTTCTTTTTCAAATTCAATTACATAGTCCTTTTTTGTTTTTCCTTTTCTTGCATTTTTCCAAGCAAGAATTAAGTTTTTCAGTGAAATAGTTTCATCATAAAGGTTTTTGTATGATTTCATGAAAATAATGTCCTGAAAATGAACTATTCCGAAAGCATGACCGTTCCTGTTGTCGTTCCAGTTGTTGCCATTGACATTCAACCTGTTGCCGAAGTTCCAATTCCTGTTCAAAGCAGACGAGCCATGTAGCCAATTAATTAAAAGTAAACCACCATCACTTCAATATTCGCATTCATATCATAACTACTAATTGTTG
>JBBSYJ010000036.1:0-21101 GCA_038045305.1 Nanobdellota archaeon | reverse complement strand
TCATACTCACAATCCTAAGATTGCTAATACAAGTAATTTCTTGAAATTTATAAATCTTTCTTTTATTATTCTTCATCTCCCCTCATGTTGTTTTAATTCCATTTTCTTTAGTCGATATTGAATATCTTCAAGATAACGCCTGTTTATTGCAATTATGTCGGATATAAGGCCGATTAGGAATGCGAAACCTCCGAACATCAAAAGGATTAAGCCGAGGAGAAGGGATTGAACGTGCTGTCCTCCTTGACCAAGCCAGTATGATAAAAGATACCATCTAACCATAGGAACCATTCCCAAAAGAATAAGAATGCCTCCAAGATAAGTAAAAAATTTCAAAGAATTATACATTAAAGTTGTTCTTAATATTGTAGCGCCTGATTTTTTTATGTGAGATGGAACTGAAGAAATTAACTTCGAATCGCTTCCTTCCCGCTTTTTGAATTCCACAGGAACTTCAAAGACTTTTAGGTTTTTATGGTTTGCCTGAATTAATGTTTCGTGAGTGTAAGTGTGATTTGAAAGAACGAAAAGTTTTAATGCGGCTTCCTTGCTGTAGGCACGAAATCCGGAAGAAGCGTCTTTAATATTATAGCCGGCGCTGAATCTTACAACTTTTGTTCCGAAGATATTTCCGTATTTTTTTGAATTACGCATGTGAGATAATCTTTCAACTTGCCTATTGCCAGAAACAATATCTGCCTTGCCTTCAAGAATTGGAGAAACTAACTTGACAATTTCACTTTGATTGTATTGATTGTCTGCATCTGTATTAACAATAACATCGGCACCTAATTCCAAGGCCTTGTCCATTCCTTTTTGGAAAGTGTGAGCAAGACCAATATTAAATGAATTTTTTATGACAAAATCCGCTCCCGCGGATTTTGATACTTCTGCTGTCCTGTCTTTGCTTCCGTCATCTATTACAAGAACTTTAACTTGCTTAAACCCTTCAATTTTTCTTGGGATGCTTTTTATGACTTGGACTATGCTTTTTTCTTCATTATAAGCGGGAATCATGACTATAAGCTTCATTTAATTTACTCATAAGCATGGTTTTTAATGATTTTGGTGTGAGATGAAAATATTATAAATAATTTGAGAACTCATCTTCATCAATTTTTGCTAATTCTAATATTCCTTTCAGTGTTCCAATCTTTAGTTCCTCATGCATTGGTACAACAGTCCCTATCTTTCCAGAAAGAGTTTCTTTTTTCAAAATAACATGACTTCCTCTCTGCCTAATTATTTTAAAATCAAATTTATTACAAAGAATCTTTATAAATTCTTTACCAGATATTTTTTTTAACCCGGACATCCTTTACCTCAAAGAAAGTAAGTATTGGCTTAGTACCTTTTTTTACAGGAAATTCCTCAAGATATAATTCTGTTGCTTCTTTTAGATTTTTAACAGCTCCCTCTATTGTTTTCCCTTGACTTACAGTTCCAACTTCAGAACATCTAGCTACAAACATGTCTTCATCCTTTTCTATAATTGCTGTAAATTCCATAATCTTCCTTAATGTTTATTATTTAAATACTTTTATTTTTTCCTTGGGTTGAGGACTTTAGATTTTAACAAGTGCCCTAAAGCCAATGGTATATTATACCATTTTGTTTAAAACCAAGCATAACCACTTTAATGTGGAAATAAATTATTATAAAGGACATTAACTATTGTTAAAATAAATAATCTTGAACAATTAATTTTATAAACTAAGATTATGGAAATATTTTATGGAAACAAAATTTATTGCTTTGGGTATGACTGCGCTTATATTAGTTGGATTGATTGCGGCAGGCGGAGTTCAGGCCTCCGGCATTCAAATACAACCAGACAGCAAAGATACAGCCGGGCAAGTTATTAATTTTCATGTAACTTTAAATGGAATTAACTCTGTAAATGGCATTTCAATAAACATTGGAAATTTAAGCTGTAATTTTAATAGTAACGGCAGCGCAATAGGGGTTTGTGAGGGCATAACTTTGAAAGAATTAGGAGAAGATAAGTTTGGCTATGGTTATGGTTACGGAGAGGATAAAGACATAAAGTATAAAGTAACTTTAGATAGAGACGCTTTCGGAGCTGGAAGTTATGTTATGATTTTCACAGCAGACACAGATAAAGGAAACATTTCGAAGACAGTTGATGTTACTTTCAAAGAAAGAGGAAAGAGTGAAAATAATTCCTCAGAAGAACATTCAAATAACAGCAGTCATGAAAATGAAAATGAAAGCTCAAATGGTAATGGAAACAATCATGACGAGGAAAATGAAAATAATAATAGTAACAATGGAAACAGCAATCATGAAAATGAAATAAATGATAATCAAGAAAACAATAACCAAGGAAATCAAAACCACAATTCAAACTCAAACAGCGATGGAAACAAGAATCAGAATAACGGAAATAATGCAAATAATAACCAAGGAAATCAAAACCAAAATAACGGAAATGCAAAAGGAAAAAATAAATAATTCTGATTAATTTTATTCTAATAATATTTTTATTCTAAACATATAAAAAACTGCAAAAATTAGCTAAAAGTTATGTTTTATTATTGTAAATCCTAATTATTTTCACCACTACTTTTCAATGATAAGTGTTTAAATAAAAGAATATATGCCTTTTATTAGGTAAAAAGAGGAAAATGAAGATCAATCCTAAATTGGGCGGTTTAATAGTTACAATTTTGTTAATAGGAACCATGCTAGTCATAGGCCCGGTTCAGGCCTTTACTATGAATCTTTCAAGCTCCTTAACACAGATTGTCCTCGGTCAAAAAATAAGTTTCTTAGCAAATGTTGTGATTGACCCAGATGAAGAAATTGATCCGGACTTCTTTGTTATTGACTTGGCCGGACCGTTGAGCGTTTCATGCACTTTCACCCCTGAAGGAAAAAACGTCTCTTCATGCAAAGGGATTCATATAGAGTTATTTAGCAATGAGACGTTCGGAGATGGTGAAGGTTATGGGTATGGATATGGTTACGGTTCTCAAGGAAAAAATATGACTTTTAATATTACCATAGACACAACAAATTTCCCAACCGGAACATATTCAAGCGAACTTATAGCACTTGCAGGAGAAAATAATTTCTCAACGGAAGGGCCTGATATTAATGTAAACTTGCCTGTAGTAAATCTTCAAAGATGTTCAGTTCGTGCTAACGACGGTGAAGGAATAGTAAATAACCAAACGTTAACTTCAAAGATAAAATTAAACTTTAATATCCCTAATTCTGGTGCAGCAACCGGGAAAGGCTCTTTAATTTCCCAAGGCAGCGAAAGATTTGTTTATGATTTTGAAATAACTAGAACGTTGGAAAATAAAGCAAACCGCTTTGCTATAGAAACTGAAGGAACTTACAAAGTTGAAAGAGGAGTTAAAAAATCACAGAATGCAATTATAACTATTTACAAAAACAATCAGACAGCAACTATAACCGCAGATGATTTCACTTTCGACGACCTTCAAGTAACTTTGCTAAAAGGATGTTAAATTTCTATAGTTTCATTGAAGATTTTTTAGAAAGGTTTAAATATTAGTTATACTAATGAGTTATACATGGCAATTGAAGTCAAGACCAAAAAATGGGGAAATTCTATTGGGGTAATTATCCCTAATTCTGCTATTGAGAAATTTAATATTAAGCCAGAAGAAAAAATAATGATTGAAATAAATAAGAAGCAAAATGTGCTTGAGGAAATGTTTGGAAAAGCCAAGTTTAAGAAATCGACAAAAGAGATTCTTAATGAGAGCAGGAGAGAATTTGAAAGTAAATGGATGAAGTAGGAAAGTGCTTAGATACTTATGCTTTAATTGAAATTGCCCGGGGAAATCTAAAGTTTGCCAAATATTTTAAGTTTGATTTTATTATTGCAGATTTAACTTTGGCAGAATTTTATTCTGTTCTGTTAAGAGAAGAAAGTGAAGAATTTGCGGACTATTGGTTTAAGAAATTAGAACATTATTCTCATTCAGTTGGCAAAGAAATCTTAATTGAGGCCGTAAAATTTAGACAAGAAAATAAAAAGTCAGGAATTTCTTTTTTTGACGCTGTTGGTTATATTTTTGCCTTGAAAAATAAATGTTGGTTCGTTACAGGGGATAAAGAGTTTGAAGGAATGAAGAATGTGGAATTTGTAAAAAAGTGATTACTATATTTTAATTAATATCATTATTTCATCAATTTTGAGTAGCTACAAAACTCCGTCGGTGGACTATAATAATCTTTAAAAAACAAGTCACCGATGAGTTGTACATGATTACTCAAAAGAGAGAAAAATTCACAATATTTATTTTGCTTTTTTGCTTAGTTTTTAGCGCCGCGTTAGTTTCCGCCGTCACAGCCAAAATTGGAAATGCAAGGATGGTTCTTTATCCTGAATTTGAAGGTGGAAAGGCGATTCTAGAAAAAAGCATAAAAGTAATAAATGATAATAATGTTTCTGTTAATATAACCCTCGCGCCGGACGAAGGCCTTAAAAATATAACAGAAATTATTGATTCTAATTTTATTTTGGAGCCGGGCGAAGAAAAGGATGCGGCTTTTGTCATAACAATAAAAGAGGAAGGCAATTATAATGGAAGAATAAATGTTTTCTTCAAAGGAATTGAGGATAAAAGCGGAGTCGCTTTAAGTTCAACAGTTATTATTTATGCCTATAAAAATAATTCAGATAGGGAAACCAATGCGGATAGGGGGATTAACACTGGAGGAGAAAATAATGACAATGGAGTTGTTGAAGAAACTCCATTTAATTTAACCGCTTTCACTGTAAAGGCTACAAATAATTTAACTGGTTTAGGAAGAATTGAAACTATTTTGATAGGTAGTACTATTATTTCAGCTATAGCCTTGGTTTGTTTATTGTATGTTTTAAAGAAAAAAGAAGATGGAAATTTAGAAAAGGGAGGTAAAAGAGGTGATAAGAAAAAAATTAATGTGGCGGATAAATGAAGAAATTACTTGGTTTGTTAATAGTAGGATTAATGTTTATAAGTTTAGCAAGCGCTGCAGATGTCGCTTATGTAGTTAAAAATTTCCCGAGTTCTAATTTGACTTCTTTGCTAAGTTTCAATGGTTATAGTTATGATTTGGTTTATGAAAGCAACCTTGAAACGACGAACTGGAGCAATTATAAACTGATTATTGTCAATAATGAAAAGTTTAGCAATTCCAGCTTAATTCCGGTAAATCAAAAACCTTCAGTTGTTTTAGTTTCAACAGACAATGGCAAAGGTCTTGAAGATTGGAAATGGATAACAGGAAGTGTTAATAGTTTGCCTTCAAACGCCCCCAAGACCATTCATTTGTGGATGAACCAAAATCCTTTGATTAATTATAATTTGGATTTCTTTTTAATGAGTTATGGATTATCCCAGTCCAGTTCTGCGGACTATACTATGTATTATGTTACGGGTGGGGAAAAAGCTGCTGGAATGAAATATGTTTACGTTGATGGATGGACTGGAAATTTGCCAAAGCACGGGGGAATTGTGATGGCCATAGATAATGATGCACTTTTGACAGATAATTCTAAGACATTGGCAAGAGGAGTTTATTTTGGTTTGCCTAGAGCGGACTTATGGAGCAGCGGAACTCAAGATGTTTTCCTGGCTTCGGTTGATTGGACTATTAGCGGGTTAGATGTTGATGGGGACGGACATGCTGCAACGATTGATTGCAATGATAATAATCCTTTGGTCTGGCAGAACTTAAATGGGTATTTAGATAGTGATGAAGATGGCTTTGGTACTGGGGAATTAGTTACAATTTGTTCAGGTGATTCCATACCAAGCAATTATGCAGATGTTGCCGGAGATTGTGTTAATGATAATTTGAATATTAATCCAGGAATGCAAGAAATAGCGTATGATGGATTAGATAATGATTGTTCAGCAGGAGATTTAATTGATGTTGATGGAGACGAACACATTGCAATAGTTGCTGGAGGGGATGATTGTGATGATAATAATCCTAATGTCTTCCCGGGCGCAGAAAATCCAAGAAATAATTGTCAAGTGGATGGCCCAGTACAAATTAAAGAAATAGGAGTTAACGGGCTTTTGGAATGGAATGAAGATTTTTCAAAGGTCTTGAATATGAGTGAGTATTTTAATGATCCTGAAGGGGGTAATTTAATATATAGTGTTAATGGGACATCTGAAGATAGAAATATCACTTTGACTTTCTTAGATTCCGTTTTTGTTTTTACTACTTCAGAGAATTGGAATGGAAATGATTATGTAATATTTGAAATTAGCAATGGTCAAAAGTCAATCTTAAGCAGAGTTAATTTATTCGTTAATCCAGTTAATGACGCTCCTGTTTTGAAAGAGACAATTGGAAATGCTGATTTAAGTTTGGAAACCGGCAAAGTTATTAATTTGAATAATTATTTTTCAGATATTGATTCCGGGACTTTAGAGTTTGGGGTTAATGGGAATTCAGACATTAATGTTGTTATTGACAATGGAATTGCCAGCTTGAATAAAAGTGAAGGTTGGCTTGGGTCAGAAATTTTGAATTTTAGCGCTTCCGACGGGGATAATACAGCCTATAGCAATAACTTTAATGTTTCTGCTAATTTTGTGGACTTGATTCCTCCTGTTGTGGAATCAATCTCTCCTGAAAATGAAAGTATTTCTGACATAAGAGATGTTGAAATTAAGTTTAATGTGAGTGATGATATTGCTTCAACTTTAGAGTGTAAAGTTTATTTGAATGGTGTAGTTAATAAGACCCTTGCTGTTTATGGTGAAGAAAATTACTCATTTGAAGATTTTGCAGATGGGAATTATAATTGGAAAGTTTCGTGCAACGACGGAGATAATAATGTTGAGTCCGAGACCAGAACATTTGTTGTTTCTGCTCCTGACGCTCCAACAATAAATAAGATATCCAGTAAGACAATTTTGGAAAATCAAAGTTTGGAATTTGCGGTTTCGGCAAGTGATCCTGATGAAGGAGATAAGTTAACCTTAAGTGCAGATAATTTGCCTTCCGGAGCCAGCTTTAATAATGAAACCAAAATTTTTAGATGGACTCCCTCTTTCAGTCAGTCCGGCAGTTATAATGTTAGATTTATTGTTAATGACTCAAGCGGGAAAACGGACTCGATGAATGTTTTGATAAACGTCGGAGAAGTTGTCCTTCCTCCTTCTTTTAAAGATGCAGATGTTTGCAAAGTGATTGATGAGAATATTCAAATTGATATAAAAAATCCAGATGATGGAGATGATTTTGATATTGGAAAAGATATTAATATTAACTTGAATATTGAAAATAATGGGCAGGAAGATGTGAAGCCCGACGTAACTGCTTACTTGTATGACTTAGATAAGGATGAAGCGGTTGAAAATGTCGACGATAATTTAAAAGTTAAAGAGGGGAAGGATGAGGACTTGAAATTAACTTTGAAAGTTCCTAACGACATAGAATTAGATGATGATTTTGCCTTATTAGTTGTTGCGGGCGAGGACGATGATAAATTTTGCAACCAGGCCTATGTTGAAATAGGGTTTAATAAAGAGAAACATAAGGTGGTTATTAATGAAGTAAGCTCTGATAGAACAGAATATAGCGCGGGAGATCGGGTTAACTTAAAAGTTGATTTGGATAATATCGGCCAGAATGACGAGGACGTTTATATTTTAGTTAGTAATTCTGCTTTGAACTTGTCAGTTAAGAGTGAAAAGTTTGAGATTAAAGAAGATGATTCTGAAACCCAAGATATTTATTTCGATCTTCCTTCGGACGAAAAAGGCAATTATGAATTTTTAGTTAAAGCTGTCTATGATGGAGGAAATGATGAAACTAAATTAAATTTAAAAGTTGGCGAGACATTAGTTCCTTCAGATGTTAGCGACGCCGGCATTGTTTCTTCTAACGATGTAATTAGCTTGAATAATCCTATAATTAGCTTGACTAATCCTTCAATTATATTGGCTAAAAAAGGAATTTTGAATCTTGCTGGCAGTGTTAGTGAAACTTACGAAGATAGAACCCCAACACTTTTTGTTAATTTAACACGTGAAGAACAAGAACCAAAAAATTATAACGTAATCTTGGAGAAGAACGGCTTTGATTTAAAAGGGATAAATATTCTTTTAGTAATTGCAATTTTAATTGTGCTTATATTAATTATGATCGTTGCGATACTTAAGAGAAAGGGATAATCTTGTTTTTAATTCACTCCATATAGGTACTGAAAAAAATATTTCTTTTTACTACCACAATACTTTTAAAGCGTTATCATTAAAGAGTTACTATGATGATTAAAAAAAGTTACGTGAATCTTGCAATAATTTTTGCAATAGTAATCGCTTCCGGCACAATTGCTTCTGCTGTGCCTCAAGACCTTGTTCAGTATTTGACATTTAGTCAAGGAGTTGGAAGTTACGATGTTTCAGGATTATTCAACACAACTGACTATTCTATTTCAACATGGTTCAAAGTAAGCTCATGGAATCAAAATGAAAATCAAAGCCAGACAATTGCGCAGCAAAGAACCAATGGAGTGAATGAATTTTCTTATCCTATTGATTCTAGAGGAATGATGATTCTCGGAATAAATGGACAAGTAGAGAATATAAATAAAGTATTTGGAAAACAAATCTGTGAAAACATATTAAATGTAAATCGTTCTTTGGGATTCAGCCCGGGAAGAAACGAAAGCGGATGCGACCAGTGGTTATTTTACCATCAAGAAATTCAGAAAGACAAATTGTATCATGTTGTTACAACTTACGACGGAAATAGTGCAAAAATTTATATTAACGGAAATTTAGTTGAAACGCGTGACGTGAATGTTGTTAAAGGAGGATATGACACAGAATTTGCTGTTGGTGGCAAACCTGCAGATTTAGTCTTTCATACAAACTGGCAGGATTTCAACGGAGACATAACTAACTTCCACGTATTCGACAAGGCATTAAATGACAATGAAGTAAAGGATTTATATAATAATGAGAAGCCTTCGACTTCAAGCTCAAGCAGCAATCGTCACAGAAAAAGTTCTTCTTCAAGTTTAGCAGTTGCAGATTATAAAGCCGAGACGCCAATGTGGCAGTGTTCTGCGTGGAATGAATGCCTCGACGAAGTTCAGACAAGAGTTTGTACAGATCTTAATAATATTTATAACACAATAGGAAAACCTGAAGAATCCAGAATTTGTTCAAATGATAACATCCAAACAATTTCCCAAAGTTTAGAAAAGAAAACAAACAATAACTGGATTTACTGGCTTATTGGAGCTGCAATAATTTTGGTAATAATTTTATTAATTCTAATTTTTGTAATGATGGGGTAAAATGTACAGCAAAAAATACACGGATAGAAATGAAGTAAACGGAATAATGCATGCTACTAGAAAAATTATTCAAAGAGGAATGGGTGACTTAATAGAGGCAGATCATTACAAGAGGGACGTGGATAATGCATACACAGAACAATTTATGGCAAAACTTAATGATCCGGATGTTGTTGTTTATAGTACTAAAGTAGAGACAAAAAACATACAAAAGGTTTTTATTTTTGGCGATAAAAAAGAAGTTGAAAGATTGGAAGCAATGGCGCAAGAATTTAAATTCGTGCCTGAACAAAAACCTTAATTATTTCTTAACAAATTCAACATTATCTAAACCATTAAAATCTTCATCACCTGTTAAAAATTTTACTCCATGTTTTTCTGCCATAATATAACCTATTACATCTGGAATTGAAAAATCTCTATTCTTGGATTTCAAATCCATTGCCTTTATTATATCTTTTAAGTTAATTTCAACAACAAAATCTTTATAGTCATAAGTAAGAGAGTCTGCTTTCTCTTTTGTCATCTCTTTTTTCAAACTATAATTAAATTCTGCAAGATTAAAAATTGTAGTAATAATTTTACAATAAGAATATTGTTCATATTTTGGATTCCCTCTAATTAGTTCAATTAGTGCATAAGTATCAAAGAAAAATGATTTTTCATTCATCCCAAGATTCCTCATCAGTTTCTTTTAAAAGTTCCTCTGTCGTACGTTTGAATTTAAAACTCCCGAAATGCTTTCTCAAAGGATTTTGTTTTTTGGTTACCCTTATATCAAGAGTTTCATTTTCCTTCAAATTTGCATTTTTTATCTTGTCCATAGGCACAATTACTCCAAAGGATTTTCCCCATTTCTTTAATTTTGTTTCAAACTCTATCATAATTAGATTGATATAATTTAAGTATATAAATTTTCTGGTTTTAGGAAAATTTAAAAGGGAACTGGCCCTTGGATTATTGTAGACAAGCTGGCGGGTTAGCCCTCCGCTGATTGCAAACGGGCTTTAGGCAAGCTGCAAGGAAGTTAGTGATAAGTGCGTCGTCGGGTCTTTATTCAAACGCTGACGCTTTGTCCATTTCGATCTTGCTCTTGCGAAACGGGTCAGACCTTGATCGGAGCAGCCCTAAACAAGAATTAAGATGCTTAGTGGGTCGCAGAGCCGAGAATGAGTAGAGGTAGCTTTACGATTATCTTCGAGCTGACTTCCCCGTCTACTTATATGATAAATTTGCTAAATCTTTAAATAATAAAGATAATAAAAGATTTAATGTCATTAGTAACAGAAAGTAGATTTGTTAATGCTCTAAATACCAGGACAAGTTATAAAGAAGGAAATGCAAAGATTTTGCAATTGAGGGCTGAAAAAGAATTTTCTCCAGACCATAGATTAGTTTTAGCAGTATATAAAACAAGTTTGTATGAAGGATGTTTATTAAGTTCTAAATTACTTCCGCTTGTTGTTGCAATGTGGGAAAACAAAGTAAAAGACAGATATAATGATTTTTATTCTTTTGATAATAATGGAGTTTGTTTGTCTCATGGTTATAGTTGGTTTGAAAATGGAAAATATACTGCTAACGAACAACATGATAATGATATAAGCAGATTGTTAAAACACGGGGCAAATATTAGAGAAATGATTGAAAATTATCCAGTTGGGGTTCCTCTTGCAATTCACACAACAGTCATAGATTTAATGAATAACATGTTAATAGGCCAAAGAAAAGTTCTACAACAAAATTAATAAACCACTTTGATTTTTGTTAACAATGGGAAAAGGTGTGATTATTTCGCTAATTGTTATATTTATTATTGCATCTGTTTTAGGATACCTATATTTTACGAACAGCACGGTCTATAATTTATCGCAAAATTTTAAGTCCAATGTCAAAGTAATCTCTTACGGAACTTCGGCAAAAAGCTACGACCAAGTCGTTTCCGAATTTAAAGATAAATATCCTGATGAAGCTGCAGGCGGGAAGGTCTATTTTGTTTTTGGAGACACATCCGGAATTAAAATTCTAAGTTATCAAAACTTTACGCAAGGAAGCGTGAACTTGGCTTTTGGAAATGAAAATCAGATAACTCAAATAGCAACGCAAGGACTTTCCGTTCAGGACATTATTCCGAATAACAACAAAGTTGAAATAGTTATAAATGATAAAAACTATAACTTTAAAATAAATGATGGCGAATTTATTTATATAATGGTGAAAGAATTATGAAGGACATTAAACTTTTTCAAAGTTCAAAGAGGATGAAACAAAATGAGGGAAGATAATTTTAAATTTTTTCATGGCTCTAAAGGGCAATTTTATCTTATAGCTGCAATTATAATTATAGCGGGAATAATAGGATTTGCTACAATAAGGAATGCCGTAGTTGATACGAGCTCGACGAAGGTCTATGATTTGGGAAGTGAATTTGGATTTGAAAGCAGCAAGGTTGTACAGCATGGTGTCTATAATGAATATGACCAACAGCAAATGGATTTGTTATTGCAAAATTTCGGCGCGATTTACAAAAGCTATATTGACAAGGGAGAAAATGTTGCAACTTTATCTTTTATAATTGGGAATAAAAATGATATAATTCTTTATACTTATACTCAAGTTGCGGGCGGTTCAGTCAGTTTGGATTTTGGAGGGCAGTATTCCAGTTTGACAATACAAAATGCCCAATTAACAGAGAAAACTTTAACACCGACGGCAGATAATAAGATAAATGTAGAGATTAATAAGATTACTTATACTTTTGATCTTAAGACCGGGCAGAATTTTTATTTTATAATTGATACTGGAAGTGGAGCAACTTCAGGGGGAGCATGATGAAAAAAAGAAGAGTTCATTGCATTCACTCTATCCCCTTAAAAGGGAATAAAGGAGTAAGTGAAGTAATTGCTTATGTTTTGCTTATAGGAATTTCCATAACTATTGCAGTAGTTGCCTACGGATATTTGAAAGGTTTCGTGCCTCAAAATACTATTGATTGTCCTGATGGAATTTCGCTTGCAATAAAAAATATAAATAATTCTGAAGGCCAAAGCTTTAATGTTGCACTGCAGAACAATGGAAGATTTAATGTTGATGGATATTTTATAAAAATTGCAACAAGCAGTTCTGCATTTTTAGCAAATATTGATTTATCAAAATATCTTATTCAAGATGGTTCTGGGTCTCAGGGGGGAGGAATAGTTAATTTCCCTGGTGGCCATTTAGGAATTGAAAATGAAATTCAGCAAAAATTTAATTTAATAAATGCAACTGCGCCAAAACAGGTTTGCTTAGTTGAAATAACGCCTATAGCTTATTTGAAAAACAGCCAAGGAAAAAATTCCATCGCTGTCTGCACAAATGCAAAGATAAAACAAGAGGTCTTATGCGGCGAGCAGCTTTGGGAATGCGCTAAAGATAGTGATTGCGGCGGTTCTGGTGGAGCGTGTGATACAATAAAACACAAATGCATAAACCCTGTGATATGGTTGGAATTCGACTCTGGTTTTGTAGATTCTTCCCCTAATCAATTAAGTGTTTCTCCAAGCGGAACAGCGACATTAATTTCTGACTCTTATAATGGAAAAACTCAAAGCGTTTTGCTATTAAACGGCGCAATATCTGATTATGTTAGGGTGACTAATGCAAATGCTTTAAAATTTAATAAGAACAGCTTCACTGTTACAGCATGGGTGAAATCTTACAGCACTAATACCCAGAGTTCATTTTTAGCAAATTCGTACTGGAAAGCCGGACCAGGATTTGGGTTTTACAGAGATCAATTTTATTTAACTAATGGAATGAATGTGGCACAACCGCAATTCGCTTTCATGGCTACAAGTCAAAGCGCTTATGACACAACCTGGCACCATGTTGCTGCGGTAGTTAACTGGAATCCCAAGTCATTAACATATTATTTTGACGGCAATGAAAAAACTGCGTGGAGATATTGGGATTCCACGGGCGAAGCAGATGTAAACTCCAACTTCGATTTACTTATTGGGCAGAATTATAAATTAGATGACACAAGCGGAGTATTAAGTGTTTATCCTTACAAAGGAAGAATTGATGACATTAGAATTTATCAAGGAGCATTAAACCAATCACAAATTCAAAGCATTATGAACTCGTAAACATTTTTAAAATACATTAAATTAGGTATAATATGAAAAAAATCAAAAGAGCTCACTCCGTTCGCTCGCTTTCCATAAAATGGAAAAGAGAAAAAAGAGGGATTTCTCCGGTTGTGGCTACGTCATTGCTCATTGGATTGGTCATTATTCTTGCATTAATAGTGTTTCTTTGGTTTAGGGGATTTTCCCAAGAAGCAATCACAAAATTTGGAGATCAAAATATTCAAGCCGCGTGCGGCAATGTTAAATTAGATGTCAGTTATTCTTCTCCTGTTGTTGTAATTTCAAACAGCGGCGATGTTCCTATAAACAAAATGAAAATACAAGTTACTGATAGAGGAACGACAACCACAAATGATTTAGAAGGATTCGGCGGACTTCCAATAGGGGGAGTTGAGACAGTTGATATATCTAAATATAATCCCCCAAGCAAAATTATCTTAATACCAGTTCTTTTAGGAAATTCAAATTCAGGCAAACAAAACTATATATGCGATAAAGATGGCTACGAGGTAAATATTTAATGTTAAAAAAACATCAAGATGTTTTAGAAATAAATAAAAACATTTCTAACGAAATGTTTTAGAGGTAAATATTTAATGTTAAAAAAGAATTCAAAAGGGATATCAAATGTTTTGTCAACACTGCTTCTTATAGCAATTGCGGTAATTGCGGTTGCAATAGTTGCAAGTTTCGCAATAAACTTTGTCAACGATAATTTGTCAAATAGGGATACGTGCTTCAATGCATTGGATAAAGTAAAATTGCAAAGCCAGTATACTTGCAATACTTCATCAAAACTCTTTGTTGGAGTTGAAACAGGCGACGTTAAACTCGATAAATTATTAATTTCGCTTTCTGGAGGAGGAAGTGTTAAAAGCATTGAAATAAACGGCTCGGCAAATAACAATTATTTAATAATTTATGGAAACTCAACAAGCAAAATTGTAGTTCCTGGAGCAAATGGGGGAATAACTTATCAAATTGATATTTATAATGCAGGTATCCCAGTTGGATCAAATCCTTACAAGATGACAAGAGTTGACAGCGTCAGTATTTCTCCGAAATTTGGAACGCGAGTTTGCGACGCAGTTGATCAAGTTCAAATAGTGGAATGCGATCCGTCAATAACATCTTAATAATTTCAATAGTTATTAAACAACAAGACATGCAATAATTTTTAAACAGAAAAAACTATTTCTAAATGATGAAAATGGGGGACGAAAACATTTCTTTGAAATGTTTTAGAGGAAAAATGAGGGGACAGTCTGGGCAATGATAAAAACATCAAGATGTTTTAGGGGACAAGTTTGGATTGAGACAGTTATTTATACTTTAATTGCGCTAGTTTTAATCGGAGCTGTTTTAGTTGTCATTAAACCAAAAATAGAGGCGCTGCAAGACAGAACGATGATTGAAAACTCAATAGGAATTATGAATCAGATTAATTCAAAGATTTTGGAAGTTGTGCAGGGCGGAGCAGGGAATATAAGAGAACTGCAAATTCAACTAAGAGCTGGAGATATAATTGTCGACGGAAAAGATGATAGTATAGTTTTCAAAATGACTAGCTCGGATGTTTTCAGCCAACCAGGACAAGATGTTAATTACGGCCCAATAATTATAAGAACTGAAGGTGAAACAAGGGAAAATACTGTTACATTAAAACTAAATTATTCTGAAAGTTATAATATAAAACTAAAGACGCCTGAAAATGTAAATGCAAGCGACATTATGAAGGATTTCCAGAAAGCGGGAACGCCCTACACTTTTGTAATTTCAAACAAGGGAAAAGACATCCAAGGCAAACCAGTAATTGATATAGAAGTAAAATAAATGGATAACAAAAACATTTTCAATGTTTTAGAAGTGAAATAAAAATGCAAATAAAACTAAAATCAAGGGGAACGAGATGAAAGAAAAAAATTCCATCCAGGAATATCCAAGGGTATTGATAGATTTTTTGCCGAGATTTCCGGCGCTGAAAGTTCAGAAAGACAAAACGCTAATTAATGTAAGATATTCTTTGATAGCACCTTTCGCTTATGCGCATATTTACTGGAATCCAAAGATTTCTGAAGTTGTTTATGAAATTGAAGAACCAATTCTCGACGACGATGAAAAAGAAATAAAAAACAAGATAATTTCAGCAATGAGGGATTTGATAAATTATGATACGATTGTTGAAAAAGACACAAATGCGCTGCTTGAATATATTGACCAAAGGTTTAGAATTATTGCAATTGAACTCGGGCTCAATTTCTCGTATGAAAGCTTCAGGAAAATTTATTATTATTTGTGCAGAGATTTTTTGGGAATGAATGAAGCAGAACCGCTGTTAAAAGATTATTACGTTGAGGATATTGAATGTAACGGAGCTTCGACACCAGTTTACATTGTCCATAGAAAATTCAGAAATTTGAAAACAAACTTAAGGTTTAATGATCTTGACGCTTTGACCGCGTTTGTTGAGAAACTCGCACAAAGATGCGGCAAGTATATTTCTTACGCAACCCCAATACTTGATGGCAGTTTGCCAGATGGAAGCAGAGTTAATGCAACATACACTGCAGATATATCAAGCAAAGGCCCGACTTTTACAATAAGAAAATTTACAAAAAATCCATGGACGCCGTCTCAACTTATTTCCTTCAGAACTCTTAGTCCTGAAATGTTGGCTTATTTATGGCTGCTAATTGAATATAAAATGAATATTTTAATTTCTGGGGGAACTGGTTCGGGAAAGACGACTTTGTTAAATGCTATCTCATTTTTTATTCCGCCGGAAGCGAGAGTCGTTTCAATTGAAGATACACGTGAATTAAATTTGCCTAGGGAAAACTGGCTTCCGAGCGTTTCACGAAGCGCGACAGGTTTTGGGAAACTAGGGGAAGTTGACTTATTTTCGCTATTAAAAAATTCATTCAGGCAAAATCCGGATTATGTTATTGTTGGTGAAGTAAGGGGAAAGGAAGCGTATGTTCTCTTTCAAGGAATGGCATCCGGACATCCTTCTTTAAGCACGCTTCACGCTGACTCGGTTGATACAGTTATAAAACGTCTTGAAACACCTCCTATAAGCTTAAGCCCGACTCTGGTAAACGTTCTTGACTGCGTATGCATAATGACTCACGCAGTGGTAAAGAAACAAGAAACAAGAAAATTGAGGGAGATTGTAGAAATAATAAATGTAAATCAGGATGGAGTTGCTGTGACGAATACTCCTTTCATGTGGAATCCAGCCGATGATCAATTTTACTTTAAGAGAAACAATAAAATATTAGAAAAAATAGCCAAAAGATACGGCCTGACTATACAAGACCTTGAACAAGAATTCAGAAAAAGGGTTTTATTAATTTATCAGATGTATAAACTGAAAATCTTTGACTTCCATAAAGTCCAGGAAGTAATTAATGAGTATTACAAAAATCCAAATAAAGTTTTAAAGGATTTTAGAGTTGTAAATAACAAACCATGAATAGTATAGCAATATTTAATAATCAAATTTGTCTTTCTTAATTATGGAAAAAAAGAGCTTGATACTGATAAATCAGCTTATTCAAATTATTGAGATAGTTCTGCCGAAATTGGAAAGCGCATATGAAAGCAAAGACGCGAACAAATTCAATTCTTATAAAAAAATCATCGTTGACTCCCAAGATAAAATAGCAAAAGAGATTGAAAATGAATAACTTAAAAAAAGCAAGGATAATACTTGAAGAGCAAAAAGGGATAGTAAATGAAATCAACGCTACATTCGACAGCGGGAGAAATGTAAAGGGCAATGAGAAAAAAATCCTAGAAAAACACTTGGATGATTTAAGAAAAAAACTCAAGAAAAGCACATTGGATTTTAAGGAGGAAATTTCAGGATTTTATGTTGCAAAAAAAATTAGCAGTTCTGCCAGCGAGAACATCCTATATCAAGAAGATGAAAGTCAAAAATTAAACAAGGCAGTTAATCTTGAGAAATTTACTTTAAAACGATTGAAAGAAAGCGAAGAAAAAGAAACACCCGCTAAAGAAACAAAACCTAGCAAGTACGTGACACTTTCTAACCAATTCTTTGGGAAGATCTCAAAAGATTTAGCAAAGGAAGATTTTTTCAGGGGATTTGACAGGGACTTAATAAGGGGGAATATGCAGTTTACTACAGACACATATATCTCAATGATTCTTTTTACAACAATGATTTCATTTATCTCTTCGGCATTTTTATTTGCTTATTTGATGTTTTTTGAGACGAGTACGACATGGCCGATAATACAATTATATTCAGGTGAGTATTTGGCCAGATTTACACATATATTTTGGGTAATGATACTTTTCCCGTTAGCAACACTTACATTCATGTATTTTTATCCGAGTTTGGAAAAAAGAAATGCCGAATCTAAAATTGACCAAGAGCTTCCTTTTGCGACGATAAACATGGCTGCAATTTCAGGATCTTTAATAGATCCAACAAAGATATTCAGCATTATAATTTCAACAAAAGAATATCCCGCACTAGAAAAAGAATTCAGAAAAATTCTAAATGAAATAAATTTTTACGGCTATAATCTTGCAAGCGCCTTGAGAAGAGTTGCATTCAACACTTCAAGCAGAAAACTTTCTGACTTGCTTAATGGCTTATCAACGACAATTACCTCTGGGGGGGATATGCCCGGATTCTTCGACAAGCGCGCGCAAAGCCTGCTCTTTGAATATCAAATTGAAAAAGAAAAATACAATAGAAGCGCCGAAACATTCATGGATATTTATATCAGCGTCGTGATTGCAGCGCCGATGATTTTAATGCTGCTTCTCATGATTATAAGCGTAAGCGGCCTTGGATTCAGCCTCTCTTCCGGAATGATTTCCTTTTTAATGATTTTAAGCGTTTCAGTATTAAACTTTTTGTTTTTGTTGTTTTTAAATTTAAAACAACCTAGGGGATAACATGGAATTAACTAAAATGCACTGGATTGGAATTATTGCCGGCCTAATTGCAATAGGATTTTCATTTTTATTTGCCGGAAGCAATTTTTTTATGGTCATAATCGGCATTGGTTTTATAATTATGGCATTGCCGTTTGTTGTTGAAACAATTATAGAAGCGCGCAGAAATTCCGAAAAAGAAGAAATGTTTATTGAGTTTGCGCGAAGCTTGGTTGAAAGCGTCAAAACCGGAACGCCGATAAGTAAAAGCATAATCAACATGAAAAACAAGCCGTTTGGAATTTTATCGCCAAACATACAAAAGCTTGCAAACCAAATTTCAATGGGAATTCCATTGCGACTTGCACTTCAGACATTTGCAAAGGATGTAAATAACAGAACAATTACGCGTTCGCTCGTTTTGATTGGCCAGGCAGAAAGGGCTGGTGGAGACATTGGGGAGATATTAGAATCCGTGGCTGGAGCGGTCTCGTTATCAGACCGACTAAACAAAGAAAGAAAAGCGGCAATTTCAACTTTAGTTGTTCAGGGTTATATTATATTTTTTATATTTATAATAATTATTTTAATCATGCAGTTTAAAATTATCCCGTTAATTTCAGGGATTGCAGACATTGGAACGATAAATAACGCGGGCGTTTCTTCAGGTTTAAATTTGGGCGGCGGAACGCCGATAGATGCAAAAACAATATCCGGAGCCTTTTTGTATTTAATTCTTATTCAAGGATTTTTCAGCGGACTGACAATTGGTAAACTTTCTGAAGGGAATATAAAATCAGGAATTAAACATTCATTTGCTCTTATGCTTATGTCATTTGTCATTTACGCCGGAGCAAACTTGATTTTCGGATGATAAATAAAAGGATTAAAAGGGGCTCGCATGTTGGAATTATTTTGTCGTTTGTGATATTTGTGGTGTTCCTTATTTTTTTATTTGGCATTTTACAGCCGGCATACAAATCTAATGCAAGTAAAGAGACCCTGTCCGGCTATGTAAAAAATAATTTAATTGACTACATGTCGGCAAATTTGACAATCATTACTATAAGTGCAATAAGTGCAAGTGGACCGTCAAACTCTGACACAGTTGTATTTGATGAAAGCATCATAACTAATTTCGATGCGTCTAACATGTACTTTGTTGTAAAAAACACAAGCGGAAGTGAAATTGATTCGGTGCGACAGAGTAAGAAAATTTTAATAAAAAGAGAAAATGGGCAAAATGTTTTTGATATATATTACTCTACGGAAAACTTGACTATAACTAAGATTTACAATCCTACTGATAAGACACTCACCTCTGAAATTAAATTAATAACTTACAGGAATGAAATTTTTGAAAGCAAAGTCAACAATGCAATAAAAAGCTACAATTCCGATTACACAAGCTTTAAAAGATTAACAGGAATTTCAAATATTAATTTTGGATTTAGCTTCAAAAATGCTGCAGGTTTTATGAACGGAACTACACAAAATACACAAGGAGATGTTTACTCCCAGGAAACTCCAGTCCCGTATTTTGATAAGGGAGGAAATTTAAAGACAGGATTCTTTACAGTTAAAATATGGTAAACAAAAGAGTTCACTCCGTTCACTCTTTTCCCATAAACGGGAAAAAAGGATACATAAAGATTATTGAAGCAGTAATAGCTTTGCTTTTAATAAGCGGAACTTTATTGATTTTGATAAGACAAGGTTACTTCGGCGGGGAAAATGATTCATCGGCGAGGATCTATAATGACCAATTGAATATCCTTAAAGAAATTCAAGCGGACAAAAATTTAAGAATTGCTATCTTGTCTGTGGATGATAGTTCTCTTCCTTTAGAAATGAATAATGCAAATTTTCCAAGTGCTTTGTCTAGTAAAATAAGTTCTTCAACTCCGAATTATTTAACATGCACAGCCGAGATTTGTAAACTCCAAAATGTTTGCGAATTAAAACAATATAAAAATGGAAACGTTTATGCGCAATCAGTTCCTATTGCAGCAGAAGAAACACAATACAGCCCAAGACAATTAAAGTTATTCTGTTGGAATGGTTAAAAAATTCTTAGAAGAAAATAAATGATTATTTAGTACAAACAATCTGAACTTGACAAGTTCCGCCATCTGTTCTTACCGGACTAGCCCATTCAAATCTACAATTAATCTTTGCTTTATTAACATTACTTCCTTGTTGTGCATAAGTCATTAACTTTTTCCAACTAGAATCACTAGTGTAATCATCAAATCTTACTGATTGAGGATTAACTGCAATGGAACATTTTGAATAAACGGCTTTTGAACTATCTGCAAAAGAAGGCAAATCAACTTCGGCATTATTAGATACAGAGTCAATTTTTGAAATTATTACTAAAGAAGAATCCCAGGCAGTTTTTTTTACTCCGCCTAAAGTTATTCCATCATCAACTATAACTCCCGCACTAGTTTTAACATACGCAGCTCCGCAAACGAAATCATTTGGACTCCAGCCAGATGGTAACGGACTAGTCGGACAGCCAACAGAACTTGCTCTTGCAACGCCTTCTATTTCGTTAACAGAATGCCCAAAAGAAGAGGGAAGCGCGCCAGCTTTTAAGTCCGAAGTATAAGCATTAACAGCCAATAGTCCTATAATAAGAATTAACAACCCAATAATTGTATAAGCATACCTCTTATCAATGTTTAAAGTCACCTTCATAAAAGTATTTGACAATCGAAGTTTTTAAACTTTAT
>JBBSYJ010000035.1:0-3428 GCA_038045305.1 Nanobdellota archaeon | reverse complement strand
GTTTCATGAAACTAGTTTGGTAATTTAATTAGGGATGGGTGATAAATTTATAATATGTTACTCTAAAAATAGCACTATATTAGATTTCCTCGCAAATCAAAAAACACTCTTCTCCAATATTTTTTCTATCTCTAACAAATAAAACTACCTTATCTTTATTGACATACACTTTTTTATCCCCATCTAATCCTATTAAAGTTCTGTATTTTATTTCTTCAAAGTCTCTGAAATATTTATTAGTCTTGAAAGAACCGTGTTTGTTTTGATATAGGTCAATTATCTTTATTATTGGCGGATTAGTTGCTAGGGCGTTTGCTTTCTTTTCAATAACACCATAATATTCTAAAAATTTAATGATTGCTTTCTCTGCGATATTTTGAGTATTTGGATCATTGGAATATCCACATTCAAAACAAAATCCAGGTTTATTTTGAAGATTCATATATCCATCAGTTGAACCTGGGTGAAATTTATCTATGTTACAAACTATCTTTTCTGGATTTAATATCTTAGCTACTTTTATGTTTGACTCATCACAGATTACAAACGGAATAGAGTCTTTTGTTAAACTTGCGTGTATATCCAAAAGAGCGTCCGCCCTATCCAGATAAGGTGAAATTTCTTTTGCTGTTTTTCCTTCTAGACTTTGTTTTATCTCAAAAGATTGTTCATCAATAAAACATCTATTAAGATTTTGCTCTACAAACCTTTTATTTTGCTTTATTGCTTCAAGATTCGCATAGATAAAAGTTACTTTTCCATAAATTATCTTTAATTTTGGAAGTAAGAGGTCTGCGGCTTTGACACCACAAACCTCGTTACCGTGTACACCTACAAGTACAACTAAGTTTTTCCCTTCTTTGGTTCCTTGTTTTTCAAAAACTTTTATGTTGCTTTCCATACTTTTACTCCTGTGTTAGGCCAGAAAGTAGACTTGAAATTTTTTCTTCGTCAAAAGATTCAAAATTCCACAAATACCATGGTGCATTTTTCTCAGGGTCAATAAATAACATTCTTCCTTCTTGTCCAGAGAAAATTCTCTTTAGGATGGATAAAACTCTACCATTTTTAGTTCTTACTACAAAATTCTCATAATCTTGTAGTTTAGCACCATTGAGCCTTACAGCAGAAGCTAATAATCCTCTTCCAGAGCCTTGCTTATCTTCAATTATACCTAATTCAGCACCATAGAATGTTCTTTCTAAATTTATTCCTGATGAATCTAACATTGGAGCAATTACAGGAAAGTTAACTGACTTTGTTCTTGTTTTTGTAGGAACTTTGTAACCCCAACTAAATCCAAAAGGAGTTTTTTCCTCCTCTAATAAATAACCTATAAATCCTTCTTTAGACAAAGCTTCTCTAATTAAGTCATCTTGGTTTACTAAGTTAGGATAGAAGTCAATTAAATCTCTTCCACAAACAACACAAGATTCTAATCCTCCTGCGTTTCCTACTACGCCTTGTCTTTTTGTTTCATCTAAAGTCCACTGATAATCGCTAGGAATTTGTCTTGATGTATATTGCACATTACACTTTTGAGTTTCATCTTGTAAATTAGCACCCAAACAAACTCTTTCTTCATACCAAGGAAAACCACTGAAGACTGCTTTATAGACAGAAGATAGTTTTTCAACATCTTTAGGAGATATTTTTCTTACTACTATAGATTTCATTTTAAAATACCTCCTTTCAATAAGTTAAGGGCAATAGGAAAGAATTGAACTCTCGTGTCCGAAGCCACAATTCGGCGCTCTGCCGTTGAGCTACTACTGCCTATGAAAAAGTAATTAGTTTTAGAATTGATGAAAACAACCAGCACTTAAGTATGTGCCTTTCGCCCCACAGTAATTCAGAAATAAATTAATAGAAGTCCAACTATAAACAGTGAATACAACCAGCGTTTGTAAACGCCTTTGCTCCAATACTTGTCTGACTTTGCATAAGATTTTGATAATTACCTAGTTTTTAAAACTTTCTTTTTGTTTTCGTAATATACTGCCCTTTTTGTAGCAGTATGTTTATAATTTAGCACCCAGAAGTGTCCACTAAACGTTTTTCTAAATTTTGATTATTTGGCTTTCTTCCACATCTCATTAAAATAATTTCTTAGATTGTCTGCGAGAGATTGCGAATGTATTAATACAGAAAAAATAGATTTATCCCAAGAGACAAATAATATTTTATCATTAGCTATATCCATATTCCCCGGAATTGGCAAATCAGTGAATTTCATAGTTAGATAATTAGATTTTTTAGCAAACCAAGAATTCTTGTAATCTTTGTTACAAATTCCCCTATTCTTAGTCTTTTTATTAAGCTCCATAATGCTGTTGTAAAACAAATCTGATTCTTCAGCATATTTATCATCGTGAATATAGAAGAAAAGAATTTCATCACCATTTGTTATGTTATTGGTTAATTTTTCGTAAGCTGTCCTTAGTCCTTTCTTTCCGACAAAAACTTCGGCTTCTTGTTTGAATTTTGCTTCTTGCAATTTTTCTAAATCTGGAAGAATTTTCTTTAGGGCTTCTTTTTCTTGGGTTATCTCTTCTTGTTTTTTATCAAGATATTGAACAAGGTTAGAAGGAGATGCTGCTTGGAAGTATTTAGTCTTATTTTTGATAATAAAACTTACGATGCCTTTTTCTATTAGCCTATTCAAGATATCATAAATATTAGAATAAGCTACTTTTGATTTTTTTACTATTGGACCAACTGTCGAGCTACCCAACTCGCTTAATGCTAAGTATACTTTTGCTTCTCCTTCAGTAAGACCTATCTTCAATAAATTGAATAATTCATGATTTACCATTCTTTCCAAAGCAATCTAGACTATAAAACTCTTTCTATCATACCTCCTGTACAGGGGAGATAATTAATATAAACTTGTTTTCTTATTGAAAATTAAGGAGAAACTAAAATGCCATTTTGTGGATTCAATCGAAAAATGCTTGAAGGCTTAACTGCCTTTCATGAAGGATTAATAGAACATGGACTAGTGGAACGTTCAAAAATTAGAGGACAATCAGTAGACCAAACTCTACAGAGAGAATTATCTGATATGGAAAGATTCTTAGGCGAAACAAAAAATCTAGCCGACCCTCAAGTAAGAGAATTAACAGAGACTCTTGCAAATTATGCTATGGCCTTCTATAAGTTGGTGAATAGAGAGGAAATAGGCAATTATCAGCAGACAGTTAAAAAATTAGGAGAGTTTTATTTTAAAATGGATGATAAGTTCTATAGAGATTTAGAAGGTAAGCCTGATGACATGAAACAATTAGTGGGCTATCTAAATGAAGTAAGGGTATAGATTACTAATAATGTAACAAAACTTATTACATAATGTATCATAAAAAGTGTTACACAAATTTATAATATCTGAGAACAAAAGTTCCCACATAGTGTTTTGATGTTTTAGAAAG
>JBBSYJ010000034.1:1968-3309 GCA_038045305.1 Nanobdellota archaeon | reverse complement strand
ATTCAATATAGCCGCAAGAAATTGTGACTACCAATGGATTTGGGGCATTTTTTAATAATCTTTCAAGAAGTTCGTTTGTCTTGTCATCCATTATTTTTTGTTTTATTTAATATTTATAAACAAATAGATAGTAAATAGTATATGAAGTTAGGCGTTTTGTTCTCGGGTGGAAAGGATTCAACTTATGCAGCATGGCTTGCAAAGAAAGAAGGTTATGAGATTACTTGCTTAATAACAATTAGATCAGAAAACAAAGATAGTTTTATGTTTCATACTCCCTCGATTTCTAAGACAGAAAAACAGGCCGAAGCAATGGGAATTCCTTTAGTAATTCAAAAAACAAAAGGTGAGAAAGAGGACGAACTTGTTGATTTAGAAAAAGTTATTATCAAGGCCAAGAAGAAATACAAAATTGAAGGTGTTTTAACAGGTGCTGTTGAGTCGGTTTATCAGGCATCAAGAATTCAGAAAATTTGCAACAAAATTGGAGTTGAATGTTTCAATCCGCTTTGGCAGAAAGAGCAGATTGAATTATTAGAAGATTTAGTAAAAAATAAATTTGAAGTTGTTATTACTGGCGTTGCGGCTTATCCTTTGGATGAAAAATGGCTGGGAAGAAAGATTGATAAAAGATTTATTGATGAGATTAAAGAGTTGAATGAGAAATATAAAATTAATCCTGCAGGGGAAGGTGGGGAGTTTGAAAGTTTTGTTCTGAATGCTCCTGATTTGTTTAAAGATAAGTTGAAGATTAAATCATTTAAGGACTTTGGTGAGAAAAATAATTGGAGAAGAGAATTGGAGGATGTTGAATGAGTAAAATATTAATAATTAATATATGCAAAGAACGTCTTCATTATTACGAGTTTGTCAAGCCGATTGAAGATATCTTGAAAAATGCGGGAGTTGAGTTTTATACTAAACATTACACAAAATTTAATGACAAGGACTTGAAGGCGGATAAGATTATTATTTGCGGGACGTCGTTAATGGATAATGATTTTATTGATAAGATTGAATTATTTAATTGGATTAAATTTTACAAGAAACCTGTTCTAGGGATATGTGGCGGGATGCAGGTTATTTCTTTAATTTTTAATGGGGAACTCAGAAAAGAAACAGAGATTGGATTGTTTGAAGAGAATTTTGTCAAGGACTTTTTAGGGATGAAAGGAAAAAAAGAGGTTTATCATTTACATAATAACTATGCAACTTTGCCTTTTGGATTTGAACAATTTACAAATTCAAAGATTCCTCAAGCGATAAAACATTCAGAGTTTCCTATTTATGGCGTATTGTTTCATCCTGAAGTCAGGAATAAGATTTTGATTGAGAATTTTG
>JBBSYJ010000034.1:0-1868 GCA_038045305.1 Nanobdellota archaeon | reverse complement strand
AAGTTGAAAAGGAGGTGTGTATATGGCTAAAAATGAAAGACCAATAGGTGTTACGATTCTTGCAGTGCTTGCTTGGATAGGTGCTGTATTTGCTGTTATTTCTGGGATAACTCTTGCTTTCAATGGTTCAATAATGGGTTTTGGAGGTTACGGGTTCGGCATGATGTCCGGCTTTGGAATGGCTTCAGGGATAATTGAAATTGTCTTCGGAATTTTTGCATTCTTTGTCGGTAAAGGACTTTGGGATGGTGAGAATTGGGCGAGAGTAACTGCGCTTGTACTTTGTGCTTTAGGAATAATTGCTAGTTTACGATCATTGATTTCTTCTATTGTACCTATAATAATAAATGGAGTAATAATCTGGTATTTAGGATTCAATGCAGAAGCAAAAAGATATTTCGGAGCTAGAGGCTTTTTCAATTAGAAAATTTATTTTTTATTTTATTTATATTTTTAATTCTTTTTCTTTTCCTGTTTTAAGATCTTTTATTTTGAATTTCTTGGACTTAATTTCTTTTTCTCCAATGAAAATAACGTTTTGAATGTTGTAAGAGTTTGCGTACTCAAGCGCTTTACTAGGTTTTCCATAATAAACTATAACTGATTTGCCTTCGATGCGCAGTTTCTGTGCTAGTTTTATTGACTCCTTATCTTGACCGAGCGAGATTATTAATAATCTTTCTTTTGAAGAATTAATTTGTGAAATTATTGAAAGGCGGTCAAGGCCGAAGGCAAGACCGGTGCACTGAATTCCATTGAACATGTAACTTCCGCCTGCTGCGATTGTTTCTTTTATTCCTTCGGCTTTAATTTCAAATACAGATGAATTGTAATAACTTAAGCCACGAACTATAGTTGGTGAAAACATGATTTTGAGGCCGTAGTTTTTACATAAATTAATCAATTCAAGTATTTCTTTGTAAGAGTCGAACTTATTGAAGAATTTTTCTCCTTTTTTCATGTCATCTAATATTTTATCTGCCCCATATTTTTTCAAATTATCTTTTAATTCTTTTTCTGGAAGTTTGTCATATTTGTCTATTTCTCTTAAGACCTGTATTTTATCTTTGTCTTTTATCTTTTCATAGTTTAGAATTTCATTTATTAATTTTCTATTGTTTATTAAAATTTCAGGTTTTATTTTTAATTGCTTCATTACGTCGCTGACTAGGGAAAGAACTTCTGCTTCATCTTTTATTGTGCTTCCAATTGTGTCTATGTCACACTGCACAAACTGCCTGAATCTATTTGCAGAGACCGGCTCATCGCGAAAAACCTCGCCGATTTGGTATCTTTTGTAAGGAAGTTTTTTGTTTTGCATTAATCGTTTTAATTGAAAAGTAAATTCATATCTTAATGCAAGAGCGCGCTCGCCTTTATCTTTAAGTTTGAAAATATCTGAGACGGCTTCATCATTTTGATTTTCTCCTTTTACAAAGTCCTCGTATTCTACTATAGGTGTCTCTGCCGGCTCAAAGCCGTATCTTTCAAAATTATCTATGATGATTTTTCTGACCTCTGCACGCTTTATTGCTTCTTCACCAGTGTAGTCCTTGAAACCCTTAACTAAATCCGTTTTCATTTTAATCCCTCAATTAATCCTTTAACTTTATTTACGATTTGCTCTGCTATAAATCTTATCTTTTCCTTGTTGTTTTGAGTCACGTCTGGAATGTTCCATTGAATAATCTTCTTGGTTTTGTTTTTGAATATTGATCTTGGAACATCGTTAGCAACTATAACAACTAAGTCAGTCCCTTTGATTTTCTTTTCATCTAAACCAGAAGTTTTTTTGTTTATTTTTAAGTTAAGTTCTTTTCCAATCTTCAGAACATTTTCACTTACAGGAATTCCTTTGAAAACTCCCG
>JBBSYJ010000033.1:0-2507 GCA_038045305.1 Nanobdellota archaeon | reverse complement strand
CGCAAGCCCTTAGATTTTCCGGGGAAACAGGCTTCCCGAAGCTTGATCCGTTTGCTGGCACGGAAGCGAAGCACACAATAGTTTATGATTCGTCGTCGGAAACGCTTGAGCCGATTTATTTTTTTCTTTTGGATCTGATGCAGGAATTTGGTTTGAAAGTTGAAAAGCTTGTTGATAATTTTACCTCCTCTCCCGGCTCGGGACATTTTGGAGAACTTGGGCAGCGACTTACTGTTATGCAGCAACAGGGCTCAAAGTTGATGGGGGACATAAATACCGTCGTGAGAAGCATATTAAATTTAATTTATGATTTGAAAGAATTCAAAATACGTCTTGGATATTATGATGATTTAAACGATAAAGATGAAAGAATAAAACAGGCAGCAAGATTGTCGCTGAAACAAATTTGGATGGATAGGGTTGATTCGCAAAAAGGAAATTCTGCCCTGAAAATCATGGCGTCGACGCAAGTTGGTTTTGTAACTTTGATTGATGCATTTCTTGCAGCTGACTCACTTGAAGAAGCAAATAAATTGGACTTGAATGATAGAGTAAAAAGAATTATCATAGGAAGGGTTGCGGAATTTGAACTCTGGCTCAAAGAGTCGGGGCGCGAGTTGAGAAAAAGATATGAGCTAGAGAAGACGTATTTGAGGAGCCAAGTTAGCAGTTTGAAACTTTATGTAAGATGGGCAAAGCCATATTTGCGTACAGCTCAGCAACTTGAAATGACACAAATAGGAGGAGCAAGAAATCCAGAATATATTAAAACCTTTAATACAATTCTTTTGCAGTTGACTCTTTTAGGAAAGGTGGAATTAAAATCAGACGATTTGCCGCCAGAAATTAAAAAAATAAAGCCAAAAAGAAAATATTACAGCTGTTATGTTGTTGATTTTAAATTTAGGGGAATCCCTCAAAGGGTCTCGGGGCAAGGGCATTATGCTTTTGGAGGAAGGGCGGAAGTAACTTTGTCTGCTTATTCTTTAAATGAAGATGAATTAAAAGCTATTGATGAGAAACTTAATGAATCAGATATAGAAGACGGATTAAAATTAATTGAAGGAATGACGACAGAGAGTTTGGAACAATTACAGGGCGACATTGATTATTTTTTAAATGAGGACTCTGAAAAGGAAAAAGAGAGCAAGAAAAATTCTGAAGATGTCAATCCATTCCTTGCTTTAATTGGATATTATGAATCTCCGTCCAAGAAAGAGAGCAAAAGTGAAGAGAAAAAAAGTGTTTTTCCGATTAGAAAAGATGATTGGTTTGAATTAAAAGTCTTGAGGGAAACAGCGGGTGTAATTGCTAAAGATAATGCTTTTACTTTATTTGATGTTTACAAAAAAGCCCACGGAATGGTGAGCTTTACTTGAAATGATTAGCTCAAAAACCTGCTGACATGTTTTAATGGTGAGCTTTACTTGAAAATTATTACAATAATTTATTTAAAGAATTTAAGAAATCGAAAATTTATTCTTTTCTTGGAATAAGAGCTGTACCCATTCCAGATGAAAAGTAATTACCACCCGATGCACAACTAGACTTTTGGTAAGCTACTACTACTTCAGTTTCTTTAGGGCACGATAATTTTTCTGGGTCTCCGCCATATACTCCTCTTGGAATATAATCTTGAAGATTTTTGTTCATCATATTACAATATTCTGTCGCAGATATTGTAAGAATTTTCTCCAAGGGCATTACTATATTTGTCATAATATTTAGGTATTGGGATTATTTATAAACATTTCTATTTATTATTACTATATAATTTCGACAATTAAGTTAGTAAGCTGGTTGATTTATTGGATTATCAACACATTTTTATATTTGCTTTATCTTTGTAGTTCATGAAAAAGACGGATGTGAAAGTTAAGGGAAAAAAGAAATCTAAAAGAGAGGAATCTGAATTAGAAGAAGAAGTTGAAGACGATGAAGGTGAAGAAGATTTTGGAAAAACTCATATTGATAAAAAAAGATTTGCCGAGATTTTAAAATTAGAGCGTAACGCCGGGGAAAATTCTGAGAGGGTTGTAAGTTTAGAAGGAGATTTATCGCTTGTTGCGCGAGGGAATTTGAATGATAATTCTGAAAGAAGAAATTCTGTAAGTTACCAATCATATTCGTCGTCGGAGAAATCAGAACAAAAATATGAAATTGAAGATCCTACAGAAAAAGAACGCAGGAAAATTATGGGGATGGATGTGCGAATGCAAAACATACGACCTGATGATATTTATTTGCCTAACGCGCAAAATCAATTCTTTCCCGACGTGAAACATGAAAGAAGGGAGACATTTGCGCAAGAGTTTCAAGGGATAAATGCAAATTTGGGAAAGGAATTTAATGTTGATTACGAATCAAAAGACAGGCAGTTAAAAAGAAAAAATAATCCTTTTTCAGATTATGATCCTTTCGGCGTGAATTCAGGGGCGCATGAGGACTAAAAGATAGTTTAATAAATAATTTTTTCTTTAGTAATGCATGGTAAAAGGGGATTACAC
>JBBSYJ010000032.1:2987-9752 GCA_038045305.1 Nanobdellota archaeon | reverse complement strand
AATATATAAAACAAAAATATTTAGTTCTCCTAGTGAAGCAAATGCGCCTGATACAAAAATTAATGAATCCCCTGGAAGAAATGGTGTAATAACCAACCCTGTTTCCAAAAAGATTATTAAGAAAAGAATAAGATAAGTAAACAATCCAAAAGAATTTATCATAATGCTTACGTATTTATCTATGTGAAGTACGAAGTCAATTAAGAGATTTATAAAATTCATAAGCTCTTAAATTAAAGTGTCTTTATATAATTTTAGAAGAATCATTTTGTTTTCATTGTCTCAGCTATTTCAATAATCACTCTTTCCGTCGCTGGCAAGACCTCACAATCCTTTACAGTTATTTGATAGCAGCTTTTTCCAATTTCATTTACTTCGGTTTTATCACCTTTTTCAATATTCATAAAAGTATAAAGTCCGTTTGGGCTGCAGCCCTCTTTATCCGCCGAATAAACTTTTGCACCCGTCATTCCTACTAAAATTTGGTCTCTTAAGTTGCCAACTGCAATAACTCCGTCGCCGTCACAATTTAGGCCTACTGGATCTGTCATATTCAAGACAACTGCTTCGGTAATTCTTAAATTTCCATTGAAAGGAATCTTAACTAATTCTCGCGGATCAGTCCTTAGGTAAACATTATAATTAATTTTTTCACTACCCTTTTCTATAGGAATAATTGTGTGGTAAAAAGTTATCTTTCCTTGTTTCACAATGTCATATTTTATTCCATTAACGGTAAAAGTGCTTTGCATGCCCATATAAATCCACCATCCAGCAACAAGTGCTATAACTATTACACAAATACTTAATATAATTATAAGTTGTTTTTTTTCTTCCATTCTTTGCCCTTTATTTTCTATTTTCTCGTCGACTTTGCCTTTTGCCTCTACAATTTTTTCTTTGCCTTCTTTTTCTATTTTAAAAATTTCAGAGACCTCTTCTTTCTTTGTGTTTTTAACTTCATTCACTTCTTTATCTTTAGAAATTTTACTTTTCTTTTTTACAGCCATATTATTCTTTAATTTTATCAGTTTATAAAAATTATGAATTAATTCTTAATACTTTAAACAAGAAAGCATCGGTAAGCCGAATAAGTTCACTTTTTCCACCTTGAATATAAACACACCCACTTTCTTGTCTTACGTTCTTCTCATTTTCTGTTATTATAATAAACCTATTTTCACATCCTTTTTTCACGTAGCCCTCAGGACAATCAATTCCTATTGGGCACGCATTGTCAATTTGGTAAGCGATCTTTCCCAAGTTGTCTCTTATTTCTGATTCAGCGTTGGCGCTTTGCGAGTAAATATAAATTGTTTGATTAGAATACGATTCTATTTTGTCAAAATTACCGTCGATAACTTCAGTTTGTTTTGGATTGTATACAAAATTAAATTGATTATTCCCAACTAAAACATTCCAAGCGCCATTTTGCCCTACGAAGTTATATCTATTATAATTTATTGTTTTCTGAGTACTTCCATCATAACTTTGAAATGCATATCCAGCGCTGCTTAAAATCATTAATAAAATTAAAACAACTCCTACAATTATCTGGTTTCTTTTCTTCTTCTTTTCATAGTCCTCTTTGGTTTTGATTTGCTTCATAATTTAACTTATGTCCTACCTCTTAAAAGCTTTTTGATTTTGTAAACATCATAAGGTCTTTGTTTATTTAACAAATTCTACATTTTCAAGATTTTCAAATTCTTTATCGCCTGTAAGAAATTTTATCCCCATCATTTTTGCCATAATATATCCAATGCAGTCAGTCATGGAAACATTTCTATTATTAAGTTTAAGCTTTATCTTTGCTGCTTCAATTATAATTTTCTCATCAAATTCCTTAGCGAATTCATAATATTTTTCAAAGCATTTTTGAGCAGTTCTTTCATCCGTTTCTTTCATAAGGTTAAAATAAAGCTCAAAGAGATTAAGTTTGGAAGTTATTATATTGGACTTGGAATATTTTTTGTAATCTTCATTGCCCCTCAAAACTTCGAAAAAGGCGTAAGTATCAAAAAAATATGATTCAGTCATTGTATAATTCTTCTCGCAGTTCATCTTTCATTTTTTGAGATGGTTTTTTCAATTTTTCTTTTAATAATCCAAATGTTTCTTCAAATGCTTTCTTTGAATTCTTTAGCATTATAAATTCTACACTATCATTTTCCTTGACATTGTTACTTAGAATAACCTCTGAAGGAATAATTATCCCTAAGGAATTGCCCCACCTTTTGATTTTGGTTTTTATAATTGTCATAGTTATACTTAGTATCATTTATATTTAAATCTTTCTCTAACAAGTTGCAAACTCTCCAGTAAGAGATTAAAAAAAAGAAAGAGAAAAATAAAAAATAAATTTGTTTATATTTTTGTAACAGTAGATGTTCCAGTAGCACCGACAACTCCTACGTATTTGTTTCCTGCAGCAGTATCAATACTTGCAGCATTGTTTGTCAAATATGCAGCAGCCGCAGCAGTATCTGAAGCGCTGTAACCAGCGACAACAACAGCTATCTTTCCGCTAGTGAATGGACTTGCCATACTCTGTATTAAGAATTGGCCATTTCCAACACTTGTAGCTTGTGTGAAAGCGTCTGTACATGTTCCCGATGAAACTCCCAAAGCAGTTGCAGCAGCACTATTAATACAGCTTCCTCCAACAATAATAACATTCATAGCTTCCCATGAACTCTTTTCACTGTCTTTGAAAACCATATTTCCGCCACTACTACTTGCTCCTTCGCTTGCAGCACTCAAGTAAACTTGAGCGTAAGTTTCGGAATTTTTCTCTGGGTAGTATACCTCTGCAGTATCTTGTCCGGAAGATTGCACATTATGCAATATTCTTGGAGCAACATCATCTTTGATGTAGTACTCAAATACGTCAGTGTCACCAATCTCCAAAGAACCACTTGTATTGGCATCAATACCCGATACTTCTATTTCATTATTACTAGTATCGTCTATAGTAAAGTTAAAGATATCACCTGAATTCAAGTTGTCATCTTTATCTTCACCTTGCATATACAATCTGTATGTATCTGAAGATCCACCTGGACCTGCAGTTGTAGTTGTGTTAATCTCTGCTCCTGCAGTCTTGTTTGGACCTCCCGTCCATGTCAAGTTCTTAACTGCTATTGCACCTTTTAAGGTGTTACCAGCTAATGCTTCGTATGGAAGAGTTACTCTTAATCCGCCTGTTGTGAACAAACTATAGAAATTTACGTTTGTTCCTGCAGAAAGTACAACCCACTCATCTGTTGCGTTATCCTTGATACTTTCAATTGTAAATTGAACGTTTCCAAGTTTAAAGTCATCTCCTGCTTTTCTGTCAGTCCATGATTCACCAGTAATTTCGTTCTTAACTGTTGTCTCATTTCTTCCAGCACCTGTATCTTCATTTGTCTTGAATGATAACAAGTACGACTCACCATCATCTGTAGTATTATAAGTAATGACAGCGTATTTATCAAATTCAGCGCTGTTAACTTGTTTTCTAAAGATAAGTGTTCCGTTCTTGGAAGTAACTAACCTTTCAGTAGTAGATTTACCTATAGCAATAATATCTCCTGTAGCGTTTGCCGCCAAGATATTAATGTCTGCAGTACCATCTTTTAATGGAGCAACAAGTTGTATACTCGTATCACCATCATTGTCAATTGCAAGTTTTTCCTCAGTTGGTCTTACTAAGTCGCCCATTGACAACTTAATTCCTCCGAACCCTGGAAGTTCAATTTCTGATTCTGGTGTAATGAATAAATCATCTTGTGCTTTCCATTGGATTTGTATCTGGTTTAATTTTTCACCAGTACCGAACACAATCCATGCTTTAAGATCAGTGATTGATTCATCATTAATCTTAACATCGCTACCTGAAGCAAGTTCAATCTTTCCAGATCCAATGCTGAAGTCAACTTTCTTTATACCTCCAGAATAGTCCTGAGAAAGAATATCTCTAACTGCAACATAAACACTACTTCCTAACTTGTATGTCTCGCCTTCGCTAAGTGATGTTGTTGATTTTCCGTTAATGCTCAATATTGTTTCTGAACTATCAACGAATTCAATCGAAACATCATAGCTTACTCCGTCAACTACTATAGTTGTCGTTTCACCTTCTGCAACAATTCCAGTGTTAGCAGAATCCAATAAAACGAAAGTACCCGGATTATCGTTTGCAGATGTGTTAGCTTTAGCATCTGAAACATAGAATTTTTTCCCTAAGAATGGAAGATCACTTCCTTCAAAGTCTTCATAATCTCCGGATGCAGTATCAGATTCAGCTTGATCAAGGAAAGTTAAGTTGTAACTAAGGATTAAACCTCCGTCACTTATATTTATACCAACTGTTGGTGTTCTTTCAGTAACTCCTATTATATCTTCATAGTCTGAATCTCTAAAGTGAGACAATGCTGGAGAACCTAAAGTGATTGATTGTTCATAACTGAACTCATCACTGTCTTTTGCAGTATAATCTCCATCAGCTAGTACTTGTGCTAAATCCCCATCGTCTACAGTACTTCCGAAAGGACCGTTTAGAGCATCTCTTATATTTAAGTGATCGCTCGCCTTGTCAAGAATTACGTAGTCTCCTGTTGTAGGGACTCCTCCACCAGTCATTTTGCTTGAAAGATAGTTAGCAATGTTTGTAGCTTGAGTTTGGTCTGATGAAGCAGCGCTAGCTCCGTAAACAACTCCTGTTCCCCCGGATGTTGTGAATCCTGTTGGGAAAGCAGCAGCTGCAGCGAAACTCGCGGTAGCGCCAAGCATAACCACACCGGCTATAACTGCCGAAATTTTTCTAAAAGATTTTCTCATTATTATTTTTTATTAACCTCCTTTCAACTCTATTAACCATGTTGTCTAAGACAACCCAAACCCCATTAACATAGTTAATGAGGATAGGTTTTTCTCCTAGCCCTTAAGGCTATTACCCAAAACCAAACTTCCTTTAAAAAACTTGCTGTATTATTCTATACTCCGTGCCTAAAACGTCTAGTTTTTATGGTTTTATTTATAAATATTCTGTTACTATAATATAATAATTATAGAATATAAAAATCCCTTAAAGAAACATTTATTAAGATATATGTTTTAAATTTAATATATTATTAAAATAAACATATAACTAAAAGATATATATTACGATTATCTATTTAAGAAAGACATATATCCAAAATAGAATAAAATGGCCCGGACAAAAACAAAAGAGATAGGAATTTTTGAATCTAAAGGGACTTTTAATATATTCAGAAGTTCTAAAACATCTAAAGAGGACTATGACTTTGCTGGATTGAAAGCATTAAGGCAAGTTTTGAGCAATGAAAAGGCAAGGGTCTTGCATGTTATTAAAACACAACATCCAACTTCAATTTACGATTTGGCTAAAAAATTAGGTAGAAATTTTAAGGCAGTAATGGATGACATTAAACTGTTAGAGAAATTTGGTTTTATTGAATTGATTGAAGAAAAGACCAAAAACAGAATAAGACATAAGCCAGAAATAATTGTTGATAATATTATAATTAATATTAAAATTTAAGAATAAATTAAAAGTTCTACTTTCTCTCCTGATGACTTACCTAAAGGTTGTACAGCCCCTTCATAATTATTTGTTTTATTCCCTTCTAAAACATATAACACTTGTCCTTGATTTGAACTTATGTTTATCTCATACCCTTTGTACGGACTGTCCGGCCCGACTTTCCAACTTTCTTTCATAATCCCGCTTAACGTTTCATTTAAGGCAACACACGCGTTTCTTCCATCCAAACACTGACCCTCCTTCTCGCAGAAAAAGATAAGCTGTGTAACATCAAGGTAATTCGGCTGGTAACTATCAACACATGTGCTTGTGTATTGCAATAAGGACTGTTCAAAATTCGTAACTTGATAGCTTTCAACATTACTTCCTCCACTCGGCTTATGAAGCGCTAAAGCCAAAAAAACGACTAAAATTATCATTACAATTAAAATGATCAAAGCAAATCCCACCATCTCTTCTTGCGCACGTGCATTTCTTTTCATTTTCCAACCACCTTTTCCTCTATAACAAGCATGGCCAATTCACACTTGTCATAAACATCTCCTCCTAAATTTTCCTTTCTACACAATGTAACAAAATTCTTTGCCTGTCCAAATCCAGTAAGTTCTTTGTCAAATAACTTTATGTAATTGCAATCAGGGTAATTTCCTAAATTGCATTCTTCCTGTTTTGTACTTGGAAAAATTGTGTAAATCCCTATGTTTGAAACTCCCCAAAAATCTGAATATTTGCCTGCCTGTTCTTTTAAAACCATAACTTTGTCTTCATCAATGCAATTGATCTTACTGGTTCCGAAAGCTCTTCCGCACGAAAGTTCAGCCGAGTTTGCAATTTTCATTGCTAAAGTTATAGCATTTTGTTCTTGTTGATTTTGTGCTGAATCTTTTGTTCCTGAAAAAACAAAAGTAATAACAACTAGGCCAACAATTACAAAAAATAAAGTAACTGCAAGCAGCATAAGTGCCATTTGCTGAATCTTCATTTGTGCGTTCTTACCATAAAGGGCATTGTTTGTTTGCATCATTTTTGTCTCCTATATTTTCTGCTATATCTGAAATATAATTTAAATTGTTGGAATTCTCAAAAGTTATCGCAGCATTTTGCAGCGCAACTAATTCATTATCAATATTTGAATTGCATTCTTTGCTTCTTATTAAGGCGGCCTTGTCTTCATACAGCGACGCTAAACTATCAACTCTTTTCATTAATCTTTT
>JBBSYJ010000032.1:0-2887 GCA_038045305.1 Nanobdellota archaeon | reverse complement strand
CGGCCTTGTCTTCATACAGCGACGCTAAACTATCAACTCTTTTCATTAATCTTTTGACCTGACATTCATAAACATCTTTGTCCGCGAAAATCGCGCCAAACATTAATGCATCATCTTTAAAATAAATCAAATCATTTCCTTTTCGTACTATCCCATTATTTACATCAACATTAACATTGCAATTTCCTCCGTTAAAGCAAACTTTTATCGAATTTTGTCTTTCTTCTGAAGTGCAGTTTGTAACCAAATTCTCCTGACCAAGGAAATCCAACTCTTTTTTAATATCTTCTGGCGTATCAATAAAGCAATATAAATTATCTGAAGAAGTTAAGTAAATTAAATCTGAAACTTTAAAAGGAAATTCAAACTGCTTTGAGAAAACATAAAATTTCTTTCCTTCAACAGAATAATTTGACAAAATATATTTATTTTCAAAAGTCACTCCTTGATTTGTGTCTGTCCATTTGTTAAAGCTGATTTGCTGTATGTTAATGCCTTGTTTTCCAAAGGCGTCAAACTTATTGTCGTCGCATCTGTTGTAAATTCTTGTTTCTACCGGTGTTGTAAAAAAATTTGAACTTGCACTTTCAAATCCAGTTTCCAAAGGGTTTAACAAAATTCCAATATCTTCACTTGCTTGAAGAGTTGTTGCTTGTTGTCCTACTTTAATAATATTAGACGCGGCATAAATTGCGAAAAAAAGAATAACCGCTCCGACGATAAGCGCGAACAGCCACGAGAAAGAAATTTCAAATGCTGCTTTTTTTGACATTTTATCTCTCCAAATTCACCAAATTATCTTGCGAATTTCGGTCTTTTACTATTTTTATGCTTACTTTTCCATTAGTGGCGGAAAAACAATACGGATTTTCATTAGAAGTTATCGACGCTAAATTAATGTTTTTTAATTTTGCTTCTTTAATCTGCAAGTCGCCAAAAGGATAAAAGAATAAATTGTCTGAAGGATCACTGGAAAATCTATAAAGTTCATCAAATAAATTTGCATTACTTCCAATTCCTTTTCCTGCAAGATTAACCACACAAACTTTCTCGACGGCATTAGGCACGTCGTAAGTTACTTGCTCCGAACTTTGGAAGCCCTTCCATGCTTTATCGACGTCATTTTGCAAATCATTCACGAAACTTCCGACTTGAGCGCCTTCATTTATTGTTAAAAAGGACTTTATTACATAAAAAGCAAAAGCCAAAAAAACTATAATGAGAAAGATTGAAAAGATCATCCCGAATGATAAGTCCAATTGTCCCCTACCCCTTTTCATTAACAAAAAAGAACGAAGATACTTATAAATTTATTCAATCAATTAGTTGTAATTGCAGGTGTTACAATTATGCTGCACTGGTTTGGTGCTGGCGCGTTTTTGAAGGCATCTTGGCATTTTATATAATATGTTTTTCCTGCCGTCCACGGGGTGAAATGTTGAATGTCGTTCGTGCTATCAATTTTAATTCCATCCGCGAAAGTATATTTGCAGTCCTTAACGTCGTAAACACAATTTGCCTCTTCTGTTGTTATAATCTCTAAATCATTTTGATTATGATATACCCTTGCGACAATTGGTGCTGTTGTATCTGTCTCAACTTTGAAGCTTATTGTTTTAGTGTCGCTGTTTCCTCCAAGATCCACACATTTAATATGATAAGTATAACTTCCTGAAGCCAAATACAAGTCCTGCTCGCTGTGTGCATTAACATTATTCGTATTTACAAATTCTATATAACTTTCTTCATCTCCAGTATCTGACAAATAACATTGTGCTTGTCCTTCATTTGCCCCCGCGCTTGTGTCTGCACTAATCGTTACTTTAACTGGTGAAGTTGAGTCCTTGATTGTCGTAGCTGTTTCATTTCCATTTACTTTCAATGCATTTATGTAAAGCGGCTGCGTTCCTTTTATTGTAAATTTGTATGATTGCTGCATAAAGTTCCTTTGATTTTCAGGAGCTTTTGGCTGGTCTTCGCATTTAAAGTAATAATCATTCTCTGTCTGTGCTTTAATTCCATCTAAAGTTGTTGTGCATTTGTATAGCATTTGCGCATTCATTTCGAAAGCCGACGATGCGCAACTCATTGATGTCTCCATATCTGAATATGCCTGATCACGTCTGCTCCATTTACATGTCGACGGCTCGTTAGTATAAACCTCAATATTAACTGATGTCTGATTGTATCCAACAGGCATTCCGTTGATTAAATTTGTTGTGACAATTCTTGGTGGGGTAGTATCCGGCCCTTTATCGACGCAGAATCTGAATAAAAAGTTAGCAGTGTTTTCATTTCCTATAGCGTCGGTGCATTTAACATATAAATTAAAGTTGCCTCCGTTATCTAAGACAGGAAGTCCTGATTCTGTGGCATTTGGTCCTGGAAGTGAAAGTATTTGTGTATGGTTGTAAGCAAATAAATTTAATCCTCCGAAAAAGAATTGCATTGAAGTCATGTTTTGTTTTCTTACATAATCAATCTTACATAATGACGGTTCGTCTGTTTTAATTCCAAATGATAATGGAGTGTAAGCAGGAACGCAACCATCCTTCGAATTTTGATATTGTATTTTAACTCCACTATCTGGCGGAGAAATTGTATTGTCCGGCGTGTATATATAATCAGGAAGCAATGTCTCATCGAAAGTTGTTATTACTGGTTGCTTAACATCTCCTTTATATGCATTAACACATAATGGTTTGTCCGAATTTGGATTAACTAATTTGCATGCTTGTCCTAAAGCTCTACATTGATATTCTGAACAAGGTAAAATTCCTGCATTACATTTCTCACAATCATTTCCACCGACAGGAGCATCCCAAGGTTTGCATTCAAAACTAACAATTTTTGTTGAGCTGGATTTGTACATTAAAAGATAAACTGC
>JBBSYJ010000031.1:0-11519 GCA_038045305.1 Nanobdellota archaeon | reverse complement strand
CATATAATCCCTTCTTTTCATAAACAAAAGAGCAAAAAGGAATTTATAAAGATTACGAGGAAATGTTTATAAAATTAAGTTTGCTGTTTCTATGAATGGAAAAAAAGGGTCTGGTAATTTTTTGCTCGTTGCTTTTATTAGTAACCCTAATAACATTCATAAGCGCGGACTCGTGCAGCATTAAGACACGCGCGCAATGTTCACAAACCAATGGAAAGATTGTTTTCGGTTTGTCGTCGGCAACGAACGCGCACATCGAGGTCTCGTCGCAATTCCCTAACAACGGAACTTATCCATACGTCTTTTGTTGCGACTTTCCATCCGGAAGTATAGGAAATATTTGCGACGGCACTGCATCAAACAGGATAATAAGAGAATTCGCTCCCGGAAGTTTCTACGGATATTCTTTCACTAACGGCCACGCAGAAATCCCAGACAGGCAACCAAACATTTACGGAGCAAACATATGTTATGGTGATTTATCATGCGTATCTTCAACCTCGTCAACAGCGCCAGCGGGCTATCCAATTATCATGGATTTATCTTTGTCGTCAGCTACAAACGCGCACGTCGGTCCAGCAACGGCTTACCCAACCGGTTACAAAATCTATTGTAAACATACAATAAGTCCGCCTCAAGGACCTGTTTGTGGAAACGGAATAACAGAACCTGCTGGCGCAGATGGAATATCAGGAAATGCTGATGATGAAGAATGTGATCAACAAGCAGGTTGCTCACCAACATGTAAATGGGAATACACAACTTACTGGGCAGAAAAAAGCGGATCTACATATCCCCAAATAAGCACTTCAACATTTGTTGTCGGCTCTTCTTCAAATATTTATACATTTATAGTAGGAAATAATTTAAACAAAAACAATTTGAAATTTGAAATTTATCAAAAAGGTGATTCTGGCGGCGGAATAAATAATATTGCTATAAGGGCTGGAAGTTCTGCAATTGTAAGTGTAACAAAAATTAGCACAAATAATTTTATTGCTCAATGGGATATCAACACAACAGACATTCAAAAATTCAAAGAGTACTCACAACATGTAGGAGACAACAACGGCATTTATAATGGAATTTATTTTGTCGTTAAAAATTCTTCAGGAAGCCAAATAGGAAATCCAAGCAACGATTTGTCTTTAACTGTCCAAGAAATTACTGCTAGTCCTACAACATGTGCCGACTATGCTGATGAGACCTCTTGCAATTCAGATAAGAAATTTAATCAAACACAAATAACTTCATCCGGCTTATGCACTTACACGACTCAATTTCATTGTTCATGGAGTTCAGGCCAAGGATGTCTTTTGATAAGTGATCTAGTATCAGGAACTTCCCAAAACTCATCATGCACTTCCCCTCCGCCTTCATGTTCATGGTCTGAAACAAAATCAGGTGATTGCAATTCCGGAGATGGGTATATAACAGTTCACTATACCCCAACAGGAGACAACGCCACTCTTGCGTCCTGCCAAAGATCGGATAAGACCATTGCATGCGCAACAATAAGTTTGCTTCCTGTATTTGACTGGCCTGAATTCTCCATCGCTGTTTTAATTATAGCAATAATTTATGGGATTTTGTTAAGAAAGAAATAGTAAGTTGTGACATCCTCTCACCCATAAATGGGTGAGCGTCCTTTCATTTTATTAAAACGCGTGATGCAATTCTTGATTCTTAACATATTCATAAGCAACTGCATAATTGCTCTCGCCGATTCCATCGCAGAAATATCCTTCGCTCCAGAAATGCCCTCGCGGATATCTTTTTCTTAAGTTAGGACAGATGCGAAACAAAATATATGCCGATAATCCTTTTATTATTTGCATCGCTTTCGCATCTGTCATCGTCCTTGGAACGTCGACGATCATGTGCACATGATCGTCCATAACTTTAATTATCCCTACGGAAATTTCATGTTTTTTGCATGCCTCTTCAATCGCAATCTTACAATAAATCTTAATTGATTCTTTTTTCATCATACAGTATCTGTATTTTGGTGTTATCTGAATATGTTTTTTGTTTCCTCCAATGGAACTCCGATTATGTTCGTACATTTTATCCTCCGAAAAGTTTTTATCTTAAGAAAGTTTCAACTACTTGGAAACTTTCATGGAGCCGGGTATCTCGGCTCTTGAAATAAAAACTTTTAGAAATAAATATTTAATCAGCGCAATTCATCTCGCCACTAAACTGGCGAGGGTTCTTGCGCGGGTCTAAAATTTAATACTAACAAACAGTTTGATGTTATCTATAGTAGTATGAGTTTGGATTATTTTAATAAAGATCAATTGAAGAATATTCTATTTAAAATTAAGAATATGCTAAAAAATCGTGGAATTTTTATAGTAGTAGATAGACATATCTACCAAGAATATTTTAAAGAATTTCCTGATGGAGATCAGGGATTTTTTGAATTAAAAACTCCAGAAGGAAAGTGGAGATATGATTATTTTGTGGGAGTTAAAGTCTAGAGAATGATCTTCCTCTTATTGAGCCATAATCTTTAACTGAAGATGATGTTTCTTCTAATTGACGTGTTAAAAAACCATCATCACCTAATAATGTATTACCCATTCCACTTAAAAGGAGCATGTATTCTAGTTTATGAGAAATAAATAATTAGAAATTTTCTCTAAAAAATAATTCCTTCTTGTTTTATGTAAGGAATTCTTACTCCAGTAGCAACTTCTATATCACAATTCCCTAATAAGCTTGCTAAACTTCCTTCTTGTCTTGATAATTCTAATGAATAATTTGATGGAAAAACTACTTCTGCCCTTGATTCATCATATAAACCCTTTCCTTTAGCAACCCCAATACTTCTTCTTAATGCACCTATAAGAGAATCAATATATTTTTTACCTAAATATTTATGTTCTATTTGATCATGCTCTTCTGGAAATTCCATATCTGAAGAACAAATTGGCCAAGTTAATATTGGTGTTCTAAATAAACTTTGATGTAACTCATTAGATATTCTAGGGGCGAACGGATATAGTATGCTTAATTGGCTGGTTAAAGATAGTTTAGTAAGACCCTCATTAGACTTTTCACTTGAAATATATCTTTGAACATCTTTTGTTATTCCATCAAAATGTATTGTTGCTTCTCTAAACCTCCTTGATTCCATTGCAGAAGTTGAATCAATAATTGCTCTTTGTAATTTAGTCATCATCCACTTATCGTAATCTGTTTCTAGTCTTGGACTTCCAATATTAAAATCCTTAAATCTCAGATTATTCTTTACAAAAGAGATATATCTTTGAAGACGATTTAATCCAGAAGAAACAAATAATTTTTGGGACCAATCAAAATCTCTATCTAAAGACTGGTAACTCATTAAAAAGAATCTAATAGAATCTAATGAGGCTTCTTCAGAAACTCCTTCTATTGGATTTTCTTTTACAAAATTAATTATATTATCTAAATACAAAACATTCCCTCTACTCTTTGACATTTTTTCACCTTCTAACATCACGTGAGAAGTTAGAAGATATTCTCTTGGAAATAATTCCTCTGGAAGGATTGCTGAGTGAATAAATAAGGAAAATGGGAAGTGAACATCTTTATGTTCTGTTGCAGCAATATTTATGTTTATAGGATATCTTTCATTCATTAATAGTTTTAATTCCGAGAGTTTTTCTTCTTCTAATCCAGAAATTCTAGCTACTTCCTTTGGATCTCCTTTGTGTAAGAGGAGATAATCAAATAAAAGATCGTTTAAATTTTCGGACCTTAATATTTCCCTATTTAAAGCCAATGCTATTCCATAATATTCCATATAAATGTTGCTATCGGCTAATGCTTCAATTCTTTTGTCCTGAGAAAGAGGGGATAATGCTCCTATGTTTCCTTCAGCTTTTCTCTCACAAGGTTTTGCTCTTCTAGTAAGAATTATTTCCTCTAATTCCGAACGATATTTTGGTGGGAAGAGCTTCATTCCCCTAACAAATTCAATAGTTCTTTCTTGGTACTCTAGGTTTCCGTAATCAATACTATTTTCTTCTGAAGACTTAACAACAATTCTTTGGTCTTTATGCAATCTACAAAAAAACTCCCCTCCAAGAATCTTAAAAATTTGTCCAGCAATGTCTTTTTCCTGGAGATCCTTCATTAATTGACTTCTCGCAATCGGAACAGATTGACCTGCATATCTTACTGAACTCTCAGCCATTTCTCCTTGCTCCTGTAAATTGTAAGTTGTTTTTCTTATTTCTTCCAATTCTTTTTCAGATAGTTCGTCATAATTGAAAGAAACAGGATTTCCTTTAGAATCAACAATTACTGTTTTTGCTTCTTTAAGTAACTCTGGAGCCATTCTTCTTAAAAAGAAATAATCAAAAGGATCGTGAATTGGTACGGACATAACTATTCCTGTTCCAATACCTGACCTTACAAAATCTGCTGGCAATATGGGAATTTCTTCTTCTGTTACAGGATTAACAAATCTTCGTGTCTCTAAATCGTTTACTCTCCCCTTGACTTTTATAGAAGGGTTATCAAATAAGGAGTAAATTATTTCCTCTAAACTACCCTCTTCAGTGATAATTCTTCTACCATTAACTTCAGCTTCAAGATAATTTTTATTTGGATTAAAAAATAAATTAGTTACCCCAAATATTGTCTCTGGCCTTGTAGTATAAACTGGAACAATCAAGTTCTGATTTTTAAAAAATAAAACATTTCCTTCCTGAATTCTTACACTATCTAAATTAACTTTCCCTAAAGGAAAAACCTCCGAAAAATCGCTTTCAATTGCTTTAATGTCATCACATTGCGGACAGTATGGTCTTGGAGATTTTGTTTTCCCAATTAATCCTGCTTCTGCTAATTTTCTTATAGACCATTGAGTATATTTATGGAAAGAGGGCTCATCTGTAGCAAAAAAAGAATCTCTATCTATATTAATCCCTAAATTAATTAAATCACTAGTATACTTTTCTCTAAAATGTTGGATTAAATTATTAACCTGTGATTCTTCTGTTCCTTTTGACAATATGCTTTGTGCTTTTTTATCAGAGAGGTCATAATTTCTTCTTCTTTCTGAAAACCTTTCGTTTTCTGGTTTAATTTCATTAAGAATTCTAATCAAATCTTTTCCTGTTGAGTGAATACCAAATGGAAAAAATGTTTTTTTGCCCTGAAGCTCTGCATATCTTGAAGCAACATCTCCAGCCACTTGTCCAAGAGCATGACCTATATGCAATCTCCCAGACGGTGTTGAAAATGCAATTATCGTGGTAAAATATGGTTTTTCCATGATCTCAATTAAATAAAAGAGATTTATAAGATTTTCTGTTTATTATCACTAGATAGTTACTACTAGTAAAATTTAAAAATGCTTATCAATGAAACATTATTATGACTCAAATACCTAAAGAAATAAGAAAAATTATGGATAACGGCAGATATGAAGAGTTAATTGGAGTTAATAGGGGTAAAGCTGTGATTCTTTTTTCAGGAGGAATAGATTCAACAGTAGCGATGTTCTTGGCTAAAAAATGTGGCCTTGATGTCATAGCATTAGAATTTTATTATACCGGACGGTCCGAGGGGGAAATGAAGGCAATAGATTCAATTTGCAATATATCTAATATCAATTTATATAGGATAAAATACCCAGAATTAATGAGATCTACAAATAATTCTCTAAAGAAAACAATAAAAATATCTTTAGCAGAGAGTAACGCATTATATTACACTATAGCTGGAGGGTTTTCCAAAAGCATGGGTGCTGAATTTATAATTGGTGGACAAATTCTTAGCGACTGGGAAAATACTGTTGATCCTAGAGCAACACCCCACCATTATAGAACTCTTAATAAATTATTAAATGATGAGTATAAACCAAACCCTCCAAAGATAATTATGCCCTTTATTTATCTTGCAAAAAATGAAGTAGTAAAGATAGGACATGAATTAGGGGTACCATTTGATTTAACTTGGTCCTGCTCTGAAAAGGGAAAAACACCTTGTAGGGGTTGTGATCAGTGTAGAGAAAGAGAGAATTCGTTAAATACTTTAGATAATCAAACCAAATAAATTCTTTTTGGTAAATCTTGTTTTGTATTAATATAAATCAAGTATGTAAATGAAATCAGTTTGCACATAAATAGGGAGAGTTAAGGGTTTACTTTTTTACAATTTTTATGGATAACACATTGATAAATGAAGCAGTAAGATTTTTATATAAAGAATCAAAGAAATTTAAAAATTTGAGAAACATAAGTTACAAATCTATAGAAGGAAATATAAACATCATTTACATATTAAACATATGAAAAATTGCTTATTTTGTAATGTTGCCAATAATAAAGAGAAATCATTTGGGGTTTATGAAGATAAATTCATTAAGGCTTTTTTAGACATAAATCCCGCTAGTGAGGGGCATACTTTAGTCATACCTAAAAAACATTATAAAGATATATTTGAAGTGGATCCTAAGATTTTATCAAATTTAATTTTGGTAGTAAAAAAATTATCCTTAAAATACAAGGAAATTTTAAACGTTGAAGGTGTAAATATAATTTCCTCTAGTGGAAAAGCGGCTCAGCAGGATGTTTTACACCTACATTTTCATATAATCCCTAGGAAATCCAGTGACAAGATAGATTTCAAATACGAAACTCTCAAAGAAGTAACAACACGTTTACCTGAGACAGCTAAAATGATTAGGGAAGCCTTAAAAGAATCTTAAATCCTTTTAGCATAAATAATCCAAAATTCGCCTTCATCCTTATAAAATATTTTTTCTAATATTTTTGCTTCGAAACCGCATTTTTTGAAATAATTCATTATAATATTTTTAGGATATTGTTTCAGTGTTTCAGGTGTTATATGTTGTTCTAAGATCATTCCATCTACTTTTCTTATAATCTTTTTAGAAGTAGAAAGCAAAATCTTATACTCTGCACCCTCACAATCTATTTTCAAGAAGTTAGCCTTGGTTCGTTCTAGAGCGCTTGTCAAAGTTTCGGTTTTAATAATTTTTTTATTCATATTCCCCTTATCATAAATTGAATGTGCACCCGTATTCTCATGTGATATAAACAGAAATCCTTTACCATTAGAATCTGAAAGAGCTGACATTTGAGGAATAATATTATTTGACTTATTCAACTTAATATTCTCTTTTAAAATTTTAAAATTATCTTTAAAGGGCTCAAATGCATAAACTTTAATATTATTTATCATATTAGAAGCACACAAGGAAAATAAACCTATATTGGCTCCAATGTCCAGTATTATTTCTCCCTCTTTTAGTACATTTTTAATTCTATATTCATCCTCAATTACGATTTCCTTAAATATATCAATATCTCCAATTTTCTCTCTTATTTTTGGTCTAATCCTGATTATCATCCCATTTCTCATGTTTATAAGGTATTCTTTTTTTAGTATTCCTGGAAAATAGAGATCAAATAAGGGATGAAGAAAATTCTTCGTCTTTTTTATGAATTCAAAAATTATTTTAAAATTTATCTTTTCCATGCTACAAATCTAAGATAACAAAATTCTTCTCTTTGCCCCACAGCCTTTCTCCCCCCCTCTTTTTAATTATATTCTTTATATCCGTTAATATTTCCTTTGAGATTTGGGTTTTGTATATACGCATACAATTTAGTTTTCCCAAAATATCATTTACCTTAAGCGTCCTACTCATTAAAGAAAGTTTTCTTTTTTTTAAATATTTTTTAATTAGCAAATCTCTGCGACTCATATCATAACCAATATCTTCATAAAATAAGACAGGGTAACCTTCTTTATCAAGCTCTTTACCTATTTCAAATAAAATAACATGGTCCACATTATAACCCAATCCTAAGGGAAATAAAAAGATTATTGCTTTATTTTTTTTAACAATTTCTCTAATTTTTTCTTGAACACTGAGAAAACTACTATCTTTTCTTGGATTGTTTTCGGGAGACATATAGTGTTCTTCTGAACTATACTCTCTCCTAGTAGCATCATTATACCCTAGAAATGTAAGGGGCACGCCAAATTTATCTAAAGCTTTATGTTCCTCTAGACAACGAACTTTTGTTATATCTTCTTGTTTTTTGCCTTCCATTTGATAATTACTTTTTGTATAAAAATTATAAATCTCTAGATTGGTCAGGCGACCCTCATAAATCGCCCCACCTAAAGAAAAAATAACATCATCACAATGGGGAGAAAATATAATTATGTTCTCGTAATTCAACTTTCTGTATATTTTTCTTTTTATATTAATGGAGTTTTTTAGAAAATTCAAAAAACTATTCCAATATTCCTCTTTTGATTCGTATTGCTTAATTTGGTCTATCAAATCTGTGGGACTAATAGATTTAATTGATTTTATGAGTTCTAGCAATAAAGAGATAATTTGTAAGATCTTTTTTATATTTACATTATCATTTAAATTTAATTTGAGATCTCTGAGTAGTTGTATTTCACGGATGATTAGTTTCTCTCTTCTTTCTATTTCTTTTAACAATTCATTTTTATTAGGAATATAATCAGAACTCTTATTTTTTAGAACGGTAGTAATTATTTTGCCAACTTCCTCAAAAATTAGCAGTTCTTTGTCTAACGGATCTTTTCTAAAGGAGTCATGGATTATTTCTGAATTAATAAATCTTACAGGATAATACCTATACTTACGAAGTCTTTGAAAACAAAACCAGTCACTGTCGAACCATATAGGGTACATTACTCTTGTAACATTATCTAGACTAGTTAGATATCCCCCATTATTTAATTCTTCTCTTAAAGGGAGAGACATCTTTTTATCTATAGTTGTCTCATCATTCAATAAAGTAGAATATTTAGATAGAATGTATTTTATGTCAGATTTATTAAGATTTTTAATTAAAAGGGAGGCGTATTCTCCATCATTTTTAGGATTTTTGTTGTATTGTAGTTTTGCTATATATCGCGAGTATAATCTTATCCATTCTAATCTTGATAAATCGGGACATCCCCTCAAAACTATGCCTATTGGTGATTTAATTTGAGATTCACTAAAACAAAATTTTTTTGGGATTACCATATCGCTATCAAGAGATAAAACAATAGAATCATCCTTATAAAATAAAGAACACATTATTTGCCCTATATTTCTAGTATTATGAATATTCCAATATTTTACCCCCAATACAACATCTTTCAAAATAGATTTATACCTTTTAAACTTAATTTCTTTTAATAAAATTCTCTTTATCCTCATCCAATTATTCTTATTAATCAAAAGTATTTTATTATCTTTTATATGATTAATAATCTCTTGGGTTTTAATTATATCCTCTTCTACATCTGAGTTATCAATTATACAGATATTGGATTTAGCTAAAAAGGAATTATCACTTATAGAGTCCAAAAGATTTTTTAGTTTATAGGGACTGTTCTTTGTAACAATTAATATAACTAAATGTCGCTTTTTGGGTTTGATAGGTTTCATGTTTCTATAAATCTTTTAATTAATTATTTTACCTTTTTATAATCTCCTTAAGAAATTCATACTTTTTCTTCAAACAAATATCATTTATAAAATTAGGTACTCACTTACAACCCTTCATTCATCCAACTATCATCCGCAGCATTTCTATAAAACTCAAACGCGCCGACATACGCCAAATTACCCCTGTACGTCTACACAAATAAATTTATAAATAAAGTAGACGTATAAAAACTATGGCATATACTGAGATTAAAGAAAGAAATGGAAAGAAATATTTTTATAGAGTTATTTCTGTAAGAAATGGAAAGAAAGTATCTAAAAAAAGAAAATATCTTGGATTAAATCTACAAAAAGAAATGCTTTTTCAGAAAGAGCAGGAAGCGGATAAGAATCTTATTATAAATAAAAAAAGGAAATTATTCTTGGACAAAATAAAACCAAAAATAATAAAAATCTTGAAAAAAAATAAAATAAAAAAAGCAGGGATTTTCGGAAGCTACGCCCGGGGAGAACAAAAGAAAAATAGCGATATTGATATTTTAATAGAACCACCGAAAGGTATGGGTTTTGGATTTGCCGGGCTGCAAATTGAACTTTCAGAGGAATTAAATAAAAAAGTTGATTTGGTAACTTATAAAGGAATAAGTCCTTATTTGAAGAATAGAATATTAAAACAAGAAATTAGGATAATATAATGGAAAAAGAAGATATAATTTTTGTTAAGCATATATTAGATAGCATAAATGCTATAAAAGAATTTTCTGTTAATCTTTCCAAAGAAGAATTATCTTTAAATAGGTTAAAGCAAAACGCTATCGTAAGAGAAATTGAAATAATTGGTGAAGCAAGCAAGAATATATCAAACAAAACAAAAGACATGCATCAGGAAGTTAAATGGAAAGAAATTGTCGGAACAAGAGATAAAATGATTCATCATTACTTTGGAATAGATATAACCCTCATCTGGGAAATAATAAAAAAAGATATTCCTATCCTAGAAAAGCAAATGCAAGGAATAAAAGAAGAATTAGATAAATAATCACAATCCCTTATTCATCCAACTATCATCTGCAGCATTTCTATAAAACTCAAAAGCACCAATGTCTGGCTTTCCATTAAATGTTCTAGGATTTCCTGCAAAATCATGAGTTAAATAATAAATTATTTTTGGATCTGCTAATTCTTCTGCAGTAAAGTACTCACTTAAGTAAGGCGCCAAATCAGTTCCAGCATCGATGCAAGTGCTATCAGCCCTCAATTCGAAGTCCTGCGGACTTTGGGGATTAGGGGAAACGAAACCAGGATTTTGTCCGATTTGATTCGTGCTAAGATTATCTCGATTTGGAGGATATTCTATTCTTAATGGTCTCTCACTAAAATAATTATGAAGAACAATCGCATTTGTTGTCGTAGTTGCATTATCTAAAGTAGAAGACTGGTACCAATTTCTTGGTTCTATATACAAATCTTTTTCTCCAACAGCAGAATCATTATTTACACTTATTGAATTAACCATCATCGGCAAAGCCCAACCTTGGGGCAACAACCCTCCAACTTCTACTCCTCCCCCAAGCCCGTAAGGATCTTTATTAGATTTTACTTCATTATTTATTGTACTATTTTCATAAAAAGTATCAAAAGCTACCAAAAATTTTGCATTTCCTAATCCTACCGCTCCCCCAAATCCTCCTTGATCATAAAAATTTGCTTTGTTGCTATCAAAAATAGAATTCATTACAACCCCCGAACTATTTCCTCCTGCAAAAAAAGCTCCACCCCCCGCGCACGCCGGAGAAAAATTATCACTAAATTCACAACCCAAAATTAAAGCCCTTGAAGGAATAAATTTAGTCACCCAATCATCTTCACCAGCCCCAACTCTTACATTAAGGTCAGCACCAACATGAACTGCTCCGCCAATATGGCTTGTTCTGCTATTTGTAAATTTTGATTTTAAAATTTCTATATTACTTCCGGCAATTGCATCAATTGCCCCGCCATCTGCATAATTAGCACCAAAAGGACTAAACGCAGCATTGCTATTTTCAAAACCACAATCCTCTATTCT
>JBBSYJ010000030.1:0-1697 GCA_038045305.1 Nanobdellota archaeon | reverse complement strand
GTTTCTTGGACTTTCAAAGATCTTCTAGAAAAAAATCTTTGGTTAATCAAGGACGGAAGACAGAAGCACCTATTAGATAATGGAACCTTTAGGATATAATCGTTTACACAAAGTATATCAAAAAAGATATACTTTCTAAACAGATGTTTTACCTGAATCTATATAAAAATAAAACTAATAAATTTATGCAGCTCTTACGTTATTTCTAACAAACTCCATATATTTTTCTTTCTCTTCTCTTTTTGTTACAAAATCATCAATTCGTTGATCTGGATTAGAATATTCACTCTCAGATCTTAATTCTCCTCCGAATCTTTTTACTATTCTTCTAACATAAAGAGGTTCAAACAAACTAGTTCTTGTTACATGAAGAGCTGGCACGTTCTGAAATATTTGCATATCTAGCCTTACCTTTCCTCCAGGCATTAGAAATGTATGGCCCATTCCCTGACAATATTCAGTTTCATTAGGCCAAGATGAATTAAACATAGATTGACTTCTAAGTATACTTGCTACCCCATCATAGTCTTTTACATCAAGTTTATGTAACTTGTAAACATTTTTTCTTGTTTTCATTTTTTGTTTTTCCTTTGTATTTAGTTTTTTCAAGTAGCCTATGTGACTACTTGTTAATAGTTAATGATATAAGGACTATTTAAACTTTTATGGTAATATCATACTACCATATTTATATACTCTCAAAGTATAGAAAATTCATGGATTTAGAGATATTAAGAAAGATTGGTTTATCTGAAGGAGAAATAAAAATTTACAAGGCCCTATTGGAAATAGGAGCAACATCAATTAATAATATCCATGAAAAAGTAGGAATCGACAGAAGAAATATCTACGATATATTAAACAAATTGATAGAAAGAGGATTAATATCTTACATAGAAGAGGATGGGAAAAGGATGTTCAAGATTTCTAATCCTGAAAAGATTTTAAGCTACATTGAAGAGAAGAAATCAAATTTAGATGAAGTAAAAAAAGAGATTTCAAAGATTATACCTTTAATGTGTGAGATTTTCAAATCAAAAAAACAAGAACTATTTGCGGAAATATTCAAAGGTCCAGAAGGACTAAAATCTGTTTGGGATGATATGCTTAATTATGGCTCTATCTATTGGATTGGTTCTGGAATGTATGTTCCCGATAGGTTCCCTGCATATTGGAGTGACTGGAACAAAAGAAGAATTCAAAAAAGAGTCCAAAGTCATCATTTATTTAGATATGAGAAAAGAAAAGATGTTAATAAAAAACTATTTACAAGTTGTAAATTTCTCCCCCTAGAATTTTCAGGAAATCCAACTGTAACTGCAGTTTATGGAGATAAAGTCGCCCAAATGATCTTGGGAGAAAATATCTTTGTATTTGTGATACAAAGTAAAGAGCTAGCAGAGAATTATGAGAGATATCATAAATATCTTTGGGATAATGTATCTAAAAATTAGATATGAATAGTATCTAACCATTGTTATTAGTTTTATCTTTCCCTAAAAGAAAGTATATCCTTTTAGATAATATCGTTTACACCGAGCCGTCTTTTATTGAAAAGTAGGTGTTAGATATTAAATGGATTTAAGATAAAATAATTATTTTCTATGTTATAGCTCATCTGTATACTGAGACGTGGTAATCTCCATTATCTTTTTTAATTTCTATATAATTATTGTCTTCGAAATATATCGGCCTTT
>JBBSYJ010000029.1:9456-12300 GCA_038045305.1 Nanobdellota archaeon | reverse complement strand
TGATAGTATCTTCATATTCTTGATAGATTAAGGGAGTTTTTAAAATTAATCAACGCAAGATTTAAATATCATTATCTTGATTTTTTATAATGGAAAAGTTAAGTCGGCTTGAAAAAGCCATTAAGTTGGATAATTTAATCATTAAAGGCATTGTTATTGCCACTGCTGCAGCTTTGTGTTATATTGCTTTTTCTGGCAATAGTAAAGGTAGTCCTGAAGTTCAAGTTAATTATAGAACTGTCAATTCACAATCTTATGTTCCTCAAAGTTATAATAATAGAAAGTAAATTCATAATGGTATTGCAATACAAATCAAAAAAGAGCGGTGAATGGAAGGATTATCCTGGGAAAGAGAAATTCAAAAAGAATGTTAAGGATTATGATTTCCGGCTTTTGAGCCATGACAAATCAAAAGTTCTCGTCGAAAAAGGAGATTATGAGGGCGTACTCAAGAGAATGAGACAGATAGAGTTTTTCAAGCATCATTGATTTTTATCATTACATATTGCAAGAGCATGATCGCTCCAATTTAGCCAGAGAGATAATAAAGCATAGGCCTGTTGCGGACTGTCAACATTATGTGGCCCGTATTCTATCATACTTTTGTATTTTATTAAATCATCAAATTCTCTTGTCATTAAATTACTAAGTTCACTTCCATCTATTCCCAAATCACAAGCGTCGCCTGGAACGTCACACCAACGTAAAAGATTAGTTAAATTTCCTTTTTGATTTTCAACAAATTTGTAGGGTGGTTGAGTGAATTTTCCTTTAAAGCCGGATAAGGCAATTATACTCTTTCCCATTTTGTCAAATCTTTTATAGATTTCTTCTGAAATTTCTTTTTCAAAGGCCTTTTTTGCAAAATTTGGATCTAATCCTACAGAAAAACCAAATCTACCTAAATTATTTCCACTAGAGGGTTGAAAACTGCTCACTACATAAAAAGGTTCATTTGGATAAATCATAAATCTCTTTTATAATTATTATTTATAATAATTTATATTGTTGAAACTATCTTTTATACAAGAACTTATGAACATCTCTTTTTGCTTGTTCTTTTCGTTTTTTATGTTCTGCTAAGAAATTGTTTATTTTATCAATTAATATTTTTTTAAGTTCTCCCGTAAGTAGTTTGCCCGACTTATAGTCCTTTTCGATTTGTGCGAGTTTTTTGTCGTCTGGCTCAAAGAAGATTCTTAGATACTGGAATGCGACGTCTACATTGGTGTCTCCTCCGTATTTTCTATGCTCTTCTATTGTTGCCTTTCCGCCGGAGAAAGCGTATTTGTTTATTTTGTTTTTTACTTCCGCCGGAGAATCAGACAAGTAAATTACTGAATTTTCTGAATCCGATGATGACATTTTTGTTTCGCCATAAAGTGAAGGAATAAATTTTGCGTGGAGTGCTGCCGGTTTCATGAAATTAAAGTCCTTATGCTCAGCTATGTCGCGAGTTAGTCGGATGAAAGGATCTTGGTCAATTCCGACAGGGACGACGGTCATGTGTTTTCCCTTTTCAAATTGTGGAAATAAAATGTGCGCGGCCTGCATTGCAGGATAGAAAGACCAGCCAATATTATTTTCTGGTTTCAATCCAAAGGTTGCTTTTGCCGTTGAGTAAGTCATTCTTTTTGCTATGCGCGCGGCGTATTTGTAAATATCAGTATAAACAAAGTCCTGAAATATGAATGTCTTTCCTGGCTTAAAACCCAATGCAATAATATCTAAAATATTATCTTCCCCGAATTTTATTGCATTTTCATAAGTTAGATTTTCTTTTACGTAAAATTTTTCATCATCTGAAATTGGAATGAAGACATCACATTTGAATTCGTCCTGCAGTGATTTAGCGACTAAGAAAGGGACTAAATGTCCAAGGTGCATTTTTTCTGAAGGACCTCTGCCAGTTAATACAGAGATTTTTTTCCCAGATGCATAGGCATCCAGCCATTTGTCAAAATCGCGATGAGAAAAATAAATTCCTCGGCTTAGCAAAGGATGAAGTTTTTGAATTTTCTTTTTTATTTTTTCGTCGATTTGCGAAGTGCCGAAATCCTTTATTAATTTTTCATAGTTTATTTCACCTTTAACTTCCCATGGGGTGAAAGTTGACTCTTTTTTCATAATTATTTTAGAGGAAAGTAATTTATAAATTATTCTAGAATACCCGCAAAATCTTTATAAATAAGAATGTAGTGATTTATTTATGGTTAAAAAGAGAGTGTTGATGTTTGCTTTGTTATTTGCTATATTTTATGTTTTATCTTTAATATCTGCAGAGGTAATAATTCAGCAGCAACCGAACTCTTTGTATAATTTTGGCGATGTGGCGAGTGTCGGGGTTAAAATTGCTGCGAGCCAAAATATAAATGATTTTTTTTCTATGGTTTTAATTTGCGGGGGCAAAGAAAGTGAGATTCATAAAGAATATATCGGGCTTAAACCGGGCGAAGAAAAGAGCATAGATGCGCAAGTTCCTTTATCCAAAGGTTTTATTTTGGGAACGAGTTGTAATGTTAAGTCAATTTTAGGGAGTGTTTATGTTTTGAGCAATGAGTTTACTGTCTCCGATAAAGTTTATGTTAATATTACAGATCCGAAAACAGATCTTAAGCCAGGGGAAGGTTTTGTTTATTCCGGCCGTGCAATTAAGGAAAACGGCAAGGGTGTAGAAGGCTTTGTGGACTTGCAAATTTTGTCAAATGGCTCGGTTATACAGGAATTTTCTGATACAGTTCACGCGGGTGATTTTATAATAAATTTCACGCTTCCAGAAAATACAGAGGCCGGAACGCACGCTGAAAGATTTTATGTTTATGAAAAAGACGGGCAAAATGTTAC
>JBBSYJ010000029.1:0-9356 GCA_038045305.1 Nanobdellota archaeon | reverse complement strand
GAATGGAGTGTTGTTGCGGTTTCAAATGAAATTAGTGTTGAGAATAGATTTACAATCTTGGAAAAAGAAGCTGTTGATAAAAAATTAGTAAATAATACTTTAATTCTTACGAATATAGGAAATGTCCCATTCAATAAGACAGTCATTATAAAAATTGGAGGGGAATCAGTACCGCTAGATGTTTATCTTTCTGTTGATGAGTCCAAAAAATATGTTTTGACTGCTCCAGATGGATATCATGACGTTCAAATTTTGGGCGCTGGAGAGGCCTTGACGGGGAATGCTTTTTTGACCGGGAGTGCCATTGGCGCAAAGCAATATTCAAGCTTTTCGGAAATTATTTCTCATCCTTTGATATGGATTTTTGTTATTTTGATTTTGGGTTTTGTTGCATTTGTAATTTTTAAGAAGGGTTATCCAAAAAGTTTTATAGGAATGATTGGGACAAAAAAAGTTGCTCTTGGCGAAATGATATCGCTTGATGAAGTTCAGAAAGGCAAGATTATAAAGACGCAGAGCCCTGCAGAAATGGTCTTGTCAATAAAAGGCGAAAAGCAGGATGTTAGTCTTGTGGCTTTGAAATTCAAGAATTATGAGAGTATATCAAAAAGTGCGGAAGGTTGTCAAGAAACATTCGGTAAACTTGCACATCTTGCTGAAGATAATAAAGCTCATCTTTACGAGAACAACGGCAGTTTTGCATTTATTTTTGCTCCAGTAAAGACAAGAACGTTCAAGAATGAAAAGCCCGCTTTGACTCTTGCTTTGCAAATTAAAGATATTTTAGATCACCATAATAAGTTATTCAAGCAGAAAATTAATTATGGGATTTCCGTGAATCATGGTCCTGTTATTGCGCGTCTTGAAAACGGAATTTTGAAATTTATGGCTACCGGGAATTTAATGAATATGGCAAAGAGAATTGCAGGCGCGTCTCATGAAGAAGTTCTTTTAAGTGAAGAGATTAAAACGAGATTGGCGGCAGAAGTCAAGGCAGAGAAAAAGGATTTTGATGGCTTTAGTGCTTATTCAATAAAAGAAGTAAGGGATAGAGATCCTGAAAATAAAAAGTTTATAACTAATTTTGTTAGAAAGTATGAAAAAGAAAATAAGAAATAATTATTTCTCACAAATAACATACCAATCCCAAGGCAAATCCTCTCCGGGAAAATAACTTTGCCCGGCCTCTTTGAATTCTTCCCATGAATAGAAGACCCTCTTTATTTTTATATTTTTGAAGCCCGCTTTTTTTAAGCGCCAGTTAATTTCAAAATTGTAAAATGCCTTTTGCTTTCCTCCAAAATTGTAAATTCCAAGGAGAAAGTCGTGCTCTTTTGTCTTGATAAACTCTCTTGCTTTTTGCCGCGCTTCTTCAATTCCTTTTCCTTCTTTTAGCTCTTTGTCTACGATAAGAAGAGACTGAAAAGCATACACTTCCATTGCTGGAAGGACTGCGATGAATTTTCCATTTTCTTTTAACAAGTTATGTACGTTTTCCAGCATTTTGTCTATGTTTGAAATATTTTCTGAAATTAAGGAATTAATCGAGAAGGCAATGTCAAATTCATTTTTGAAGTTTAAGTTTGTCATGTCTGCAACTTCGAATTTTACATTTCTTAATGAATTATTATTTTTTATTGCGGACTCTATCATTTCTTTTGAGAAGTCAATTGCTAGGATTTCTTTGAATCTCTTTGATAAATATTCCTCAAATTCTCCCAAGCCGCAGCCAAGGTCTATGACTTTTTTATCTTTGTCTTTTAGTTTCTCCAAGTCGTCAAATAAAGGATTATCGACGCTGTTTTTTAACGGGCTTAGAATTTCTGTATAATAGTCTTGTGATATTTTATCCCAGTTTCTTTCATTCATAAATTAGTTTATCTTTCTTATTATAAAAATATTGTTAATTTCTTTTATCCCCTTAAAATGAAACAGCTTAGTCATACCCTAAAGTGCTAACGCTTTCTTAAATAGTTTGTAGTTATTAAGCAATTATGGAAGTGGTCATAACTGCACGAACAGAAAAAGGCCTGCGTCCAACAGAAGAAGATATAAAGAGGACCATGCAAGAAGCACTCCAGCTTGCTCACCTTTTGGGCGGGCAATTAATATATGGAAAAGGCCTTACGAATGGGACACAAGTTGTTGTTCAAGTTAACTGATTGTTTTTCTTTTTTACTTAGTTTTTATTAGAGCGAACTTTGAGAAAGAGTTTTTAAGGCATTTAGTATTATGTTATTTATGAAGAATATAGAAAAAACGTTTTTATTTACACTTGTTCTTTCTTTGGTATCAGTTGTAATAGCGGTAAATTTTCAACTTATAACTGAAGGTTCTCTTACTAACTGCAGTTATCTTGATCCTATTTCAATAGATGTTTTTGCATTGATTGCAGCATTGTTTTTATTTTTAGAAGGGAGTTACAGAATTTATGAACATAAAAATATGTCTTTGAAAAATCAGTTTACAAGAGCAATAAGAGTGGCCTTTGGTTGTTCGATTATTTCACTTCATATTATTCAGTTTTTGCATAAATAAAATGAATCAATTAACTTTAATTTTAATTAATGCGCTTTTAGTGATTCTTACTTTTGTTCTGGCGTTTTTTATTTTTATGCTGTTTCAGTTTTTCTGGGGTGCGCCTTTTGAACCTTCCAATAAAATGATTGTTAGGAAGATGATTAAACTTTCAGGGAATTTAAAGGGTAAGAGGGCAGTTGATTTGGGTTCTGGCGACGGAAGAATTGTCTGCGAACTTGCGAAGGAAGGCGCGGATGCGTATGGAATAGAAAATAATCCTTTTCTTGTCGCGTACTCAAGAACTAGATTTTTATTTTTAGGAAGGAAAGCAAAGATAATCTTTAATTCATTTTGGGGGGAGGACTTACGAAAGTATGATATTATTCTGCTTTTTCAAGTGAATTATGTTATGGAACGTTTGGGAGTGAAAATAAAGAGGGAATGCAGACGCGGGACGTTAATTGTTTCTCATCATTGGAAATTTCCTAATTTAAAGTTGAAAAAAGAAATTGATGATATTTATGTTTATGAGGTTTAGATTTTTATGGATATAAGATAATTTTTTCTATAAGATATCTTATAAACTCTCTTCTTTAAATAATATTATGAAAAACTTAATGAGAAAACTTATGTTGCCATTATTTTTTGCAGTGTCTCTTACTTCATGTGCGGGTTATAATACAAGAATTTCTACAATAATGATTGATAAAGAAAATAAAAAAGATTTACAAATAGGGTGGGGGTGTCTTGCTCGTGGAGGAAATTATGCTCAGATTGGAATATTAAATCTTAGTTTGGATAATTCGTGGCCTACAAAATTATTACCTATTTATAATTCTCATACAGAGACTAACGAATTAAAACCAAATTCAACAATTCAATTAGGAAGTATTGGCTATGCAGAAGGGTCTTGTTTTCAACTTAATTATTTAAATTTCAGAGGAAATGAAAATCCCTGGTATCAGAAAATAAGTCCTATAATTGGATGGCATAAAGAAAAAAAGAAAGAATAAATCATAATAAAATTTAATCAATTATTATATTTCCAATATACATTTAAATTATTCATAAAGCTTATAAAATAGGCAAAGAAACACATCTCATGGAAAAAAATATGAAATACATTTTGATTGGGATAGTGGTGATAATAATTGTTGTAACCGCAGCATATTTCATAGAAACAAATAAGACATTTTCAAAAGGAAAAGTTGTTGCTAGTGTTAACGGCCATACGATTTATCAAAAGGACTTGCAATTAATTGAGGACTCGGTCTCACAGCAAACCAATAAGAAACAAACAATAAATGATAGTGTTGCCTTAAACAGCATAATAGGAGAAGAGCTTTTGTTGCAGGATGCAGAAGGCGGCGGTTATAATTTGACAAATGCGCAAGTAGAAGAGATGATTGATCAACAATTAAAATTAGCTGGGAGCAATATTACTGAATTACAACAACAAGCAAAGGCCAAAGGGACTAATTTTGACGATTTAATTGATGGTTATAGAAAGCAGATTATGATAAAGAAGATTACAGGTGATATTCTTTCAAATGTTAACGTTAGTGTAACAGAACAGGAAAAAATACAATTTTATAACGACAATAAAGATCAGGCAATTGCCAGAGGAAATAATGTTTCTTCTTACGAGAACCTTTCTTTACAAATAGGGCAGTATTTGTTAATTCAAAAACAGCAAAGAATACTCGCGGATTATATTAATGGTTTGAAGCAGAACGCGAGCATACAGATTTTTGTTTAAACTTCTCTCTCCACGTATGGCCATTTCCAGCCTTTAATTGTAACTGATTTCAGTGAATTGTTGTCCCCCCATGAAGTTTTATTGTAATCAACTCCAATTCTAAAACCTAAAGTCTCACCTACTCTTCTATATAGTTCAGTCATCTCATTAAGTTGAACCTGATTAAATCCCTCGTCAATTCTGAACTCTTTTAAAAATCGGGGTATTGATCCGTCTTGCCACATTATACTCTCAATATCTGCTTTGATTACTAAATCATCTAGACGTCTTTGATATAATAGTTGCTGCTGTACTTTTTTTTGCTGAATCCTTTGACGTTGTTCTTCATATATTTCAGGGTGTCTTCGTCTAGACTCTTTTATTTCGCTCAAAACTTTATTGCTCTGTTCTCGAGCTTCTTCTGCTTTCTCTTTATCATAAGCCTCACGCTCACGACGATCCCTTTCCCAAAGCCATTCCCGGTCTACATTATCATGAAGATCACAACAACCCATAAAAAATTAAACAAGAAATACTTTAATTAATTTTCTATTCTGTGGGCTATTAGATTCTTTTATTTCTTAATAAATTATATTGCAAGTTAATTTTTCGTTTAATTAAAATATTTCAAACAATCCCGGGTTTCTGCATGATGCCCTAAATGCTCTTTCCAGGAATTGACATCTGTTCCTGCCGGAACCTTACATTTCTCAGGCATATTATTTCCGTTTGCTGCATTTCCTGTTGCTTTGCTAAAATTTAAATTTATAATTCCAAAACTAACCATTAAAAGCAACAAAATAATTATAATTAGAATACCATATATTATTGATTTTCCGTTTATTTCCATTTAACATAAACCCCCTTTCATCTTTCTTTTATGATTTAGCATAAATGCAATTCCCATAATACTTGATGCAATTCCTATTGAGAAAAATGCTTTTTGATAAGTCATCAAAAATGAAGTAAATACACTTAAACCCGTAATTCCTATTATTGGGATAATGTTAAGTAAATAATGGCTACAGCAAGCTACCATAGACCCGCCGGAGATTGTTCCAGAAGTTGCAGCGCCGGCTTTTATTGTTGCGTCATATTTTATAGAAGTATATAATCCAATTTGAGTCCCAAATCCTACAGCAAGAGGAACAAGCCAGAACCATAGACGTTTAAATTCATATAAAGCAAATCCGTAGCTTTGGAATATTGTAAGAACAGAAATATAAAAGGCCAAAATTCCTATTCCCCCTAGCATGCCATAAAACAAAGATTTAACATTAACTTCCATATTAGTGATATAATGCTCCAAATGAACTAATCATTAATAATCCTAAAATAATTATTACAACAATTATAGTTTTCCAAGATATATTCTTCTTTTCTTTTAGATTGTTGTTGCACAAAGAACAATCATCTTTGACTTGACAGCAATTCATTTTAATTTCTCCTCCTTTTTATCGAAATGATCATGATTAAAATGGCCTCGCATCATCCATAAGTGCAAACCAATCATTACAACAATAGCAATTCCAACAGACCAATTCTTAGACAGACCAAGAAGCGGAAGCACTAAGATTAATAAGAACGCTCCTACACATGCGAGAACCATTAACCACATATGATTTGAATGATTGTTTTTTTCTTTATGATTCATCTTAATTCATCTCCTGATAGACCGTATTGTTGCTTATTGTTTGCGTTGCATATTTTGCTTCTAATGCCTGTTTAATATCTTCTTTTGTCTTTCCTTGTTCATACAAATTCTTTGCATATAATGCATCTTCGTAACATAATCCACATTCGGAAGCATGTGAATTCCATTTGCCACCATTGTTTATGTCTCCTTGCATGAAGCAGTCAATGAGGCCTCTAGAATGTAATCTGCCTCCATGTCCTGCCGCATCAGTCATGCATCCGCAATTACAAGGCAATCCATTAAGTTTATCGCTTTCTAATTTTGCAAAAGAATACACTTCTTTTATGCCCGGTTTAGTAAAAGCATAGTTGGGAAGATCTAAAGGATTTGCATAAGCCGTTTTGATAATAAAAAATGTTCCAATTATAGAAATTATAATTATTCCAATCCACAAATAATTATAATGATTTTCTTTCATTCCTTGCAACACTCCAGTAATTTTTTAATTCCAGAAAAGATGCTTTTCTTTTCTTGAGTATTATAGTTTATTGAATTCTTTGATAAGTCGGCTTTTGATTTATTTTCAAGATTGAGTTTCCAAAATAAAGCGTAGAGTTCTGCTGCATCATTATATGATTGTTTTGCTTCTTCAATTTTCTTTTCATGCAAAAATCTATTTCCAACTTCATACATTCTCATGCTTGAGGCTAGCAAATGTTTGCTCATGCACCATTTCTCGCTATCATCATCTTTCTTAACAATTTTAGCAAGAAGTCTTTTTCTTAATTCTCTGCATGTTTCCAATATTTCAAGAAATTTCTCATCATGTGTTTTTACAAAACTAAAAAACGAATGTTCTTCCAAGCTTACAATATTCATTAGAGCGATGCTTAAATCTTCCCCAGTTGACAAGTCCAGTTCATTCTTTTCTTTTATTTCTGAAATTGTTTTGACAAAGTTTTCGGTTTTCATTTGAATATCCTCCAAAATAATAATGCGTTTAGTATTAATGCTCCAAAAGTAAGGGCCATTGTTTGATAATTGAATAAGACCTTTCCTTCATTTCTTTCTTTTATTTTGTTGCTGGCAAAAAAAGTAGCGAAGGAAACTATTGCCCCTGAAATAGAGCCAAACATTATCTTTTCCATTCCAAATATTCTATATGTATTAGCTGGGCCGAATATCCCTGCGTAATAAAAGCTTAATACAGTAAGAACAAAGGTAGCAACAGTTATGCTGCCAATTCTTAAAAATGAATTACCTCCAATGTTTCTCTTTTTAAATATATTATTAATCCAAAGTGCAGAAGAAACAATCATTGCTCCAACAAAAATTCCTACAATAGAATCATCCCAGCCCAATGATCGCGTTACCCCAACCCCCACAATTGTAGCAGCGGTACAAAGAGGACAATGAGCCATTACATAAGGTATAATTGCAATTAAGCCGAGTAAAGATATTAGGAATAATCCTAACATTTTTTTGTTTTGTATTTTTATCTTTGTCATGTTTTTGTATTTATGTTTTTCATTATAACTTTCTTAAAATAATAAATAAAAAAATAAAATAATAATTTAAGTTAACAGCCACCAACCATGCCGGATCCTGCTGATGTGCTGGATGCACTGCCTTGGGCTCTTGCAGGAACTGTTCCATGCATTTCATAGTTCATTATTTCGTTGTCAGTCCAGCCAGTTGTATCTAGCTTTCCAGAATCTCCTGCAGCTACATTTCCAGTTAGAGTTGATGCCTTATATGTCAAAAAGAGTACTGATAAAAATAGTACTCCGATAACAATCCACAAAAAGATATTTTTATTTATTTCTACCATGTTCTTACCTCCTTTCATGTTTTCTGTTTTATTTCTCTGTTCTGTATCTTGTTTTGTATTTTCACAACAATCCATTTTTTCTCCTGTTTTATTTAATTAAATGCTAAAAGGAAAAATAAAAAATAAAAATTCCTTTAGCAACCGCCAACCATCTGACTACCCCCGCTTGAACTGGTAGGTGCCTGATTTTCTGCGCCCCTGTAAATGTTTGAGGCAAGATTCACATAATTTGTGTAATCAATGCTGTTTGCCTTTAACACTTCAGCTTTCTTTTCATGAACTCCTGGGAAGAATAGAACTTTCCATTTTCCTAGTTCATTTAAGATTTCCAAGTCAGTCATTTCTGGATGCTTTGTTAACAAATATTTTGCTAATCCTCTCATAGCATAACTATGAGCGCATCCACAAGCTCTTTCTCCATTGCTAAAGACAAGCGTTTCAGCGCCGCAGCAATATTCACATGCTATAGAGCTTCCAATTTTTACATATCTCTCCATTTGTGCGCTATTTAACTGCATGTCTTCATACTTTGCTAGTTTCGCCATAGTTGCATCTGCCAATTGAGGATTGCTTGCAGAAACATCACTATATGATACTCCAAGCTCGCTCCCATATATATCCGGAGCTCCTTTTGGTAATACATCTAAAGCTGAAACTGTGCCTATACCTGTAGCAACGTTTCCAGTTATGTTATTATCAACCCCATAAATCTTTACTCCATTATATATAAGCAAGATTGCTAGGATCCCAATTATAACATACTGTATAGTAGTCTCGGTGTCGGATTTTCCTCCTTTCATGTTTTGGTTTTTTTGTTCCATGTTTTTTTCAAGAATGTAGATTATATATGCGCTTTTGCGGAACTAGTTTCGCTATACTGTTTAAAAGACGAATTTGTAAGAAGATAAATAAAATTCAAAACTAATTATTTTTTAATAGTTTATACCATTTAATATACTCATAAATACTCCCCCAAGACAGCCCAAATAAAAATCCAAAAACAAGTTCTTCTAAAGGAACTCCTAAAATCAATATTCCACTTAAATTATTAAGGTTCCAGAATCTTTCAACAGCGTAAGGATAAACTAAATTAAAAGATAAAAAGAAAACAAAATATAATGCCAAGAATAAAAATCCACTCCATAAAATTTTATTTTTCAAGTCAGGGCGGCATAACAATGTTCCAACTGCTAAAACGGCCATAGCAATAAATGACGAATAAATTGGATTTAACTTAGTAAAATAATACAATAACAAAAAAGTAATAGGAAGTGAAAGTAGAATTAAAAAATGGAATCTATGCCTTTTGCTATGAATTTCTTTACCAGACATTTTCTTATGTTTCAATTTTCCAAAACCATAAAGGGAAACAACAATTCCTCCTATAGAAAAAGAAAAGATCAAACTTTCAATATCAAAACCAGTTTTTAATGCAAGATTAAATAAGGATGATGGAGACCAATATCTTGGAACAAAAAAGGGTTCCGTTAAACCAAGGGACATTGTAAATAAACTGGTCCACAATATTTCTTTTCTAGATTTCTTATTTAAAATAAATACAATTAACCAAATTCCTAATAAGATCAATGAAAATATTAACCATTCATTTAACATTTTATTTCATTCTCTAA
>JBBSYJ010000028.1:0-1191 GCA_038045305.1 Nanobdellota archaeon | reverse complement strand
TCGTGGGGGCATATACCCTAAAGAATTACACACACTTACTTTTTTTAAACACGAAATAAGTTGGGATATAAAGTGTTATGAAATGATTTGCCATATTATATAAATCCCATCTTAAAGCATAATATCCAGATAGCATATAACGAACTTCTATAAGAACTACTATAATCAATGTAAAAGTCAAGACCTTTGCTTGAAGATTTTTTATTCTTTTTATTAAGAAAAATAACAAAGAACCCATTATTGTCGTCCCTGCAATCTTTCCCATAGCATACCAAAATAAAGGGAGAGTTGAAATAAACTTGAAGGCCCCCGGAATTGGATAATAATATATCTCAAGGGGTTCATAAAAAGCATGAACAAGAGTATCAAGTAAAGTAAATACTCCCACAATAACTAAAAGCCATAAAAAGAATTTCCAAAATCTCTTTTTAGGTTCCCTCTTTTCCATAACATAAACCATCAATTTTAAGTATAAAAGGTTTTTTGTTTAACAGGGTATTCACCAGTTCGATTCTCTCTGAGACCATTTTTAGTTAATTTTTTATAATGATTCATACTTAATTTATTATGAAAAAAAGTAGAATGAATCCTAAGAAAGAAATATCCAATGGTGTGGTGCACAAAGTGCCAGTGGATTTACGAAAAGTCCTTACTTCTGACAAAGCGATGCTAGCAGCATGGGAGGATATTACTCCGCTTGCGCGGAATGAATTTATTTGCTGGATTGAAGATGCCAAAAAAACAGAAACAAGAAATAATCGAATAGAAAGAACATGCAATGATCTTGTAAATGGAAAGCGCCGGCCTTGTTGTTGGGCAGGTTGCAATCATCGTCGAGTACTCTGACACTAGATAATTTTATAAATACATTTTATTAAATTCTAAAATGAAAGCATTAGATTATATGATTAAAAAAAATCTTTTCAAGTATCATTGTGACCCATGGTATTCAGAACCTCATAAAAGCAACTATAATAGTATGGAGGGGATTGAAGATCAAGTGAATTATCAAAATGAAATTTTTGTTGTAACTAGAAATCCAGCTAGTTCTGGTGGACTCAGAGATTCTCCTCCAAATATGACAATAATACGCATTAAAAAATAATTAAAAGATAAAATTCTAAAATGAAAATAAATTGTTTCGACGACGAAATTATCAAAAGAATAGACGAACTAAATAAAAAAGTGAAA
>JBBSYJ010000027.1:0-2828 GCA_038045305.1 Nanobdellota archaeon | reverse complement strand
AACTCTCATTAAAATAACATAGTCAAAAACCTTTAAAAACTATTTTACTCATTCAACTTTACGCCCCGATAGTATAAGGACTAGATCTTTATGAGATCCGTCCAAAATACAATGGTGCGAAATACGCCCCGATAGTATAGAGGCCAAGTATACGGCCCTTTCAGCTCGTTACACGAGATGATTCAAGTGAAGCGAGAAAGCACGGCCGGGACCCGAGTTCGAATCTCGGTCGGGGCGCTCTTTTATTTTTAAAAAAAACCAACAAACCCGCGCAATTTTTTCTCGTTTCTTTAGTTCCACCGGCCGATTGTGCACTTAGGTTAAATATAAACAAAAATAAATTTCTCAACGATAAAATTCATTTTTTAAAAGAAATTAACTCACAAAAATTATAAAAATAATTTTAAGCCCTATGGCTTACTAATCTTTTTGATTTCATAGGAGATAATTTTTTATAAAATTCTCTAAATTCACTTTCTGATACTGGGAAATATCCTACGCCTTCTTCAACATAAGGCGCAGATAAAGTGGTTATTTTACCAAGATCATTATTACCATAAAGTTCAGAAACACTTGCAGCCAACCTTTCTATACTGCTGCTAGTAAAAGAACCGGATAGGGATTTAAAAGATCCTCTAACTCGCGCACCATATTGTCTAGTAAATTGACTATCTTGATCTGTTAAATCTTCTGTAACAAAAACTTCACAAGTTCTTACCATAAAAAAAATAATCTGGTTACCATTTAAAAAGATTTCTATGCTATTTTACATCCTTTCTAAGATATCAATTCTCTTACTTATTGCAGGATGAGTTGAAAATAATTCAGACGGTGAGACAAAAAGCAAAGATGATACAACTTTATTTTTTATAGGATTGGCTTTAACAATTGAACTATCATCTCTAATCTTCTTCAGCGCTTTAATTAATCCTTCAGGATAACGAGTAAATTTAACAGCCGAAGCGTCGGCGGCATACTCTCTTTTTCTTGAGATTGCCAACTGAACAAGCTGAACGGCAATAGGCGCCAAAATTGCTAGCAAGACCCCAATAACAATAAAAATTGCTCCACTCTTTTCTTCCCTATCTCCACCCATCCACAAACTTCTCAAAAATATTTCTGAAATAATTGCAACCATTCCAACAAGCACAGCCGCCAAAGTTGTAAATCTTATATCATAATCAGCAATGTGCGACATCTCATGCGCTAGCACGCCCTCAAGTTCATACTTGTCAAGCTTTTCCAAAGCGCCAGTTGTAACGCAAACAACTGCATGTTTCGGATCTCGGCCCGAAGCAAATGCATTTATCTCTCCAGAGTTCATTACATACAACCGAGGCATAGGCAACCCGGAAGCAACCGTCAACGACTCAACAGAACTATAAAATTGCCTATGAAGCTGACGAGACGCGGGCTTGGCATTTACCGACGCCAAAGCAATCTTATCCGAATTATAATATCCAAACAAAGTATAAAGAATTGAAATAACTATCGAAATAATCATAAAAATAAAAAACAGCGACGGATCGTAAACCATTGCAACAACCCACCCCAAAGCCGCAAAAACAATTACTATTATCGCTATCAAAAACACCGACTTTATCTTATTCCGAGCAATTTCGTCTCTGAAATCAACATGAACTTTTTTCATATTAAAGAAAAAGGAAATAAGTATTTAAGATTAATGAATCTTAACGCCAAATAAATAATTTAAGAAAACACTCCCGCCATCGGACTTAATCCGTGAAGTTCTTGAAAAGTTTATTAAATGAAAATCAGAAAATAATTCTCTTACCTCTTCATCTTTATAATAAGCAAAATATCTCTCAACTCCTGGATGATTTTTTGTCTCTACAAAACCCTCTCCTTCACCTTCTTTCAAAGAGATAGCAACTTTTCCAAATGGACTCAAATGGGATCTTATCCGTTCAACAACAGAACCAAGATTTGTCTTAGGCATATGTAACAAAGAAGTATAAGCCCAAATACCATCAAAAAGTTCTGCTAAATCCAACTCTTCTATGTCCCCTTTATAAGTTTTTAATCCTCTTTGCCTGCACAATTCTAACATTCCTTCAGAATTATCAAAACATAAGGGAGAGTACCTTTTTCTTAAAAAAATATTCAGATGAAATCCCAGAACCGCTTCCCAAATCAAGAATTTTCCTCCCAATTAAATTAGCTAAAAAATCATTGGCAAGATCCAAGCAATATTTGTAAAAATGCTCTTCAAATTTCTTATCAAAAACTTGTGAGATAGAGTCATATGCCTTCTTCGTCTCTACCTTGTAATCCCTATCCATAAAAATAAACAGAAAATTAGTTTAAAAAAATTTATATTCAAATATAATTTATCGTTCCTCGCGAAGCCTCAACTGCTTTCCAAGCAAAAGAATGTGTTTCATCATCTATAAAATCCAATAACTCACTTGCTCGCGAATCTTCTAAACCTTCGCAATAAGAATCAGAAATTGTAGGTCCATCCAGTTTATCCAACATTTCATCATATAATCTTTGCCTTATATCATAAGACATATCAATAATTTGTGCAGTCATTTTGATTATTTTACTCTTAGCTCAGCATCAATTCTCTCCTTCAATTCTTCAAGTTTTCTGAGGTATGCTTCTTTTGCTTCTCTTCTTTCAGATTCATACTTTTCAGAATTTTTCTAGCGCCTTCGGCGCTCACGACGACCACCCTACCACCATCGTTGGAGAAAGACAAGTAGTCGTCCCCGGAACCCAAGCTCGAGACCCCGCCCAAGTAGAGCCCCGACAAACCAGAATTTCTTGTATATAAATTTCTGTTTCCTTCACCTAAATTTAAA
>JBBSYJ010000026.1:20422-34975 GCA_038045305.1 Nanobdellota archaeon | reverse complement strand
CCTTTTAACATTCTGGGAGCCAAATTCGCCAAATAAACAACTTGCTTTCCTTTCAAGTCCTTAATATTATAATACTGCTTTATTCCCGCGCAAACAATCCTTTCTCCCAAATCCCCCACATCCAAGACCAACTTATATAACTTATCTGCAGAAGGAATTTCTTCAACTTTTTTAATTGTTGCAATCCTTAAATCAAGCTTTTCAAAATCATTAAAACTTATTTCATCTTTCATTTTAATCTCTACCAAAAGTGTACTCGCGATAATCCCCTACAACCATTACGGACTGCGTATCATCGCAACATTCGCAAGTATATTCAGCTAAAAAAAGTCCATGATTACTTTTCCCAATTCCAATAAATTTTCCATATTCTTTATTATTACAAGAAGGACAAAACATCTCAACAATAGTTGGAATATTTCGTCGGCCATTATTAAGTTGAGGCCCTAAAATTTCAAGTTTATCAATACTAACCTTGCTAGAATTATCCTTTTCTTGAGCAATTTGTTCAACATTTATTGTTGCCATGAAGTTATATCTTTTTGAAAAGTATTTCTCCTTTCTTAAAACTCTTAAGGCCTTCTGCCTTTAAAGGTTTTGTTATATTATCATATTCAATATCAAATTTAAATTGTTTGGCAATTTTATCTGAACTTGAAGGAATAAACGGCCAAAGCAAAATTGCAATTGCTTTTATGGAATCGGACAATTCATATAGGGCTTTTTTATCTCCTGATTTCCAAGGCTGTGTGCTCTGAACATACTCATTGCAAAAATCGACAAATGCAAATATTTCATTCAGCGCTTTATCAAATTCCAATTTATTCATATGGTTTTCAATTATTTTCAAATTCAATTTCTTTAGCAATTTATTATCTGTTTTTTCAATTCCATACTTTTCAATTAAGGCCGCAACTCTTGAGACCAAATTTCCAAGTTTGTTTGCTAACTCGCCATTAGCCCTTTCAACTAAATTTTCTTCCGAAAAGTCTCCATCCTCACCAAGAACAAAATTTCTGCAAATAAAATATCTTACACTATCAACTCCATATCTTTCAACAAGAACTTTAGGTGAGATTGAATTCCCTAATGACTTTGAAATTTTCTGCCCGTTAAATGTCAAAAATCCGTGAACAAAAACCGTCTTAGGTAACTTATACCCAGCCGATTTCAAAAATGCGGGCCAGTAAACAGTATGAAACCAACTGTTATCTTTTCCTAATAATTGAACATCTGCAGGCCAATACTCTAACTTTTTCCCTGCACCAGAAATATAATTAAACAAAGCATCAAACCAGACATAAATAACATGTTCTTTATCCCCTGGAAAAGGAATTCCCCAATCAAAAGAGGTTCTAGAAATGCTTAAGTCCTTTACCCCTTCTTTGACTCTATTAACAATTTCATTTCTTCTTTCCTTAGGCAAAACAAATTCTGGATGTTTCTTATAAAGTTCCAATAAAAACTTTTGGTACTTTGACAACTTAAAAAAATACGATTTTTCTTTTATCTTTTCTACGGGCTTTTTATGAAACGGACAACATCCGTTAATCAAATCCTTTTCAGTATAGTATGCTTCACACGCAGTGCAGTACAATCCTTCATACACTCCTAAATAAATATCTCCATTGTCTTGGCATTTTTTAATTGCACCCTGAACAATTTTCTCGTGATCCTTATCCGTCGTTCTTATAAAACGGCTGTAATCAACATCTAAAAGTTTCCACGCTTCCTTAAATTTTTCAGAAAGCTCGTCCACAAATTGCCTTGGCTTCTTTCCTGATTTTTCAGCCGTTTCTTGAATTTTCTTGCCATGTTCATCTGTGCCAGTCAAAAACCAGACATTATCCCTTAGAAGTTTATGCCATCGCGCGAGAACATCCGCTATAACTTTCTGATACGCATGTCCAATATGTGGTTCAGCATTCGGGTAATCAATTGCCGTCGTAACATAAAACTTATTTTTCGTTTTCATAAACAAACCAAAAGATGTAAATATAAAAAGGTAACTAATAAAATAAATATCAAAACAAAAGCGCTGTTAGTTTATCGGTAGAATGAAACCTTCCCATAAATAGGAATAAGGTTTAGAGCCGGGTTCAATTCCCGGACGGCGCATAGTTATCTCCCATAAATATTCGCAACATAATCTTCTATATTTCCAACTTTTCTTTCATATAGACCAGAATCTTTCTTAACTAGCCTTTTTAATCTTGAAAAGTTAATTTCAGAAGATTTTACAGAAGAATCATAACTGCAAAATAAATATCTAAATCTTGTATTAGTAACACTTCCTTCGACTGTACGCACCGGAGTTAAATTTCCCCTGAATTTAGCCAACTCGCCCAATAATTTATTTAAAGTTCCTCTTCTATCTTTATCATCAACAATAACAAAATGATATCTAACCCTTCTGTTATCATCATCAAATTCTGGAGATATTTCCCAATTCCATCTTACATGTCGCTCGTTATTTGAAACTCTCTTTGCCATAAAAAATCAAACAATAAATCATTTTTAAAAATTTGTATCCTTTAAAGCATAAAAATTAAATATATTTATCCCCAAAAAGTTTTTAAGCAATAACTTCCTTGTAAATAAAATAAATCTTAAAATGTTCGGCAAAAAAAAGAAATGTGCCAGATGTGGGATGAAAGCAAACAAAAATTATGATTTTTGTCCTACTTGCGGAATCCGCTTCCAGTCAAATGAGGACTGGGGAATGCTTGGGAAAAGCGATTACATCCCTGCACCGCCAAACTTAAACCTCCCATTCGGATTAAATGGACTTTTTAGCAATTTAATGAGGCAAATGACACGGGAAATTGAAGAAGAAATGAAAAGAAACCAAATTAATATGCAAAATGCCCAAAAAAAGAAAAGAAATGTTAATGAAAAAGGTTTAAGCATAAAAATCTCAACATCAAAAAACGGACCGCCTGAAATAAAGGTAACATCTTTCGGACCGCCTCAGGAAAGAATTATTGAAAGAAAAGAAATTATCTCAAAAAAGATAAAGGAAGAAAGTTTGCGCAACACTAAAGATCTTCCGAGAGAGGAGCCTAAAACAGACATAAGACGCCTGGCTGACAAAGTAATTTATGAAATAAGCATACCAGGAGTTAAATCCACTGATGACATATCAATAAACAGACTAGAGAACAGCATTGAAATAAAAGCAATAGCAAAAAACAAGGTTTACACAAAACACGTTCCATTCGCTCTACCTATAATCGACTACAAATTCAGTGATGGAAAGTTAATCTTGGAATTAGACAATTCAGAATAATTAAATAAGAGAACCAAGAACATACTTAAGAAGAACTAATCTTATAGTAAAATAAACTGTCAAACTTACAACAATTAAAGGAAGAATATACTTGAATCCTTCTTTTTCTTCACCCTTATTTATCAAACCTAAAAGCATCGACGCCAAAATACAGGTTGTAATTATAAAAACTACTGAAAAATATATCACAAAATCTATAGGAATACTTATTGAAGTAATAGTGACTGGAAGCCCAAGAGTGCTCGTATCAATCTGTGGAAGATTACTTATAAGATTTGTCAAAACACTTACTAAAACTGATGATAATGCAAAAAGTGCCGGAGCGCCAGCAGAAACTGCAAATAAAACAAAGATCATATACATCAAAACACTTGAAGCCGCTTTCTTTTCAATGAAATTTCGTTCCCTCATATTTATCGCCGTCTCTTCAAGAAGAACTGCAAGATTTCCACCAGAACGTATTCCTGAAATTACAACCGTGACAGTTTTTTTTATTTTTTCTGATTTTATTCTGTCCGCCATCCTCAAAAGTGCAATACTTATTTCTCTTCCTGTAACAATCTCTTTCCCAAGAAGAAGTACTTCTTCATCCAGCGGTGCAAATTCTTTTCGAGAACTCAAAAGCAACGCTTCATCAATAGTCATTCCAGAGCGCAAATTTGACGCCATAAGTTCCACAAAATCAGGAAATATCAATTCTATTTTTCTTATTCTAGCACTAGCTACAAGACGTCCCGCCATAAAAAAATATCCCCCAATAGCAAAAGAAACAATCAAAAAAGTCATCCCCGTCTCAACAACCCCTCGCGTTATAAAGAAAATAATCGCAACAATAATCAATCCTATAAAAATAATAGAAAGATTTTTGTAATTTATTTTTCGTTTAATAACCTTTTTTTCTTCAGGAGCATTCATCCTCTTAAATCTTACATTAACCTCTTTCGCTTTTCTTTCACCAGACTCTTTAACTTTTTCTTCAATTTTTTTCACTTCTTTTTTTTTCATCAGAACAAACTAGGCCTCGATGATTTAATTATCCCAAAAAACATTACTTGAATTATTACAACAAAAACAAAAATTCCAACGAAGAGAACTATTGAAATGGAAGTAGTCAAATTAAGCATAGAAAAAAGAATTGTCATAAAAGTTATCGAAAGCGCAGGAAGAATAACAGATATAAGAAGATAAAACATAACAAGAGGATTAAGCTTATTCCCGTAATTTTGTATCTGAAGCAACTGCTCTTCGCTAAGAGATTTAATACTTTCCTTTATTACAATAGAAAGATCGCTTCCAGCCCTCATACCATTGCTTAATTGCCACAAAGTCCTTTTGAAAAACAAGGATAAATTTTTCTCACCAAACTCGTCAAGAACTTCAACTTGTGGATAGCCTGCGTTTATTTTTCTAACAATATTTCTAAATTCTTTGCTAAGTTCGCCATAATCAGCCACAGCAATATTAACCATTATATTAAAAACAGGAATTCCGGAATTGAGTTGAACTAACATATCTTCCAAAGCGGGAATAAGATTTCTTTCTATCTCCCTTGTTCTACGACCTTCATAAAGTTGAGGATAAACCCTTTGCCTCACAAAAATAAAAATTGAAAAAAGAACTGCAACTCCCAATCCAAGAAGAAAAGCGCCCCTTACACCAAAATATAAAAGAAATGCTAAAACCAAAATAAAAGTTGTAAAAAAAGAAATAATTAAACTCCTCATACAAATCGCTTTGTATTCTTCTGCTGTAATTCCTGCTTCAGCACGTTCAAGAAGCTCCTGAAGATGTATATCTTTTTCTGCAGTATTAATAATAAAAACACGGGACTGCTTTTTCAGTGTATTTATTCCTGCAAGAGTAAATGGTACATGAAATCTCATTTTTCTTTCTTCTTTCCATTTTCAATTTCTTTACTTTTATTCTTTGCATCAATTTTTATGTTTTCTTTTTTCATCCCATTTTCTTTTACATTTTCAAAATTCTGCGTCTCTTGTGTATTATCTAACTTTTCATTTCCTTCAGTAAAATCTTTAACATCATTTCTTTTTATCATTTCCAAGAGTTTTTCTTTATTTTTATAATAAACATTCATGACTTTTCCAAAATTATTTAAGCTTCTTATATTATTTTTGATCATCCAAGTAAGAATATTCTGTTTTTCCTTCAAATAATCATTCATTTCTTTTTGCGACATTCCAGTATTTCTTGTTAATGTCTCAAAAAATTTAATGCTCTCGTTGTGTTTAACAATCTTATCTTGTTCCTGAGACCATCTATAGATAATGTTTGCATAAGCATTATCTTTTTCTGCATCAAATTCGGCAACTTGGAAAACCCTTCTTATCCCTTTTCTTCTATCTCTAAACATAACTACATTAAGACCAACTGCCTTAAGCAAATTCGGCGGAACACTTATTGGAGGATTTATAAGACGGGATATTGTCTCGGGAGCGGAATCTGCATGAACTGTAGCATAAACACTATGTCCAGTATGCATTGCCTCAAACAAAACCATCGCTTCCTCTTTTCGTCTCATTTCACCAAGAATAATTCTGTCTGGCCTCATTCTCAAAGAGTTAATAAGCAAATCAAGCATACTAACTTCCCCTTTTCCTTCAGGATTTGGAATTCTTGTAACCAAAGGCGTCCAGTACAAAAAATTGGGAAGCGTTAATTCTCTTGTATCTTCAATACTTATTATTCTTTGATTAGGGGGAACAAAAGGCATGCATGCATTAAGGAAAGAAGTCTTGCCAGACCCGGTTCCTCCAGAAATCAAAATATTTGTTTCAAATTCTATACCAAACCATATTAAAGCGGCAATTTCCAAGTCGCACGTTTTATTGTTTATTAAATCAACAATTGTAAACGGATCACGTGAAAATTTTCTTATAGTAATAGTATTTCCTTTTGTATTAATAGGATATAAAACTGCATTAATTCTATCTCCAGTAATAAGATAAGCATCAAGAAGTGGATTCAAAATTGTAATTTGACGCCCAACATGGCGTGCAATAATATTTGAATAATTAATTATTTCTTCCTCATACGGGACTTTAAGATTTGTCTCAACCCACCCATATTTCCTGCTGAAAACTCTTATATTTTCTTTCGACGAAGTAATCACAATTTCTTCCAGCGAAGGATCATTTATCAAAAATTCTATTTCTCCAAGCCCAAGCATTTCATGGATAAGTCTCCCTATAAGCAACTGTTCAACATTCGGGCCCACATTTGGAAGTTTCTGTTTTATTATTTTTTTTGCTTGAGCAAGAAAGCGTGCCTTGACTGTATTAAATGCTTCCTGATCAACAAGTTCTTTCATGCTGACATTTATAACTGAAATAAGCTCATTCCTTAATTCTTCAAGAAAAACTTTCGTTGCAACATCAATTTCCGGGATTATAAGATTATATTTTATTCCATTATCATCCATTTTTATCTCAACACCAGCTTCAGCTCCATCGGCATTAAGAGTATATTTTTCGTGAACACTACTTTTAATATTTTTTTCAATTCGGGTGTTAATTTTTTGTGGAACCCTCTTCAATTCCGATTTTATATAATGGAGAATTTTTTCTTTTCTTTCATCTTTCTCGTGAAAGTTTTTCACATGAAATCTAACTTTCTTTATTTTCTTTTTCATCATTCACCCCTTTTTTATCTTTTTCATTTAAGCTGTTATCGTCAATTTTTATCCATTGTTCACCCATTCGTGGCGAATACACCGTCGCTAAATGCCCTCCTTCAAGAGTGTAACACCAGCTTTTTGCAAGCTCTTGACTAACTCCGAACGCCTGCGCAATATCATCTATTTTCAAATTCTTTTTTTCTTTAATCATTTCATAAAGCGCATCAAGATCAGTGCTGTACTTTCCTTTTCTATACTTTTCGACAGACAAATGCGGACGAACATCTTTAAATTTATTATCATCTTTAATTAATTTAATCTTATTTTTTCCATTTCTTCCTGCATATATATAAAAAAACAAAAATCCAGATAATAAAAACCATTCACCACTAAGAATATAACCGGAAATATTATACCAATAAGGGTGATTTGCAAGAAATTGCTGGCCAATAACAACGTTCTTGATTGAAAATTGCGGAAATCCATGATTATAAACAAAAGGAACACCTTTAACATAAACAACTATTTGAAGCACTGTATGAAGAATAACAATTAAAGAAAAAACTAAAATTAATATAAGCACCGTCCCTCTTTTAACCATCTTGAAAGATATTTAAATACTTTTTTATTGATATATCAATAAAAGATTTTGATTTTATAAATCTTGTTAGATTGAAATGGGAAACAAAAATGCACAGATAAGCACCGAATACTTAATCTTAGTTGGATTTGTTATTTTTGTACTTGCAACCGCTGCAGGATTTGCTTTTTTTTATACCCAAAACATAAGCGACAGAGTAAAACTTGATCAAATTCAAGGTTTCGCAAATAAATTAATATCATCATCAGAAAGTGTTTTCTATGCTGGCGCACCATCAAAAATTACATTAAACGCCTACCTTCCTTCAGGGATAGAATCAATCAACATAGAAAACAATTCAATAGTATTTAACCTATCAACTTCTAGCGGATATACAATGATGTCTTTCGAAAGCAATGTAGAGATCTCAGGAGATTTATCTTCTTCGGAAGGTCTTAAAAAGATAGTAATAACAGCTCAGCAAAATGGGGTAAACATCGCCGAAGACTAAAATGAATAAATCACAATCGTCCGTTGAATTTATGATTGTAGTAGCTGCAGGATTTTTTATCTTAGTTGTTTTTCTAATTGTTCTCCAATCAAACATTCTTGACAAAACAAAAGAGAAAATAAATCTCGAAATGAATCAAGTTGCTATAACAGTCCAAAACGAGATAAATCTTGCAACATCAGCATCAAACGGATATAAAAGAACCTTCATTCTTCCATCAGTTGTAGGCGGCATGAACTACACGCTAAACATTTCCGGCAACATTCTGCAAATTTCAACAACAAATGGAAATTTTGCTCTTGGTGTTTCAGTGCTCCCTGTTCAGGGCAATATAAAAAAAGATTCAAACATAATAAGAAACCAAAATGGAACAGTTTTCCTTAATGAATAAACATTTATCAAAAAAACTTCCATTAACTATAAAAAATAAAAAGATAAGAAAAACAAAAATAAATAAAATTAAGCTACAACTCTTTCTGTCATAGTTCCTGTTGAGGTTAATTGAAGAGAACTTCCACTCTTTAAGTATGTTATTGTAACATCACCTTTGAACGTATTCCCTTCAGCAAGAGCTGGACTGCATGCAATTGTTCTTACACTACTAGAACCGGCAGTTATACTTCCTGTGGCGGAATTTGTTCCACAACCACTTACAGCAACACTTGTTATATTAACTGTTTCTCCAAGCCCATTCTTTATCTCAATTGAAATCCCATTAGCAGCAGAAGCTACCGCTCCAACGCCAGTAAAGGGAGGATTAAGAACTGTTGCAGTAGGGATATATTTTCCGGGAGTGAAAACCCCAAAGTAAGCCAACACACCGATTGCAATTATAGCAGCAAGAATCGCCCAACCATAAGTCATAAGAAACTCCATAGCAGCTTGAGCTCTTTTATCGTGTTTATACATATTTACCTCCTTTTTCTTTAATTTAAAAAACAAAGTTTGTGATACTTATAAACATTTTGATTCGAAAAATCAAATTAATCGAGAAGTTTATAAAATATTAAATTATAATAAATCATGAAAAAAGAGATATTTTTTGTACTTCTTTTTATAATAATTGCGGGTTTTTTAGCGCTTATTCTAACAAAAGATAATTCCACAGAATACCAACAACCCGGCAACCCTTCCAACAACCTTAAAGGAGAAATTCCAATTAACAACCAGCAAGAAGAAAATTCTATAGGAGGACAGACTCAAAACCAAGCATCAAATGAAAATTCAGAAGCTTTAACACCTACACAAAATTCATCAAGTTGTTCGTTACAACAAATATCTTATTCTCTTAAAAATTTTCAACAAAATGTTACATGTCTGGAATCGCAAAACAATTTATGCATCTCAAAACAGATAAATTGTTCTATGGAAGTCCATAACTTAGATTATACTCTTTCAGGAACTTTCACAATAAGATATTCTGAGATTTACGAAGAAAATGGAAATAAAATTGAAATAGATTCGTCCAAATCAAGCCAAAACATTTCTCCGCATACTTTCAAGATTTTCTCAACCTTCTTCACAAATAATCAAAACGCAGAAAAAAATTTAGAATGCTCATTTAACACAACAGAAATACCAAAAAAAGAAATATGTAATTGATGAATTTAATTTTTAAGATGCCCAACCCCATAAAAATTAAGATGTGAGTCGTCAAGCTTAAACCAATAAGGCATCCCATTAACACCAAAAAAAGAAGGATTATCTGATGAAAAATAAATATAATCAACTACCGACTTGCTTTTAGTCTGTATTCCTTGTGCAGACAAATAAGGGATATTCACAATTGATTCTATTCCATAAGCGCTAGGTTCATTTATTCCCTGCAATCTATCCAAAAAATCTGGCGCACTAGTTGAGGCAACATAAGTTGAATTGCTCGCATAAGCACTAAGATTAGAAATGTCCCCCCCGCTTACATAAGGAAAATTCTGTGCTTTAACAATTTTATTTGAAATTACTCCCCCTGTATTCACAAGATAAAGCGGATCAAGAAAACCATTTATCGGAACAAGAGCGCTGATTTTCTCTGTTTTATTCCAAGAAGCTAAACCTCCCAAATCTTTTATTTCAACATCTGCATCAATAGTTATTTTTACATTCCAAGGGTCTTCCTGTGTTAATTCAACAGAATGTAAAATAATATTCGATTGAGCGTTAACCTTCCCCGCATCATTATTAACCGAGTTGACTATATCTGAAAAAGTAGCACCTTGCATTATTGATTGCATTTCTTGACTAGAATTACCATTCAAAGTTCCATTAAAAAAAAGCTCATTAAAACTTGAGTTCAAATCAGGTATATAATCACCTGTATCAACAACTTGTTTTTCCAAAAGGAAAATTATTCTAAAAGCGGATATGTGAAGTTGCCTAGGTAAATTATCATCAACAGACGAAACAAAACTATTCAGCGTAGATACTCTATTATTAATGGGCTTTCTATCCACAATTCCAGAAAAAAAAGTAAAACTAATTACAAAAAAAATCAGTAAAACGATTACAATAATTGTGAAGAAAATCCCACGCTTATCTTTTTTTAATTCCATGTTCTTGCTTGAACCTCCGTAGACCATGCATAAGGAATGCCGGTTATTTGGGTAATATCAACCTGTAAATCATTTTGAGTAAATTTCGAATCAACCTTTCCATTTTTATCAAGATCAAGAAGTTGTAACAAATTAAAAACTGCTATTTGAAAAGCGTCATTTGAATCATAAGATTCTGAAGACCGTGTGTAAGAACAAATATTACTTCCAGAATAGTTGCCTGGAATAGCTGAAGTTATATTTGTATTATCTTCAAATTCAATAGTCCAATTACATCCATTGCTATATGAAGAGATAGGCGAATAAGTTAATGCATTTTGTATAACAGTATAAATTATTTTATTTGATGCTGATCCTGCAGAAAAATTAGAGGGTGAAACGCCTGTTTGAAGTGTAACACTATTACTACCAGAAACCAAATTATTGGGAAGAACAACAAAATATGGGTCCCCTAAAGTTGTAAAATCTTTTCCATAGTTACTCAAATTATAAACTAAATTATTATTTAAAGTTGCAAGAGCAGTCCATCTCGGCCCAGAATAAGAAACAACTTTAACACTGTCTAGAGTTGAACCGTTAAGAATATCAAAATTCCCACTAACAGAGTCTGAAAAAGTTTTTTCTACACTAACGTAACTTCCATAAGGTTTTCCTGGTTGAGTGTAATTAAATTCAATATAAGAATCAGAGAAAAGCTTAGTCGTAAAATTTCCAGTAAATTTAAGAGTCTGTTCCGCATAAGAAGCATTAATTATATCATTTGCAATTTTTGAATATATATTAACAATTTCATCAACTGAAGAATGATAATAATTTCCGCGTCCGCACTGTGCCATGGCCTGTAAAGTTGTAGAATCCGCACCATCACCAAATCCAACAGTGTATGAAGTAATATTATAATTATCATAAGCTTCACATGATGCACGTATTGCATCAGCGGTTGCGCTGTTACTTCCAGAATAACATGTACCTTGCATACTTCCATCAGTCATTACAACCATAAATTTAAATTTATTAGAAGAAGATTGGGAAGCGAAACTTTGAGTTGCGTTTATAACCCCGCAACATACACAATTTCCAGCTTTAGTAGTCCAAGCATTTATACTATTATTAAGAGAATTAGAATCATTTGACAAAGCATGATAATTATCAGGAGTGACTTCAGTATTGTAACCAACCAATCCAACACGATTAAAAGGGGATGTAAGCATTATCTCCACAAATTTACTATTAGCATTTCTTGCAAGGCTTATCATCTTTACTCCTAAAGATGGAATATTTGAATTCATACTAGATGACAAATCAGTAACTGAAAAAACATCTGTATAAAGAGAATAATTTGCAAAATAAGATACATTCTCAAGCCCCAATCTAAGAGGCACTGTTTTACCAACGAGACTCTGATAGTTTAACTGTGAAGAAAGCTGTGAATTTGAAATTGAGAAAGTTTGCTCACCTTGGGTAGAATTCCTAAAAACTGTTGTGTTACCAATATTAAGAAAAGCTACATTACCTGAATTAATATGCAAAAATATATTAACACTTGAAAGATTCTGGGGAATATAAAACCCATCATAAATATTTATCAATCCATCAACCCCAGGAAAATAATATCTTTGGCCCGAATTAGTTACATTTTCAGTATTATAACTTAATTTAATAAATCCTCCTGAAATACCCAAAAGATTTCCATTTTTATTTTTCAATTGCAAAGTATTTACACCTGAGGAAAAATTACCGATAGGAATATCATAATCAATAGGAGTGTAAACAGAAGGAGACTTTTGAAAACTGCCAACATTAATCCCATTAACATAAACATCAAAATCATCGTTTATTGCAAGCTCCATTTCTACTTTTTTCAATGTCCCTTGATATTCAACTCGTGAAGTTATAGCCCCATCACCAACATACCCTCCATAAAAAATAAAATCATTTTTAGAAGCACTTAATAAAAAAGCACGCGCCGAAAACCCGGTGACACTACTTCCTTCTTTTATTCCGGAAATTATCTGGCGCGCAGTCTCGACATTCTCCGCACTTTCAATAGGGGTTTTATTTATTGAAGCTATTAATCTATTTTCATACCATATACCTATATTTTGGTTTGTGTTAACGTCCACCAGCATCTGATTTGCAAATTCCTGAGCAAGAGAATAATTCGTAACATAAAATTCGCCAATTTGTTCAAGAATTGTATTATTTGGATTAGTTATAATATTACTCGCAATTAATTCTTTTGTATACGTATCATTCACATAACCGACCTTCAAGGATGAAAAAGCTCCAAGAATATCCCTATGAACCTCTGTTTGTGGAGGCTGATGAAGCACAAGAATTATAGACGGCAAAGCTATAAGCAAAACAAGAAATATAATTGACATTGCAAGAATTGCATCCGAACTAAAAAATACCCCTCTTTTATTTATTCCCATATTATTACATTTAATGTCTCAGGTTTTTCATTATAGATTACAACTCGTGTCACTTTTATAAGATTTTCAGGATTGACTGGTTCACGTCCAATCCCTAAAACTTGTCCATTCCCAGCATCAATCGGATCATTAAAAGAAATATAATAATCAAAATTAACGTTAAATAAAACTTTTGTTTTTTCATAATTACTTATAGAAAAACTATAAAACTCTTGAAGTTTTGTGTCATTAATTTTTCCATCCGAAAGAATTCCTATTTTTTTAACATTCCCCTCATTCCAGTTTTCTGGGCTCCCACTTGATAAAAGCGCATTCGCAACTTTATTCCCGTCATTTGTAAAAGTATCAAGTTTTGAAACTTGTCCGCCTGAAAGACTATAAACATAAACATAAAAAAACAAAACCCCTGTAAGAAAGATAGACGCACCAATTAACAAATCAAATCCCCAAGATTGAGCCCTCTTGCTCATTTTAAATCTGGCTTAGAGAAAATACTTTCCCAAGCTGAATTCCTTTTTTTCCTATTTTAAATTCGCGAAGCTCTTCAGAATGGTCAGTTCCCCTCATTTTCACAACTTCAAGAGCTCTTTGTCTCTCAGTTTTTTTTCTTTCAAAATACAAGTAAATCAAAGAATCCGATTCAAATTCAAGTGGCTTAGCCGCAGATTCTTTTCCGGAAGTAGGCTCCTCTTCAAGAGTTAACATTGAAGTACACCCCCATTTTCTAATCATATTGAATAATTGAAGAGCAGCCTCTCTCTTTAATAAATCATTCTCAAAAAGAAGCGCAAAAGAGGTTATACTATCAATAGCCAATCTTACAATTTTCTTTTCAAGAATTGTTGTTTCAATCTCTCCTCCACCCTCTTCAAGCATTGTCTTAACTTTTTCTGGAGTGTACTCAAGGAAAATAAAATTTCCTTTTTTTTCATACAATTCCAAATCCCATCCAAATCTTCTCATATTTTCATAAAATAATTCTTTCTTTTCTTCAAATGTTATATAAAGGCACTTTTCATTTTTTTTCAATCCATCAAGAAGAAATTGCACAGAGAAAATTGTCTTTCCGCTTCCAGAACCGCCAACAATAAGATTTACTGAACCTTTCTTAAATCCTCCTTCAATCATAGAATTAAAACCATTTATATCAATAGGCAAGCGCGCTATTCTCTCAGCCCTTATTGGCTTTTCATTCTTTTTTTTGCCAACAATATTTTTCTTTTTTTTAACAAGAACTTTTTTCCTAGCAAATTTTTTTTGTTCAACTATTTTCTTAGACTTCTTCTTCGCCATAAAGAGTAAAAATATTCTATATATAAAAAGTTATCTAATAAAAAACGAAATCAGTAATTTTATAAACAATTCATTTCTCGAAGTAATCATGAGCCTGTAGCTCTTTCCCGAAAGGGAAGCGAGGTGCGGGCGAATTGAAAATGAGCCTGTAGCTCAGCCAGGTTACGAGCACTGCTCTGATATTGATAAATCAGTAAGGCAGGGGTCCACAGTTCAAATCTGTGCAGGCTCATTCAATAACTTTTTAAACCACTTCAGATAC
>JBBSYJ010000026.1:19101-20322 GCA_038045305.1 Nanobdellota archaeon | reverse complement strand
ATGGCTAAAGGAATGTACTATTACATAAAGCAAGCATGGAAAAAACCAGACGCAGCAAGGCTAAGGCAAAGAATGATTGACTGGCGAGCGAGCAACGTTTTTACCGTCGTAGACAAACCCTTGCGCTTGGATAAGGCCCGTGCTCTTGGATATAAAGACAAAAAGGGCTTTGTTATTGTGCGTGTCCGAGTTCCTCGAGGCGGTCACAAAAGACCAAGACCAAACAAAGCAAGACGTTCAAAAAGAATGACAAACAGAAAGACCTTGAAAATGTCATACAATTGGATTGCAGAATTGCGAGCTGAAAAAAGATTTTCAAATCTCGAAGTTCTAAACTCTTATCCAATAGGAAAAGACGGAATATTTTATTTCTTTGAAGTCATAATGGTTGATCCTTCCAAGCCGGAAATTCAAAACGACAAAAACATAAATTGGATAATAAAAAATGAAAATAAAAACCGGGCAGCCCATGGTATAACTTCAGCAGGAAAGAAATCGCGAGGATTAAGAGGAAAACACCCAACAAACAAATCCCGTCCATCAGTAGGCGCTGGCGATAGCAAAGGGAAATAATTAAAATTATTCTAAAGAATATATAATCTTAAAAATAAATTAATTCTAAATAAAAAATGAAGAAACTTGCAGCAATTCTCGCCATAAGTGCGTCAATTTTTGTTGGATGTGCAAGTAACACCCCGCAATTTAATGAAGATATAATCTTATCAAATCCAATCATTCAAAAAAAGATAAAGGTAATCAATGCAAAAGATCTTGGAGAAGATATTTATGAATGTCTTGTAAAAGCCCAGTCAATAAAATATGTCTCAGACGGAGAAACCGACTACTGGCAAACACCACTTGAAACAGAAAAACGTGGAGCGGGGGATTGTGAAGATAAGGCCTTCTACCTTCAGGAATTATTAAAAAAAAGAGGAATAAATATTAAAGTTGAAACTGGAGTATATATAGGCCCATCAAATTCAAGAGTAGAAGATACCAAAGAGAGCAAATCACTTCATGCATGGAATGAATATACAGACGATAAAAAAGTAGTATATATCTTAGATCCTGCTTCAAAAATTCCTGAGGTTTATATTGCATCAAGCGATTGGTATTATTGTCCTTTATCCACTGGCTTACTTGATGAAATTTTTTCCCAACCAAGAAAAGATTATGAAAGAAGACTTAAATTAGAAAAATCCACAACACTTAAATAACTCT
>JBBSYJ010000026.1:0-19001 GCA_038045305.1 Nanobdellota archaeon | reverse complement strand
AAAGATTATGAAAGAAGACTTAAATTAGAAAAATCCACAACACTTAAATAACTCTCAACCTTATTTTCAATATGACATACACACTTCCAAAATTACAATACTCATATGACGCGTTAGAACCATTCATAGACGCGCGAACTATGGAAATTCATTACACAAAACATCATCAAACTTATGTAGACAAATTAAATGCTGCACTTGAAAAATATCCAGAATTGCAAAAACTGCGTGTTGAAGAATTATTAAGAAAATTTAATTCTTTTCCAAAAGAAATTCAAACTACTGTTAAGAACCATGGAGGCGGGCACGCAAATCATTCCCTTTGGTGGTTAAATCTAAAGAAGAATATTAAATTTGAGGGAGAAATATCAAAAGAAATTAAAAAGAAATTCGGAAGTTATGATAAATTCAAAGAAGAGTTTATTAAAACAGCTTTAAGTGTTTTTGGAAGCGGATGGGGATGGTTAATATTAAACAAAGATAAAAATCTAGAGATAATAAAAACACCAAATCAGGACTCGCCTTTAATGGAAGGAAATGTCCCTCTCCTTGGAGTTGATATGTGGGAACATAGTTTTTATCTTAAACATGGCCCAAATAAAACAACATATATGGAAGATTTTTTTAAGGTTATTAATTGGGAAAACGTTAACAAGATATATAAAAATTCAATAAAGTAAACTATTTCCCATTATTGAGCCAATTCTCAACATAAATAATTTTTTCTGGTTTTAATTTTGTTGTACTTATATTATCAAAAAATCTTTTTATATCTCTTTTTTTGTAAATTCTGAGATGATATGTCATCTGTTTATTCTTAACACTGTCAGCTTTTTGGATAGAGTATCTTGCTTCAATTTGTAAGTTCTCTTTTATTAAATTTCTGACTATTTCTAATAGTTGATAGTTAACATTTGTTATATCTAAACATATCTTTGGAGTTTTTCTTACTGACTCTTTAATGATCTTCACACATCCTTCAGCATCAAAAAATCCTTCTATAAATTGTAAGGAGTTTTCTCTAATTTCTCCTTTCAAAATTAAACCTAATAGTTTTTTATAATCTTGCCTTATTTCCTTAAATAAATTATATAATTCTATATTACTTATTTTTACAAACCAATGATTTCTTTTCCCTTTTGCATAATTCTTTACTTTTCTACCAATACATAATGATATTTTACTAGAATATTTAGAAGTGAAATTGTAATCTCCAATCAACCATATTTGATGTTCATTTCGCCATTGATAAATACAGCCATCACCTAACAATGCGCCCAAAACATAAAATAATTCTTTGTTATATTTTATCCCTCTTTTGTAAGGAGATTTTCTATTACTAAACCAATCTTTTAAAGTGGGGGTTGTAAGACCAAAATTTTTGTTTATTTTATCGATTATATAATTCTCTTCTAATCCTTTCCCTCTCATTTCATTCATAATATCGTAAGCCTTAATTCTTGTATCAACGCCGATTTTTTGCATCTTATATTAAAGATGTTTTAAGATATTAACTTTTATCCCTCCTTTAAAGTAATCATAAAGATTGAAGCCTTCTTTAACATAATAAATTGGAACAAAGTTAACGAGCTCTTTGAAAAAGTAAAGTAACTAATAACTTAAGAAATAACCCAAACAAATAAAAAACGTTTTCTCTTTTATAATAAATGAAATATGCTTATATTATCCCGGGTCATTCAGATTCACCAAAAGACAAACCATATCGCAAAATAGCTTCTTTTTTTAGAAAAAAAGGAATTAAACCAATTGTCATTAAAATCGATTGGAAATATAAATTAATGTCGGATTACGTTGCACAATTCAAAAAACAAGTTAAACAAAAACCGGACTATGTTCTAGGATTTTCATGGGGCGCAATGATTGCATTCATTTCAGCGCCGGAAGTAAAACCAAAAAATTTAATATTATGTTCTTTATCCCCTTATTTTAAAGAAGACCTTCCTAAAATAAAAGAATGGTGGAAAAGAGTCACCGGAAAACACAATCTAGAAAACTTAAAACAATTTTCATTTAATAAAATATCAAAAAAAGTAAATTCTAAGATAATTCTTATTATAGGTTGTAAAGAAGGAAAAGAAATGGAAAGAAAAACTAAAGAAACAAAAAGGAAGTTTAGAAACTCAAAGATAATTAGAATACCAAAAGTGAATCACAAAATCTCAGACCCAAGATATTTAGAACAAATTAAAGACGTTATCAACAATTTATAATTCCAAAACATTATAAATCAAAAATTCTTTAGAAAACTATGGTGATGAATTTATTCTATATAGCAGGAATCTTGGGGCTAGTGCTTATAACCTTAGGAATTATACTAACAAAAAGAAAAACTCAAAATATTTTATTCTTAATTGGAGGATCTCTTCTTATTATTTATAGCATTAATATTAAAGACATCATATTTATAATTCTTGAGACGATTTTTACTTTAGTAGCAACTTATAATTTAATTAAAAAAGACAAGGGGAGGAAATAATCTATCTTCAATAACTCGTCGTTGGGGCGGGTGGTCGGGGAGTGGATGGTGGGACTATGCAATACAAAAAACTTGCAGAACTTTACGAGGCATTGAGCAGTACAACAAAACGTTTGGAAAAAACAAAAATACTCGCGGAGTTTCTAAAACATCTTTCAGAATCAGACAAAGAAATAATTTATTTGCTTTCAGGAAATATTTATCCTGATTACGACGAAAGAAAAATCGGAATTTCAAATCAGCTCGCAATAAAAGCAATTTCAAAAGCAACAGGCGTCACATCTGAAAATGTAACAAAGGAATGGAAAAAAATAGGGGATTTAGGAAAAGTGGCACACGAATTGACGCATAAGAAAAAACAATCAACTCTTAATTCTCACGTCCTAACAACAGAAAAAGTGCTTAACAATTTACAAAAACTTCCAGAACTTGTAGGAAAAGGAACAGTCGACAAAAAACTTTCTTTAATTACTGAACTTTTAACTTCTGCCTCACCAACGGAAGCGCTTTATCTAGTAAGAACTTTAATAGGCGACTTAAGAATCGGAATTCAAGAGTCAACAATACGCGACGCGTTGGCAGAAGCATTTTTCCAAGAAAATGGAAAAGAAGCTCACGAAAAACTTCAGCAAGTAATTGATAACACTAATGACCTCGCAACCGTATTTGAATTAGCAAAAGAAGGAAAATTAAAATCCCTTAGCGAAGTTGAACTTGAAGTTGGCAAACCAATAAAAGTCATGCTCGCGCAAAAAGCAGAAACATTTGAAGACGGATTCAAAGCATTAGGAACGCCTTTAGCTGTTGAATACAAATACGACGGATTCAGAATGGTAATTCACAAAAAAGGAGATAAAATAACTTTGTTCACGCGCCGTTTGGAAAACGTAACAAAACAATTTCCAGAAGTTCAAGAATATATAAAGAAATATGTAACCGGTAAGTCCTTCATCCTTGATTCTGAAGCCGTCGGCTATGACAAAAAAACAAAAGAGTATCAAAGCTTCCAGCATATAAGTCAAAGAATAAGAAGAAAATATGATATTGAAAAAATGCAAGCCGAACTTCCTATAGAACTAAACATATTTGATATTTTATATTACGACGGAAAATCCACAATAAACGAGCCGTTCAAAAAACGTTCAGAAATTGTAAGAAAAATCGTTCACTCCCAGCCATACAAGATTATAACTTCAAAACAAATTATAACTTCAGACATAAAAAAAGCAAAGGAATTTTACAAAAAGGCCTTAAACGATAATCAAGAAGGAGTCATGCTAAAAAATCTGGAAGCCCCTTACAAACCAGGAAGACGTGTGGGCTACATGTTAAAAATAAAACCAGAAGAGCGCGATCTTGATTTAGTCATTACAGGCGCGGAATACGGAACAGGAAAACGTTCTGGCTGGATGTCTTCATTTATTATTTCTTGCAAAGGAAAAAGTCCTGGAGAATATTTAGAAGTTGGAAAGGTATCTACTGGATTAAAAGAAAAAGAGTCAGAAGGAATCTCTTACGAAGAACTTACAAAAAAATTAACTCCATTAATTACAAAAGAGCACGGACGTACAGTCGAGGTCAAACCAAAAATGATCGTTTCAGTCACGTACCAAGAAATTCAAAAATCTCCAAATTACAAATCTGGCTGGGCTTTGCGCTTCCCTCGTTTTACCTCATTGCGTCCAGACAAACCTTTAACTGAAATTGCATCATTAAAAGAAGTCGAAAAGGACTTCGCAAATCAAAAAAGAAATTACAGGTACGGATAATTCTTCCTAAAATTTATAAAGGAAAATAAACTAAAGATCTTATGACAAAACTACTTAGTTTTAATTTTAAGGGGCGTGATTTGAATGGAACTTATTTTAATAAAAGGATTAGCAAAGGCATTATATCAACAAACTGAAAGTATCTTATGGACAATTTTTTTCATCTTTTTGTTTGGTGGCATTGTAATTTATAAAATTTTGAAGAAGATGATTAATTAAGTTATCTTCTAATTAGATTTAGTAAATTGTTTTAAGATTTTTTTATTTTTTTCATGTTGGTCACGTGCTATAGCTATAAATGTGGCTAAGATTAAAAGACCAGCTAATCCTAGTAGAATTCCTAATTTTCTTGGAAATGCGTTTTCATTTATTAAACTTAATAGAAATAAACAAATTCCACTTATACCCATAACAAAACCTATACGAGTATTGTTAATGGTATTATATGCAATTCTCTTTGAATTACAACGAGGGCAGTTAGCAGGACGACCAATATCTTTTCTAGTTACCCAATTATAACCACAATCTTTACAAATATATCTATCCTTACTCATAAAACTTAATAGGTTAAGAAATTTAAAAACCTATCTTCAAAGCCCAATTAACTTAACAGAACCGGATAAAAAACCTTTATAAACCCAAACACCCCCTTTATAAATACCAAACATTGTTTTCAAATGGCAAAATCATCTTATAAAATTCAAAATATTGTTGCTACCGCTTCTCTCGGAAAGCCAGTTCCATTAACAAAATTAGCACGTACTCAGCCAAATACAGAATACAATCCTGAGACATTTCCTGGTCTCGTTCTCCGAATTAAAGAACCAAAATCTGCCGTTTTAGTTTTCTCATCCGGAAATTTAGTATGCACTGGAACAAAATCCACAACTCAAGTTCGTCAAGTTATAGACGCTGTAATAAAACAATTAAAAAAAATAAACGTCAACATCACAACCCGACCAAAAATAACAGTTCAAAATATCGTGGCCTCTGGAACAATTGAACTAAAATTAAATTTAAACTTCTTGGCCTTAGAAATGCAAAACACTGAATACGAACCAGAGCAATTTCCAGGTCTTGTTTACAAACTCATAGAGCCAAATGCAACTTTCCTTTTATTCTCAAATGGAAAACTTGTTTGCACTGGAACAAAGAACAAACAGCAATTAGAAGAATCAATGGATATGCTTCTAAAGAACGTAAAAGACGCGCTTAAGAATTATAAAAAATGATGGAAGAACAATCTTAAGGCATTATCACCTCTTTTTAATAAATAATTTATCGGGAATCTGTTTTTTACAAAGCCATAACTTTAACCACTAAAATCTACAACTCTTCTCAAAACAATCATTCTTGATAGCATAAATCTATAAAAATAGAAGCACACCCTAAATTCTAGGTGTAAAAAGATGGATAATCAAAAAAATAAATTCCCTTTATCAATTCGCCGTTTGGAGTGGGCGAGCGTTTGCGATTTGCAAAATAGCTCCACATCAAATCACGGACGCGAGTTGGTCGGGGAGTGGATGGAGGGATAATCAATATGGACGTTGACGAAATGCAATCCGCTATGAAGGATAATAAAGATGGTGATTCCGGCTTCCAGTACGAAACCGAAAGCCCTGAAGAAAAAGAAAAGGCAATAAGAGGTAAAAATGAGGAACTTTTGATAGAAGCAAAAAACTTTTTCGACTTCCATAAAAAAGAACTCGGCGAATCAATAAGAAAGGCAAACAACGTTATCTTCCTTGACTTTGTAAAACTAACAGAATTCTCAAATAAATTATCAGACGAAATCCTCGCGAACCCTGAAGAAACATTACGACTAATTGAAATAGCAATAGAAGAGTCCGGCCTTGTAAGAAATGTAAGAGTCCGCCTAAACAATCTTCCCGAGTCACATGCTATAAAAATAAGAAGCATACGTTCGCGGCATTTAAACGAGCTCGTCATGGTTGAAGGAATTATACGTCAGGCCTCAGACGTTCGTCCTCAAGTTGTTAACGCGCGATTTGAATGTCCTTCATGCGGCACAGTCATCTCTGTCTTGCAAATAGAAAAAAAATTCCGTGAACCCTCACGCTGTTCTTGTGGAAGGCGAGGCGGATTTAAATTAATCTCAAAAGAAATGGTTGATACTCAACGACTTGTTATAGAAGAGTCACCCGACTCTTTATCTGGAGGCGAGCAGCCAAAACGTCTCAACGTTTTTGTAAAAGAAGATTTAGTAGAACCTCGAATGGAAGAGAAGACGACGCCAGGAGCTAAAATAAAAGTTATAGGAATTTTAAAAGAAGTGCCTGTGCCATTATCAACTGGAGGAATGTCAACACGTTTTGAATTGGCGATTGAAGTAAATAATTTAATCCCTATGGAAGAGACATTTGAAGAACTCGACATTTCTGAAGAAGATGAAAAGCAAATTACAGAACTCTCTCAAGATCCTGAAATTTTCAACAAACTCGCCGCATCCGTTGTGCCAAGTGTCTGGGGTTATGAAGAAATAAAAAGATCTTTAGTCCTTCAATTATTTGGCGGAGTAAAAAAAGTAAGAGCAGATGGTTCAAGATCGCGCGGCGATATGCATATACTTTTAATAGGCGACCCGGGAGTTGCAAAATCAGTAATTCTCGGCTTCATGGCAAACATCTCTCCAAAAGGACGTTACGTCGTCGGTAAATCCGCTTCTGGAGCCGGACTAACTGCAACCGTCGTCCGCGACGAATATTTGAAGGGTTGGTCTTTAGAAGCAGGAGCAATGGTTCTTGCAAACAAAGGGCTCGTCTGCATAGATGAATTGGAAAAAATGGACCCTCAAGACCGTTCAGCGATGCATGAGGCAATGGAACAGCAGACAGTAACAATTTCAAAAGCAAATGTTCAGGCATCTTTGAAAGCTGAAACGTCCGTGCTCGCAGCAGCAAATCCAAAATTCGGCCGATTTGACCCATACCAGCCAATCGCACAGCAAATCGATCTTCCTCCAACTTTAATAAATCGTTTTGATATAATTTTTACTTTGCGAGACATCCCGGACGCATCAAAAGATGAAAGAATAGCAATGCACGTTTTGCGCGAGCACAAGTCCGATACAAAAACAACAATTATTCCGGTAGAATTATTTAGAAAATACGTCGCTTATGCAAAACAAAGAATAAAGCCCGAACTTTCAGAAGAAGCAATTTTAGAACTAAAGAAATTTTACGTTGATTTAAGAAACGCTCCTGTATCATCAGAATCCGGAATGCGTCCAATCCCGATTTCTGCTCGTCAGCTTAATGCATTAATAAGAATGTCAGAAGCAATGGCAAAAATAAAATTAAATAAAAACGTGTCAAAAGAAGATGCAAAAACAGCAATAGAAATTATGAAATATTATTTAATGCAAGTTGGTTACGATTACGAATCAAAAACTTTTGACATAGACAGATTTACAACATCAATGGCTTCCTCGCAAAGATCAAAGGTCTTCCTAGTAAGAGACATAATAACTTCATTGGAAGAAAAATTAGGAAAATTAATTCCGGTTGAAGAAGTTGAAAATGCGCTTGATGGAAAAATGACAAAAGCCGAAATTGAAGAGGCCTTGACAAAATTAAAATCATCTGGTGACGTTTTCAACCCCCGTCGCGGTTATGTGCAGAAAACATAATTCAACCCCACAAAAACTTATAAATCATATAAATTTTCCCAGTATTAAAAGATGGCAGAACCACAATTCAAAAGAAATGTTGCATATAAATTTCGAATCGGCGATTTGCTAATTGGAAAACCTGTTTTAGATGGAGAAAAATTCACCTTCTTGGAATTGGGAAATAAACAAATTATAAGGGTAAATATCATTGGAAATATAGTCGATCGTTACGATTCCCCTGGCGAAAAAAAATACACTTTTTTAACTTTGGACGACGGCTCAGGGCAGATCCCATTAAAAACATTCGGGGATGACATAGAAAAATTCAAAAATTTCACACAAGGACTAACTGTCGCAATCATAGGCGTCTTAAGATACTTTAATAATCAACTCTATATCTCTCCAGAAATAATAAAAGAGCAAGACCCAAAATACCTTCTTGTAAGAAAACTTGAATTGGAAAAAGAGCGTTCTTCAAATTTCACACCTATGCAAAGAGAGCAAATAACCGCAGTAAAAGACAACATCTTGGATAAAATAAGAGATGCAGAAAATGCCGGCGGAATTGACAAAGAGGACTTGATAATGCAGCTCCGCAATTTCTCACCTGACATAATAAATCAAGAGATAAAAAAACTTCTAGAAGACGGAATTATATTCGAACCACGCCCTGGAAAAGTCAGATGGTTGGGATAAATATTATATTCACTTCTTAAACTTCTTATTAAACCAATAAGCAAGCCATATTACAACAACCAAACCAACCAAGGACAAAGCAAACTTCAACCAATCATCTGCGTATTGCCAAAAGCCCTGAATTCCATAAAGTATAATTCCAACTCCTCCGGCCATCAATCCGCCGCCAACACTTTCCAAACCAAAAATTACAGCGCCAAGCGCAATTATAATAACTCCTAAAGGAAGTGCAATAAAGAAAACATTTCTTTGATAAGCCCTATTTGCATCGTCATAATTTTTCTGGCACGGAGTGGAATCATACTGGCAATATCCCCCGCCAATAGGAACCGGCTTTGTGCTTCCTTGTGCATCTGTAACTAATTGAGTATTATCAATCCAATCGCCACCGTTGCTTTCACAAACAGTTTGATTTATTAAATTAGGACAATATTTTTCATAAGTTGGGGCCTTTCCGTACAAAGTAGAAATTCCGTAGACACCGACTGCAACTGTTAAAATAAGAATCGCAATTCCAATGACTAAATTCTTTATCCATGTCATAATAAATTTAGGTTTCTACACTTTTTAAATTTGTCCTCTCTTATTCATTTTATCAAAATATTCATCCCTCCAAAACTTGCTTCTTCCTCCAAAAATCCAGCCCTCCCCGACTCCAAATTTTTTCTTAAAATCAATTACCATTTCCCTAGTTATTTTTTTAGAAACTTGCCTGTGTCTTCCATAAGCAATATAAAATTTCAAAAAAGGGTCAATATTTACAGCATCTAAAAAAATCGTAATATTCATAACTTGATCCCAAACATTATAACCAATCCCTTTTATAACTTCTGGAGAAACAATTAACTCAATAGGGGAAAACCTTCCTTTGCCTTGTTCATACAAACCAAACCTAATTTGTTCGCCTCTAAATTCTTCATCTTCAATCCTAGCAAAACCATCAATTTTAACAATTCTGTCAAAATTTAATTTGTAATAACTGGAAAAATCAAATCCACAATTTCTGCATGAATAAACTTTCACAGGAAAATCAAGTTTACCATTCTTGAACGAATCAATAACTTCATTCATGAAATAATAAAACAAAAGATATTATTTAATTTTATCCCTAAATTTAAAAACCCCTTAATTCTCGCATTATTATGGAAACATATGAACAAATGCTTAATGACGCGTTCTCAAAAATAAAACAGCCGCAAGGAAGCGGTGAACGTTTTGAAATTCCTACAGCCGAAGGCCGATTCGAAGGAAAAAAAACAATCATAACAAATTTCGCGCAGTTAGTTGACAATCTAAGAAGGCCAAAAGAGCACTTTGCAAAATTTCTTTCAAAAGAAACGGCAACGCAAACGCAAATAGACGGAGACCGTCTAATTCTTAACAACAAAGTCCCTTCCTCAAAAATAAATCAAAAAATTGAGCAGTACACAAAAGAATTCGTCCTTTGCAATGAATGTGGAAAGCCCGACACTGAACTAATAAAAGAAGACAGAATAACAGTAAAACACTGTCTCGCATGCGGTGCAAAGCATCCCGTAAGATCAAAGATATAATATCCTTCCGCACAATAACCTTTATGTCTTCATTTTTGAAGATGTTGAATCCTTATAGGAATCTTTAAATAAACACTTTTTCTACTAAAATTAGATTCATTGAATCCTAAGCAATAAAATAAATAAGGAGGAAAAATGGAAGCATACTGTGTTAAGTGTAAAGCAAAAAGAGAGATGAAAGACGGAAAAGAGTCAAAAACCGTTAAAGGCGTTCGTATGATGAAAGGCAAGTGCCCTAAATGCGATACAACAATGTGCCGAATTCTCGGCAAGTAAACGAATTTATTTTTATTTTTTACTATTTTTTATTATAAGAATCACCAACTCTTTCTCATCTCTTCATATTGCCTAAGCGCATTTCTCCAAATGCCAAGATGACCGCGCATATAATTTGTAAATAATTCAAAAGCATCATCTCTAAAAACATCTTTAGTAATTTCCGGCCATCTTCTTTTATACCATTCACTTGGAGGTTCCATACCTGTAGCTCCAGCAAGAGGATCAGGACAAGCGTAAACAATTCTATTAACACGAGTATGAACTGCAGTCCCAAAACACATAAGGCATGGTTCAAGAGTTGTAAATAATTCTACTTTCTTTCCTTCTTTTGAAGCATCCTTAATCCAAGAAGCACTTTTCCCAATTAACACAGATTCCGCATGAGAATAAAAATCTGAATTGTTAACTTGATTATTTCTTCCAATTCCAATTACCTTCCCTTCAATTAAAAGAACTGCGCCTATAGGGAGATTTCCTAAGTGCATAGCCTCACGGACCTCATTCAAAGCAAGTCCCATGTATCTAAGATCATAATCCAAAGACATAAACAAAATCTCTCTAACATCTATTTAAAGATTATTGCATAAAAATAATCGTAAACCTTTAAAACAACTTGTTTGTTTTCGTCATCCATAAAACTTAAAACCCCCAATCTTTTTCTTCAAATATGATAAGTGTAAAAATCCACAGATCTTACAGAGAGGTCGTTGCAATTGCCGATTCTGAATTAATTGGAAAGGTCTTCGAAGAAGGAAACCTGCAATTAGATGTCAAAGAAAATTTTTACAAAGATGAAGAGCTTAATTTTGAAGAAGCAGTTGAACTTATGATAAACCAAAAAGAAGAAGACGCAACTTTTAATATTATTGGGAAAAACTCAATCAACGCCGCGCTCGAAGCAGGAATCATATCTGAAGAAGGAATAAATGAAGTTCAGGGTGTTCCTTTCGCACTTGTGCTTTTATAAAAGTGCGAGATAAAAGCTTGTCTTTTGTCTTGCTTTAGTACTTCTTTAAAATTAGAGCCCCGATTGAGATCAAGCCCTCACAAAGACCGTGCTCAGCATTATCTGTTAGTGTATCACTTGTTTGTTGGTACCCTCAATCCAGGCATTATAACTAATTAACAAGACTTTTAATATTTATTGATTTTGTTATAATCAATCGTGCGCCTTCGGCGCATACTTATTATGAACATAAACTTCTGGAAGAAGTTTTGGAACATAAACAATTCTTGGCCCATTATCAACCTTGCCAGTTTTGGGATTATAAATGCCCCATCGTGAAATCACAGGAATATTAACAAGTCGTTTTTCAATTCCAAGCCGTTTCTCAACTCCCATAAAAAATTAATTTCTTTAATATTTATAAAAATTTATATACTCTCTAAAAATCGATTAATCATGCCAGAAGAATTTCATGACGAAGAATCAGAAGATAATCTTGAAAACAGCTCTGAGAATGGAGAAATAAAAATCAGAGTAAAGCTTCCAAGAGGAGAAGAGGTAATTGGGATTATAGAACAGCGTCTTGGAGGAAACAAAATGCTTGTTAATTGTCTCGATGGAAAAACCCGAAACTGCAGAGTTCCTGGACGGCTAAAAAGGCAGTTGTGGTTAAGACCTGGAGACGTTGTCATAATAGAACCTTGGGAACTTGACAAAGAAAAAGGTGATGTAATCTTCAAATATCGCCCCGGACAAGTTGACTGGTTAAGAAGAAAGGGCTATTTAGAAGCAAAATCAAATGAATTTTAAGATGTTTTAGGCTTTAGAGAAGAATTATAAAAAACAGAGACATAATAAGTTCTCTTACCATTATCATTTTCAATAAAATAAGAATGATCAACAATTTCAACTTCTCTTCCTTCATTATCTTCACGCATCAAAAAACCAATGTTCACTTGATTTTGTAGATCTAAAGGACTCAAACCTTCAATAATTTTGTGTTGAAGTGACATAAAAAATAAAGAAACAATTGATATATAAACATTATTATAAAAAGTTATTTATATTCAATTTTCAATTAAAAACCATGATAAAAATTATTGCAGAAAAACCAAAAAGAATTTTGCTCTTGGAAAAACAGCTTGAAAGCGAACTCAAAGTAAAAATTTCAAACAAAGGAAGAGAATTCTCCTTAGATGGCACTCCTGAAAGAGAATATTTTGCAGAAAAGATTATTTTGGCAATTGATTTTGGTTTTGAACATTCAGACGCAATGCTTCTCAACGACGAAGATTTCCTTTTTGAGGTCTTAAACATAAAGGACTATACAAAAAAGGACAATTTGGAAAGGATAAGGGGAAGAATAATAGGAACAGAAAGAAAAACACTTGATACTTTGGAACAACTTACAGATTGTTTTTTCCAATTAAGAAATAATCAAGTTGCAATTATAGGCCCATCAGAAAGAATAAAATATGCGCAAGAAGCAATAATAAATTTAGTCAAAGGAACAAAACAGGCAAATGTGTACGCACGTTTGGAAAAACACAGGCCAGAGCCAATTCTTGACCTTGGCTTAAAAGAAAAATTCAAAAAAGCAAATAAAAACTTTTAAATATCAATTCTCCGCAGAATAATTAGGATCCCGTAACTCAGTCGGTAGAGTGCGTGACTGTTAATCACGATGTCGCAGGTTCGAGTCCTGCCGGGATCGTCGCTACTATTAAATCCAAGCGAGGATATTTATATTTTAATCAGCAAAAGATAAGATGAAATATTCTGGCAATGAACAAATTCATATAAATTCTGTAGCAAAAAGAAGGAAAAAAACTAAGTTAAAAGCAGTAGAATATATGGGAGGAAAATGTATTAAATGTGGGTATTCCAAATATCCTGAAGTTCTAGAATTTCATCATAAAGACCCATCAACTAAAGAATTTAATTTAGGAGTAGGAGGTTTAACAAGAAGTTGGGAAAGGACAAGAAAAGAAATAGAAAAGTGTGAATTATTATGTGCAAATTGTCACAGAGAATATCATGTAGAACAAAAATTAAAGAATCCTTAAAACTTATTAAGACAAAATAATTTCATTACTTCTAAATAGAAAGTGTTTTCTCTCTTCAGAATTATTAAAGTTGAGAAGTTAATTTAACATTTTATTATATGCTTGAGCTGCTTTTGCTTGATCTTTTGGCGTTGAACCAGCCTCATTTGGAAACATTAAAGCTCTGCCAACATTCACAATCAATCGTTCTCTACTGAATTGTTTTTTCAAAAGATCAACTTCACCACCTTGAGCCCCAACACCTGGAACAAGAATTAATCCATTATAAAGTCCAGAAATATTCTGTATTTCAGAATCTTTAATATGATTTTTATTACTAGGAGCACCAATAACTAATCCATCAACTCCAGCCAATTCAGCCCTATAAGCAAGATCAAGATATTTTCTTGTTGTTAATACCTCATTTTTATCTGTCATTAAATCAAAAAACCTTTCAACACTTGATGGAATTTCATAATTTACTTCAACCCAAGAATTTTTTACTTTTTCAAATTCTGGATTGCTCATTATGCACATGCTAATTAACCCCAAACCACGACCATGTGCTTGTGAAACTGCTTCCTCAAGATTTCCAGCAAAAGGAGAAAAAGTCACCGCATGATATGCTTTCTGTTGTCCATAATACAAACCATGATCATTCGTAGAGCCTATATCTCTTCTCTTAGAATCTTCAATAACAACCAAGCCTAGAGAATAAGCTAAATTAATAATTTCATTTAAAGTTTCAAAATCTTCTTTACCTTCCCAATAATTAGTATTTGGTTTCAAAGCTACACAAAAAGGAGAAACAGCTTCGACATACTTTAAAGCCCAATCTCTTTTATTCACTCCTTGAGGCAATACATCTTTTCCTTTTCTCGATCCATATTCAGCAGGATCTAATCCTGCACATAAAATGCTTCCTCTTTCCTGAACTTTCTCGGTATATTTTTGTATAAAACTTTTTTCCATATTATAAAGTTACATTCCTTTAATACATAATTCTTCTTCTAATTTTACATTTATTCCATTAATACGTAATTCTTCTTCTAACCACATGTTACCAGAATCTTCATAATTTGAATAAACATTCATTGCTTTTCTCCTATCTTTTTTAAATAGTTCAATCAAAGTATTCATTCCTTTTTCACTCTTTAACATTCTTTCTGCCCAAGCATCTTGACCTTCAATTCTTTCCATTAAATTTCTATAAATCTCATCACTGATAACACCATCTCTTTTCAAAATCTTCCAAGCATTTTCGTCAAGAGGAACAACTGCATGACTTCTTAGTCCTAAATCTTGCATTACCTTAACACCACGTTCTAATCTGTCAACATAAAATATCAGAAATTTCACCACCAGCACGTCTTATAGCAGGAACCCATTTGTCTCTTACAGAACTTCCTTCATTATTCAAATCAGCAACATGCAAAACTTTTTTCCCTTTAACATCTGCACCAATAATCTTTCCATCCTTGTAAATTTTAGCATGAGCAAACCCTAAATCATAGGCTAAAGGATTCGAAAAATCCCAATCCCTACTTTCTCCTCCAGATATAACACTAAAATGAGAATTAGCGAAACCAATTTCAGCAGTAGTAATTTTCAACAAAGATTGAATTGCTTCTCTATATGACTTGCCGTTTTTAGTAATATCCACACTTTGAACATAATAAGGTCCTATTTCTCCAGAAGTATACGGAAAAAAAGTATCTGTGAATTGAAATGCACCATTAGCAACAAGATTTGTTAAATTAGATTCTTGCATAAAACGATCGACCATTACCGAAAAACATTTTCTTACTTTATAAGAATTATCATTCTTAAAAACAAACATTTTTTAATTACTTCTTTCCAATAAACTTTATGAAAAAACACTTTTTCACACTATCGAAAGGAGTAATAATTTCCACAGTAATTTTATTAATTTTAAATGTAATTCTCATACTTCAACTTATTCCTGTTTTCGAGTCTCAAACATTAAATGCAAAAATAGTAAATGCAATAGTTTCACCACCAAACTTCATAATAGAAGATATCTTAGGAATTAACATCATTAAATTTTTTGATATTTTAACTTGGATACTTCAATTTATTTATGATTACATTCTAATCCTTATCATAAGATATATAATAAAATGAAAAATAAAAAAACCAAAGTACTACTAGCAATGTCCGGAGGAGTTGACTCTTCTGTTGCAGCGCTGTTATTAAAAAAGCAGGGTTATGAAATAATCGGCGCATTCATGAAAAATTGGTCTGATACAAAAAATCAAATCACTGGTGAATGTTCTTGGCGTGAAGAAAGAAAACAAGCAATAAAAATTGCATCAATGCTTAACATTCCACTAATAACCCTGGACTTTGAAAAGCAATACAAATCTCAAGTTGTCGATGAAATGTTTAAGAAATACAAATTAGGGATAACCCCAAATCCCGACGTGGACTGCAATAACAAAGTAAAGTTCCCTTTATTATGGAAAGCTGCAAAAAGATTAAATTGTGATTTAATCGCAACAGGACATTACGCGCGAACAAAGAAAACAAAAAACAAAATAGAACTGCACAGGGCAAAAGACGAATCAAAAGACCAGTCATATTTTCTTTACCGGCTAAAAGAGTTCGATCTTTCACATACTTTATTTCCAATAGGCAACTATACAAAAAAACAAGTTCGTGAAATCGCAGAAAAGAACAAATTTCCTAATTACAATAAAAAATCAACTGTAGGAATTTGCTTTATTGGAAAAGTAAATCTTAAAGATTTTCTAAAAAATAAAATTAAGCCAAAAAAAGGTAATATATTAAATCCTGAAGGAAAGATAATAGGAACTCACGACGGAATTTACTATTACACAATTGGGCAAAGAATCGGTCCGCGTTTTGGAATAAATATTGATAAAGGTGTTCACGACTCAAACCCTTCCCAAATGAGCCGTTGGTATGTCGCAAAAAAAGATATAAAAACAAATACATTGACAATCGCACCTGAAGGAAACAAGTTGCTTTACCGCCAAAATATAATAATAAAAAATGCGCACTGGATTAATAGTGAATTATCCAAAACAAAATCTCACAAAATATTTTCAAGAATAAGACAAGTCGGAGAATTAATCCCTTCAAATTTAAGATATAATAAAAAAACAAAACATTTTGAAATTGTTTTAAACAAAGCAATAACAGGAATTTCCAAAGGCCAGGCAATAGTTCTTTATCAAAAAACAAAATGCATTGGCGGCGGAGTGATTAGTTTCCAGAATGCAAATACTTAAATAACAATAAACATCATTAAAAAAATGAAAGATAAACTTGGTAAATTTTGGCATTATTGGACTGACAAAATACATCTTTCTGACCACAAGGAAACACAAACATATGCAACATCTGGGGATGGTCATAGTTTTAAAGATAGTTATGAAACAGAAGAAATTATTACTCCTATTTACGGAACAAGATTAGGAACACTAGTAACAGGGATCATTACAACTACTATTTTTGCAGGATTAGGCCTTCTCATTTGTACTGGAATAAAAAATCAAAGGTTACAAGAAAGATTATATAAAGAAAATAAATCACTCACAACACAAGCATATTCAAAAGCTTGGGGAGACGACTACATATTAAATGAAAAAGAAACGCGGCAATTAATTAAGGATTTGCAAATACCTTATTCAGAAGAAAAACCACTTAGTTATGCTAAGAAAAGCAAATGGAAATATTATTTTCCAGATGGAAGTTACCGTGAATTTGACCATATCACTACCCATAATCTTGAACTAAAACTTCAACCCACAATAAATGGGGCTAACTGGGAGATCTCAAATATATTCATTAGAGAAAATGAAAAAGGAGAAATCACTCGTGAAACTCTTAAAAATTATATAAATAAAAACCAATAACTCAAAACATTTTTAATCTCATCTTTCTTATCTAAATCATGGAATTAAAAACAGCAATTCAAAAACGGCACAGCACCCACAAATTCTCATCTAAAAAACCTGACTGGAGAGATATTATAGAATCACTTGACTATTCACGGTTTGCGCCGATGGCTGGCGACATTTACAATTTAAAATGGATATTAATTGAAGACAAAGAAAAGATTCAAAAAATCGCGAAAGCCGCGCAGCAAAATTTCATTGCAACCGCGCACTATCTTGTTGTCGCTTGCTCAGAACCAAAACTAACAGTTAACGCTTACGGCGAGAGAGGAGAAAAATACACTCGTCAGCAAGCCGGAGCGGCAATTCAAAATTTCCTTCTTGCTCTAGAAGAAAGAGGCCTAGCAACTTGTTGGATAGGACATTTCGTCGACAATCAAATTCAAAATATTCTTCACATTCCTGGAGACATAGAAATAGAAGCGGTCTTCCCTATTGGATATGAATATCCAAACCAGTCAAGAAGAAAAAGAAAAATCGAGCTGGACAGAATAACTTACTATCATAAATGGAAAGAAGAAAAAATGAGGCGCCCTCCAGAGCCAAGAAGAAACGCGTAATTCTAAAGAGTCTTAAAAATTTAAACCATTAAATTAATAATCCACTATAAATGGAGAAAAATAAACCAATAAAAAGAAAATTAAAACAAAAGAAATAACTGAAATAATAATCTTAAAAGTAAGTCCCATTTTTCTATTCACATTATTCAGAATAAAAAAAACAACAATGCTTAACATAAAAGAAACAAGAAGATGTGGCATCAAAAATCTTAATTCAGTATTAAAAACAGTTACATATTTGCCTATAGGACCCCAACATCCAGTCACTGCTTTCCCACCTGGTGGACAACCTTCATGAAGTTCAATGAAACTCATATTAAATTAAAATAATTATGAATTATAAATTTATGTAAAAATTGGCTTTGCATGATAATATATTTCTACACAAGAAGGAATTAAAGTTACACAGAAATTAATAAGAAGGAATCCAAAAGTCTGCTTCAACATGTGGCAAATTCTGATGAGAATTAATATTTAAATTCCATTTTTTCCATCGTTCAGAGTCATATTCAAAGGGAAGGGATTGACCCAGAGCACTAGGTACTTTAATTTGGGGTATTTTTATTTTTTCCCTAAAAGCTTTATCTCTTGACCTAAATTCCATTTCATCATAAACTATTTGTTCAACACTTCTTAAACCAAAAGCACTATGAATTTCACCAGGATAACCAACAAATTCTTTAAATTCCGTTCGCGGACAAAATATTGGATAACCAGCACCAACATGTGCAGTAGAAATATTAAATCCGGAAGTTTCATAAATCTGACCCTTTTTCAAATGATTAAGAAACTGTGAATATATTATCCCCTCAAGTCTCTCAACTTCTTTTAATATGCTTCCTGAGGATTCTACTAAAGCATTATACTGTCTTCTAATCTCTCCGAAATACTTATCTCTAGGGCTAATTGATAATGCATTTGTTCTACTTTTAACCCATTCAACACAAAATAATATAGGTTGTTTTCTTTCTACCATTTTTCTTCCATATACTGTTTCTTGTATTTCTGCATTCATCTTAATTTTCTCAGAACTCGTTTCTGAGGCACGAACACCTCAAAATCCTAATAAATTAGTTAT
>JBBSYJ010000025.1:0-7700 GCA_038045305.1 Nanobdellota archaeon | reverse complement strand
TAATCTTTATAAATTCCTTTTTGCTCTTTTGTTTATGAAAAGAAGGGATTATATGCTTTTGTTTGCTGTTATCTTTATTTTGGTTCTTGCCGTCGTGACGATATATTTCAAATCAGATTTTACAGGGAATATTATAACCGGAGGCGCTGTCGACGAGACAGGAAATGTTTCAAGTTCTCTGGATAGTTCTGTTTCTGATGTAAGCAATGAAGATGCTCAAGCAATTTTTCAGGCGGAAAGAGCTGCCTTTGACACCCAAATTTCTGAAAAAATAAAATTAGTTGCAGGTGAAGAAATTGAAAATTCAACAAAGGAGTTTGTATCAAAATTTGTTTCACTAGGAGGAGTGCAGTTAAATCAGATAAATAATATTACAAAAGTTGATTTTAATGCCCTTCCGAAAAATGTGCAGATAGACAATGTCAACAATGCAAATCTTGTTGTTTATGAAGTTAATTATTCCACTGCGAACTTTTCCGATGGCCAGGTTTACATAGTTACTTATGCAATTAACAGCTTAAGAAAATTAAGCGATTTGATAGTTGCACAAGATAAAAGGGAAGTTTTGGTTTTTGGTTCGAGCGCTGAAATGTTTGGGGTAGGAGGATTTTTATCAAGCGCTGTTGGAATAGAAAGCAGTGTTAGCAATGGATATGTTATGGCTCGTGCAGGAAGCATAACGGCTTTGTCGACGAACTTAAATGTGATTTCTGGAGTTGCTAATGATAGTATTGAAATAATTGTTTATAAAAATGGAGAGCCAATAAGCTTTGGAAATAGTTTGGATGTTTCAAGCAATGGAGACAAAATTGACTATGATGTTCAATCTACCGGGACAATTAAATTTTTACCTGGAGATGTGATTTCGGCTTATGCAAAGAGTTCTTCCGACGCGGCCGATACAAAGTGGAATAATGTTGTTACTCTTGTTGAGATTACAGCTGATGAGTAAAGTTTTTAAACTAGATTGATTAATAAATTTAAGGTGAAATAAATGAATAAGAAAAACATTTTCAATGTACAAAACATTTTCAATGTAAAAAACATAAATGTTTTAAAGGGGAAAAAATGAGCGACAATCAAATGAGGATTAAAGTAGGTTATTCTGGTAAAGTGGTTTTTATTTTAGTGTTGGTTATTTTAGTGTTGGTTGCTGTTGTCGCTTACATATTCCTTATTGCGCCTTCTATTAATGGGTATATTGTTAACAAACAAATTGAAGCGCAGCAAATTTTAGTTTCAACTATAATTCAACAAATTCAGGCTCAGGGCTATGTTCAAATTCCTGTGAGCAGCAATGAAAGTTTGGTTCTTGTGCCTTATCAGCCTGGGCAAACGCAAGGTTCTGTTTCTCCTTAAGTTTCTTATTGTTATAGAAGATTTTAAAAATAGTAATTGTTATTTACTTACAATATTAAAAGGGGTTAAGTAAAGAGTTGAATGGTTTATAAGAAATTTATAAAAAAAGGTGGCCGAACTTATGGTCCTTATATATATCACAGCCGTAGGGTAAATGGAAAAGTTATTTCTGAATATCACGGTTCTGAAGGGAAGAATAATTATGTAAAAATATTCTTGGTCTTTGCTGCAATATTTTTAATTTTAGGACTTTTTTATTTTGGATTTAAGATTTTTAATTCGCAAGGTCTTACCGGATTGGTGACTTTGAATGCTCAAGGAACTTATTTTTCAAATAAAAGTTTGCAGAGCACGGTTGATTTTAACTTAAAGAAAGGTGAGTTTTTGCCTGCAAATTCAAAAGTTGTTGTTCAATCACCTTCGGGAACTACTTACACTTACACTTTAAGCGATGTTGTTTCAAATTCAATTTTAAATGGAAGTTTTTATATTAAGGGAAATAGTTTATCAGGGGAGGGTGATGGCTATGGGGTTCAAGGGGAGAAGACGATTTATCTTCCAATTACTTTTGTTTTGGATATTTATAATGTGACTGTTATTCAAGAAAATCCTACAAGTGAAGAAAATACAAGTAACACAAACGAAACAAGTTCATCTGAAAGTTCAAATGTTTCACAATCTGAAACGCCTTCAGATAATTCAAGTTCATCGACTCCTTCAAGTTCAACTACTTCGGAAGATAATTCGGGTTCGACGACAACAACTCCAAGTGCAGAGGTTACTACTCCTAGTTCTGAAAGTCCTCCAGTAGATAATTCTGTGGGAACTACTCAGGAAACAACAACTTCAGCTTCTGAGACAACTACGACTGCTAGTTCAGATACATCTTCTGAAAAGAACAAAGAAAAAGAAGAAAAGGTTAAAGAAGAAAGTACAAAGTCTGAAACAACTACTGCTTCAGAAGCGACAAGCGCTGAATCAACAGCTTCGGAAACAACTTCAGAAGCACCAGTGACTGGAAGTATTGTTTCAAACTTTTTTGGAGGAATATTTAATTTTTTCCGAGGTTTAATTATTTCAGGAAGAGCTGTTCAAGATAATGTTTTAAATGAGGAGGTTGAAGGGGTTATCGGAAGTGATGGAACTTGGAGTTATCAAATTACTAATGGACAAACAGCGGACTTAAAGTCAGGAAGCGTTTCTTATGATAGTTCAAATGTCGATGATAGTTATTTATCTGTATCTATTGATGGAAATAATGTTTTAGTCAAATCAAATTATACAATTGTTCAAAATGGCTACGGAGAAAGTTATGTGCAAGATGAAAATGGGGAAGAATTAATTATTAATTTGACCGAACTTGATATTCCGTCGGAAAAAGGGGAGTTTAAGATAAGTTTGGTTTATGGCGACAATGAAATTATTAACGGTTATTTGAATTTAAGTGAAGAGGGAGTTTCTGTCGGTATTACTAATACTACTGAGATAAATATTACTGAGATACAAAATCAAACCGAAGTTAATATTACAAATACAACCTTATCTAAGGGGGAGATTGTTCTGACGGATGAAGAATTGAATGCATTAAAGGATAAATTTGGAGAGAATTTTACACTTAATATTGCAAATGCCACAGCACTTAATGGAAGAATTGTTTTAAGATATGAACTTGGGAATTACTGGGTTGAATTTTCTTATCCTGGAGATAGTTCTACTGATTTAAATGAAGGGGACTTGACTAGGGACAGGATTAAATGGATGAAAGATTTGGCAGATTCGATTATTGAAGATGGCAAGGGTGATGAATCTGTAGAACTTGATAATTTAATTGGTGACGTTGCTGTAGAAAGCAATAGTTCATCATAATCTTTATATACTAATGTTAAGTGCTAATACTAAGTGCTAGTGTTATACACTAGTGTAAAATTTTGAGGTTTATGTGGCAAAACTTGGAAAAGTTATAGAAGAAGTTAAAAAAATTTTAAAGAAGGATAAACGCGGCTTGACTATTCAGGAACTTTCCGACGCTATTGGGGTTTCAAGGATAACTGTTTCTATGGCTTTAATGAATCTTACAGGCGCTGGATTAATTGAAGTTCGTTCAATTGGAAACTGCAAGCTACACTATGCGTCGGTTTTATTGCAAAAAACACGCCGGATGGAGGGAAAGAAATGAAAAAGTTAATTTTATTTCTTGTTTTAATTCTTATTTTGCAAAACGTTTATGCTGGTATTGGAAGTTCAAGTAGTTTTAATACAAGCAATAAAGGGGATTCAGGAGGAGTAAATAATAACGCAACTTCAGCAAGTTTTACACAAAGATTCTTTTCAGGCATTGGTTTGGTAGGACAGTATATTGTTTCTACTTTGAGCGGGCGGTTCGGCGTTTTGGGGGATACAGCAGTTTCGTTGGCGATAAATGTGACTTCGCCGTCGAATAATTCAATTTTTATAAGGGGAAATGAAAGTTTTACAGGCGAGGATGATTTGGGGATAATAGGAAATTTTCTTAATATTACTGCTAATGTTTATGATGTAAACACTTTTTTGGGATATGAATCCGCTACTTGTTATTTTTATAAGGAAGGAGTTTCAATAGGAAGCAGCAGCACTAATTCTTCCGGGGATTGTTTTATTCAATACAATAAGAGTGCTGACAGCATCGGCATAAGAAATTTCTTTGTTAATTTTTCGTCAACTTCAGGAAATACCAGCATTGAAAATTCAAGTGTAAATATTTCTTTGGAAAGATATGTAACAAGTTTAACTATGAGCAACTTGCAGACCAATGGAAAATATTACAATGGAGATCAGGCCGTTTTGTTAATAACTGTAAGAAAAAGCAATGCAAGTGTGACGAGCCAGCTTTATGATCCTATAAATATTTCTGCTGCAGCTATGAACAGCATTAATGCTATTAGGGGAATAAATTATTATCCTGGGAGCAATTTAGTAAGATTAAGTGCGGGACAGTATTCTACAAATGTTACATTAGTTTACGGCGCGGGTGCGGATTCTTTTGTAAAATGGCAGGTTAATTTGAGCAATGATGGATTTGTAAATTATATTGGAAGCGCGCTGCATTCTGATGAAGATATCTGTTCTGCGGACTTTGGCGCATTTAGTGATTGGAGTGCATGTTCGGGCGGAACGCAAACGAGAACGAGGAATGATACTAGTGGTTGTAGTGAAGTGCAAAGCCAAAGCTGTTCGGCTGGAGGTGGCGGTGGAGGAGATGATGGAGTAACTCCTTGTAGCAATGAATGTTCTACAGGAGCGACGCAAACTACGTGTCTGACTGATAGTAATTTAGGCACGAGAACTTGTGGCAACTTTGATTCTGATACTTGTACTGAATGGGGTACATGGTCTTCAAATTCGTGCGGTGCTGGAAATGTATGCTCAAATGCGCAGTGCGTTCAATCTACATGTGTTGAGAATTGGAACTGTGAGACTTGGGATTCTTGTGTAAATGGAATACAAAATAGAGATTGTACTGATTTGAATAGTTGCGGAACCAGCAATAATAAACCTTTAGAGACTAAGCAGTGTAATATTGTTCCTTATGTTCCAACAACAGAGGGGGGAACTTGTTCTCCTAATTGGGATTGTGGTGATTGGGGGATTTGCCAGGGCTCTTATGACATTAATGATGCTTTGAAAAATGTTAATACAGTTAACGGAACTCAAACGAGAACGTGCAGGGATTTAACAGGGTGTGCTTATAATGAAACCGAAACGAAAACATGTTCTTTGGGAATTCCTATTCAGGCACGTTTAACTCAATGGTGTTATGATGATTATGTTGAACTTTATGAAGTTAGTTCAGGGGCGCTTGTAAGCAGAGTTAAACAATCTGAAATAGCGTTTACTAATTTGAGCAGAATTGACATTACCTTTACGTCGTCAAATTTCACAGGATATTGCGCTTATTGTTTTAATGGAATAAAAGATTATGACGAGACAGGAGTTGATTGCGGAGGACAGTATTGCGGCAGCTGTCTTTCTATTTACGGCGTTTTTGACTGGGCTTTCTGGGTTGTCGTCGGCTCTTGGTTCAGCTTCGGGTTTTTCCTTATAATCTTATGGAGAAGGGAAGATGAAGAGAGAAAGAAAGAAGGAAAGGAAAGCTTGCTTGAAAGTGTTGCCGAGGAAGTTGAAAGTGTTCAAATAAGTTCTGCAAGAGAAAAAGAAATTGAAGCGGAAATTGCATTTTTCTTCAGAAAGATTTTGGAAAGCAGAAAAGTTTCCGTCGAGAAAACAGAAACAAAAGTCGGAGAAAAGGTTGTTTATGTTGAGCCGGAAGTTCAGATTAAGAGAAGAAGAAATATTCTTTTGGAACAACTTAAGAGAAAACTTCATGAGTGGAAGAAAGAGGGCTATAGCGGAACTGCGGCCTTAGAAGAAAAAATAAGAAAATTGGAAAGTAAAAATAAAAGTTTCTTCAGCAGGATAGTTTCTAATTATAAGGAAAGTGGCAGGGCAAGAGAGATTGAAGCGCAAAGGTCTGAAAGATTAGAAAAAGAAAAAGAAGAGCGTGAAAATGCGAGAGTTGCAAGAGAGCAACATAGGGCTGAGAGTGAAGAAATGCTAAGATATGAAAGAGAAAAAGCGCACGCTGAAAGAGAGCTGCGTCTGGAAAAGATTGAGCGAAGGAGAAAATGGGATGAAAGAAATGAAAAAATCAAAAAATGGTTTGCCGGTTTGTTTGCTTCATCGAAGAAGGCCACTCCTTCGACGGAGAAAGTTAGTAAAGTTATTGTTAAGGAAAGGCCTAGAGAAGAGAAGGTCAAATTAAAAGTTGAAGAAAAACACAAAGTTAAAAGTGGATTCTTTGCAAGATTATTTGCTAGACCCTCTGAAAGAGAAAAATTGCATAAGAAATTGTTGATAGAGAAGAAAGTTCGGGAGAAGAATGTGCGCTCTATTGAAAAAGTCAAATTAAAGGTTGAAAAGAAGAGAATAAAATTAATTCAAAAAGAAAGGAAGAGAGTTGAGAAGGAAAGAAGAAAAGTTATAAAGAAAAAGATAAGCAAAGTTAAGCGGGAAATAAGAAAGAGAAAGTTCCTTGACTTGATGAGAAAGTTGCGGCTATGGAGAAAACAAGGATATTATGGAACTGCGGCTTTGGAGGAAGAAGTTAAACGACTGAAGAGGCAGTTGTAGGAAGGAAAAGATATAAAAATCATTTTAAATTTATGATAGAACATAAAAGGTGAATTAATGGCTAAAAAAAAGAGGGTGGCTAGACATTCGGTGAATCGTGTAAAAGAAAAAAGAGTTCGCAAGGACTTTAGTAATTATGCTGAAAAAATTGATCGGCTTAAAGAACTTGAAAGAGAGTTGCACGTTCTGAATCCGACGCAACAATATTCTACTGAAGTTAAAATTATAAAGTCAAAACTTAAAGATCCGACGGCAATTTCTGAAATTGAAAGAAGAATTAGGAATTTGAAGAAGAAAATGTCCCGGAGAATTAAAAGAAAGTCCCCTTATAAAAAACTTGAAAGAAAAATTGAAAGTTTGGATGACAGTTTGCCTCGTATAAGCACTAAGATAAGAAATATTCAAAAGGATTTGAGCGAGAAAGATGAAGATGCTCGTGAAGATCTTCAGAAAGAATTTGGCAGATTTAAAGATAGTCTAAGAAGAAATCTTCAAGAGACGGAAGAAGTGACGAAAGCGCACGCCGACTCAAAGATAAGCGCTCTTTTAGATGATAGATACAATGATTTTGTTAGCTCGCTTAAAGAAAATATAACTAAAAAAGAAAGAAAGAATGAGTCGGCTTATAAAGAAAAACTTAAACGCGATTTCCTGGATAAAGAAGAAGAGCTTGAGATTAAATACCGGCGTAAAATTAATGATTTAAAAGACGCTTATGACAAGAAAGTTGAACTTCATTTGCAAGATGAAATTGAATCGCGATTTAAAGAAAAGGTTGATCAAAAGGTCTTGAAGGACAAACTTGCTCTTGCAGCGCATTTTGCAGACAAAGAAAAAGAGCTTATGAATAAGGAAAAGGAGACACTTGAAGGAGAACTTCGTCATGAAAAAAGCAAACTTTACAATTCTTTGAAAAAAGATTTTAATTTGCGTCTTCAGCAAAAACTTGAAGAAATTGGAAATCGCGTCGATAAAGAAAAGAAGGACTTCCATAGAAATGTCTGGCACGAATTTAACAGAAAATTGCAGAAGGAGCTTGAGGCCAAGGAAAGAGGAATGAGAGAAAATTTGCATTCAGAATTTGAAAAACAAAACAAGAAACATCTTGAGGAACAAACTGGAAGAATAAGAGTAGAACTTAAGGATAATTTTGATAAGCAGCTTTGGGAAAGGAA
>JBBSYJ010000024.1:6054-11886 GCA_038045305.1 Nanobdellota archaeon | reverse complement strand
CCCCCACGAGGAGTTGAACCTCGGAATACTCGGTGTAAACACTAGGGGATGTTTTTTTACCTTTTTTAGCGAGTAATTTTAATGGAATTAATTAATCTGCAGTTTCAAATATTAAAATCCTTCCGTTTTCTGCAGATTTAGTTAAATCCTCAGTGTCACAAAAGCCCCTATTTGAATGTTGATAAATTATCCTAAAAAGTCCTGGATGCGCATTCATTAATATAGGAACTTTGCCGGTTTTTTCAATTATGGGCAATCCCTTAGAGTCTAATCTATTAAAAAACCCATACTCAAACATTTGTCTTGGACTTCCTAAAAATTTTGAATGCCCCAAATACTTTGGATTTAATCTAGCATCTTCTATAATTTGTGTTTGCGGGTTCCAATTTCCAAATACAAAAGAAGGTTGTTCTGTACCATCATCAAATTTACAAGGAGTCTGATGAATTGTTGCTCCATTCAAAGACAGCATTGTAGTTCCAAATTCACTTCTTCCATTCTCTAAAGCTTCCTGTAGCAATTCATGGTATAAAGCAAATGATTGAAAAGCGTTATCCCCATCATATCCCTTATTATTTGAATGACCGGGTCTTAATATCAATGAATGGTCAACACAAATTGAAGATAAATCTATATCTCCACACTCTAAAATTTTTGGTAAATCAGAAGGTTTTGTAACTCTTAACCCTCTTTCTGATAAAAAAGGATTTAATAAACAAATATAAATTGGATTTGAACCTTCAACCATACCTGTTTTAGGATTATAATTAACAGATTTCAATGCTTCTTCTACCTTAGATATATTTTTATATTTTTGAGCTTCTGTTCTAACTTTATCATCCATTTCTCTCCCAAGGTTTCCTTCTAAATATTTAGGCATTTTGTTCTTTCTCCCTCAAAACTTTATTCACACTATATTCAATAATATGTGATTTATTTCTAAATATTTTCTCGTTTATGGTTCTCTCAATTAAGTTTGCTGTTTCTTTGTCTATTGAAATACTTATTTTTTGTTTCATACTCAGGAGTAATTTATGCCCTACTTAAATCTTTCTATTGTTGTTACTTTATAGTTATTAATCTATCAAAATTCGTAAGATAAAATGTTATTAAAACTTTGGTCAAAAAACATATCTACTTTGTGTAAACAAGTATAACATTTTTGTTTTAAAAGCGGATAATTGCCAATTGATTATTTAACTTCCCTTTTTTTCATCTCTTCTTCAAGTTTTTTTGGAAAGCCAGGATGACAAGAACAATTTTTATTATGCTCTTTATGCCATTTGACTCTTTCTTCGAATGAAGGGTTTTTAGGCATTTTGTTTTTTAAGTGCCATTCTTTGTTTATAACCATGTTGGACATCTTTGTTTAAATTTGATTTATATCAAAACCATTATAAGTATTCCCAAAGTATTGAATACAAAACTTATTATGGCCATTACTTTTACTTTGATATGAGTAAGACCTGCAAGCATTATAACTCCAGCTTCATCAGGGAGGGGAGAAGCAATAATGATTCCTGCAAGAGTGTACAAAATATATAATCTTATTCTATGGCTAAGATGCAATTTCATTTCTTTTCTTATGGACATTATGACTTCTGTTTTTTCTAGACGTTCAAATTCATCCATAAAACTAAATCTTATGAAAGAGAAGATTAAAAGATCTCCCAATAGCGCCCCTATGCCCCCTATAATTGCTACAAAAAAAGGATTAGTTGGATTTAGTATTATAAAAAAACCAATTGCAAAAGGCGTCGTAAATCCAAATGTAAAAAGCATTCCTGCAATAAATATTCCAAGATATTTTAATGAGCCCAATGAGGATACAAAACCTTGAACTTCAGGATTTCTAAAAATAAAGTATGCAATTATTGCTAAAATTCCGAGAATAAAGAGTTTCCTATAATGAAAATGAAAAACCCATTTCCATATTTTTCTTTCAACTAAACCTAATTCCTTTTCTACAAGGGCTATGTCCTCTTTTATTATGCCTCTCTTTTTCATTGATTTCATGGACCTGCGAGGAGTTGAACCTCGGCTCATTCGGTGTAAACGAATAGTTCTACCGTTAGACTACAGGTCCGGGAAATTGCAATTGTTAATCTTAGATCAACAATTTCGTGGGCCTGTATTACAGGTCCATGTTAAAATAGACAAAAAACAAGTTAAAAATGTTTTGCTTCGTAACATTTAAATAACTAGGAAATTTTTTTGAGTTATGACAGTAAAAGAGCTAAATGATAATAATTTTAAGAAAGAGGTTTTGCAAAGTAAAAAACCTACAATTGTTGATTTCTGGGCTGCGTGGTGCGGGCCGTGCAGGATGATGGCTCCGATTTTTGATGAAATTAGCGGCGAGTATAAAAGTAAATTAAACTTTGCTAAGATAAATGTTGAAGAAAATTTAAAATACGCGCAGCAATTCAATGTTGGAGGAATTCCGTGCTTAATAATTTTCAAAGATGGAAGAGAGTTTGACCGAATTGTAGGGCTTCAGAATGAGGACTCATTGAAAACTAGAATAAATTCTATTATCAAATAGCTAAATCTATAAATAGTTAATTGAAATTAAAATAAAATGGGCCAATATAATGCATGTATTTTTGAGATATATCAAAAGCCCGAGGATTATTACAGATATTTTTGTAAAGTTACTGCAGGCAAATTTGGTTTTATTAATACAGATACCCCTATTTTTGAATCTATGAAAGATATTTATGATATACCTCTTAGCGGACCTGGAAAAAATAAAGCATTGAAGAAAATAAGGGAAAGACTTAGAGATGACAGCTTAGAACTTTCAATTATTAAAGATTCATCTAATATAAGAATCTTAGATAGAAGATAATCATCCAGTTATTCCTCTTAATAAGAATCCGACGAGAAATGCAATTAATGCTGCTAGACATCCGATAATTAATGTCTCTATTGCCGAGCGCGCAAAGTGTTTGCCTACGACTTCTCCTTTAATTGCACCGACTAGAAGGAAAGCGGCTCCTGTTAAAATAATTGAATAAAGAAATTCATGGGTCTTTATGATTGGAAGAAACAGGGCTAACACGAATGGGATTAAAGGAATAGTTCCAATAATCAAAAAAGAAAAAAATGTTACTAAGGCGGTGTTCAATGGTTTTTTTACACTTCCAGGGAAAATAGTTCTTTTAATTTTAGAACTCATTAAATCAGAGTTTGATTTTGTCGACAAATAATTTGACATTGCCATTGAAAAACCGTCGCCAAATAAATTTGCAAAGCCCAAAATTAAAACTATTGCAGGACCGAGCGAAGCACCTATTGCTCCTGCAACAACCGCAAAAGTTGTGACACTGCCGTCGATACCCCCATAAACAAATTCAGGCAGGTATTTTCTTTCAAACCCCTTTTTCATAAAAATAGAAAGAAAAAAGAATTATTTAAAGTTATTGAGGAATTAATTATTAACTAATTTTTCTAATAATACTCCACTTCCAGCACCCGCAACTGCACCGCCGGCAATTCCTAACGGTAAGGTAATTGGTCCAGCAAAATAAGTTAAACAAACAGAACCTATCATTTTTGTTGCAGTTCCCATAATAAAACCAAAATCTAAAACTTCTTTAATTTTATCTCCAACTTCCCATCCAAAATATAAAGGAAATGCTACACCTAAAACTCCTCCAGTCACTGCACCTAAAACTGCTCCTCCTGCAACTAAGTTACCTTTTCCAGAATATCTATCTACACTTTCTCTATAACTTTTCATTAAAAAGATAAAAATTATTTATTTAAAAAGATTTATATTCAAATTAATCAGAATGTGGAAAACCACGAAGATACTTTTCTCTTTCATCATCCAGAACTTTCTTCCAGACGTCACGATCTTTTATTCTTTTAGGAACCTGGACTCCGTAATCATTTAATCTTATAAACAAATATGCAGCATTTTCAGGCAAATTGCCGTCGAGCGCGGCCTCAAGTTTTAAAATTTCTTTGTTGTATTTCTTTAAATAATGATTTGCTATTAATTTCTTAATAGGATTTCTACCTGTATTTATATTCACAACTTGATCAGCAAAATATATTTTCTCAGCTATCTTTTCTAGTTTCATTTTCTCTGTCGGGAAGAATGTTTCTAAAGCCAATCTTAATTGCTTTGGCATGGCCTTATATAATTCAACTTTATTTAAAAGAAAAGAATACATTTCCATATGACTATCTAAAGTTGCGCTTCCCATTTAAAACTCTTCAAACCTGTTTGGCAAACCATTCATATTTATTCCTTTTTTGCCTTTGTCCTGCGAAGCAATCACGTCGTCGATTCTTAAAATCATAATTGCAACTTCCGAGGCGGAATTTATTGCCTGGCTTTTTATTTTATATGGCTCTATTATGCGCGCTTCCAAAACATTTTCAATTCGGTTGTTGAATAAATTAAGCCCGGCATTTCTTTCTCCTGCTTCGTGGCGTGATTTTAATTCTGTTAAAACATCAATTGGGTCAATGCCTGCATTTTCTGCCAATGTTGCTGGAATAAATTCCAAAGCCGAAGCAAATTCTTCAACAGCAAGCTGCTCTCTTCCACTTAAGCCCTGAGAAAAGTCCTTTAATCGTTTTGAAAGTTCCATTTCAATTGCTCCTCCACCAGGGACGATTAAACCTGTCTTTAACGAGCTTATTATATCACCTAATCCATCTTTTAACGCGCGTTCGATTTCATCTATGACGTGTTCTGTGCCTCCACGAATTAAAATTGTAAGCGCTTTAGGGTTTTGGCATCCGCGAATATAAGTTAGTTTGTCTTCTCCATGAATTACTTCCTCAACAATATTTGCATTTCCTAGTTCATTAGAATTAAGCAATCCAAGATTTGAGACGATTTTTCCGCCGGTTGCTTTTGATATTTTTTCCATGTCTGACTTTGAAATTCTTCGGGAGGCGTAGATTTTTGATTTGCTTAATAAAAATTGGGCGAAGTCGTCTATTCCTTTTTGACAGAAAATCACATTAGCACCGGAGGCACGGACGCGATCAACCATTTCTTTAATTGTTCTTTCTTCCTGAATTAGAAAGCTTTGCAATTGTTCGGGAGAATTTATGGAAACGCTTGTGTTTATTTCAGGGCTTTTTAATTCCAAAGGGAAATCAATCAAAGCGATTTTTGCGTTGTGGACTACTTGAGGCATGTCTTGCGAGGTTTTTCCTTTGTCGAGGACTATTCCTGAAATTAATTCAGTGTCTTTTATTCCATCTCCTTTTGATTTTTGTATTTTAATGTCGTTTATGTCAATTTTACCATCGGTGGAGATTTGTGAAACGGCCTCAATTAAAATTTCCGCGAATCGTTCACGCGAGTCCTCTGCGCCTTTGCCTGTCATTGCGGTCATTGCAATTTGCTTCAAGACCTCTTTGTCTTCTGAAGTAATTCTTATAGAAATGTCCTTTAAAATTTCTTGGGCTTTTTCAGCTGCGAGACGATAACCCTTTGTTATAACAGTTGGATGAATTTTTCTGTCTAGCAGTTTTTCTGCGTTTTCAAGCAACTTGCCGGCGAGCATTACCGCCGTTGTCGTTCCATCCCCAACTTCACTTTCCTGCGTTCGCGCAATTTCAACCATCATTTTTGCAGCAGGATGCTCTATTTGCATTTCATCAAGAATTGTAACTCCGTCATTTGTGACAATTATTTCTCCCGTGGGAGAGACGAGCATTTTATCCATTCCTTTAGGGCCAAGAGTTGTTTTTACTATTTCCGCAACTAATTTTGCAGCCATGATGTTATTTCGCTGCGCGTCCTTTCCCATGAGCCGCTGAATATCTTCTGGCATTAAAACGACGGGTTTGTCTGTCATT
>JBBSYJ010000024.1:1188-5954 GCA_038045305.1 Nanobdellota archaeon | reverse complement strand
TATAACAATCTTTATTAATTGCAATGCTTTGCATTATTATGCATAGAATACTCGTTTCGGACATTATGACACGGGAGCCTGTGACCGCAGATCCTTCTATCTCTCTTATGGACATTTCTAAACTTATGATAAAAAAGAAAGTTGGCAGCGTTTTGCTTGTAAGAGAAAAGAAACTTGTCGGCATAATTGCTGAAAAAGATATCCTTTGGGCAATTGTAAAAAAATCGGAAGGGGGCTTAGCAAAGATAAAAGCAATTGAAATTTCACCTAAGAAACTTGCGACAATAAGGCCTGAGGCCAACCTTGAAGAAGTGATAAATAAAATGAAAAAATACAAATTTACACGACTTCCAGTAATAAAAGAAGGGGTATTATTAGGGATTATAACTTCGCGGGACATTTTGAATTTCCATCCTGAGATTTATCCTGAATTAAGAGAGTTAGAAGAAATAAGAGAAGAAGAGCAAAAGCTGAAAAGAAAGGAATTATATGAGCGAAAACAAAAGTTTGAAAGAAATAGGAAAGAAACTGACTTCTACAATCCTTTAGATGATGCGGAGTAACTATAATCGTTTATTTACATAATAACCAACGACAAAAGCAGATGTATGAACAATTCCAAAGGCCAATCCTGTTCCAAATTCTCCCATTCTTAAAAAAGTTAGACCGGCTAGAGAAATTCCAAATGGGCTGTAGTGAAAAATAGCAGGAAAAATATTATAGTAAGCGCCCAAAATCAAAGAAACAATTGCTCCGGCCAAGACAACCATATAAAATTCCCATTTTTTATTCATTTTATAATATTTCAAAAATAAAAAAGAGTAAGCAAAAAATAAAGCAAATTTAGCTAAAAAGTAATAAGTGGTTTCCATTGGCGATGAGAAGAAGTAGTGAAAAAGAAAATCAACAGCAAAAACAGCTACAATTGACAATATTAGTGCTTGAAAAAATAAGTTTTTCACTCTCTTTTTTGCCATATTAGCAATAATTAAAAGAAGTTTTTAAACTTTGGATTTTTACATTCACCCCGCAAAAATTCTAACAAATTTTTTAGTTCACTTACAAAAATATACAAATCTTTTTAAGCAAACGAAAATTTTTTATATCTATGGAGAGAGAGGTTAGATACATTGTAGTTACCGGCGGAGTTATTTCAGGTCTCGGAAAAGGTCTCTTCATTTCTTCTTTAGGAAAATTATTGCAATCAAAGGGCTATAAGGTTGTGCCGATAAAAATTGATCCTTACATAAATGTAGATGCAGGGACGATGAATCCTATAGAGCATGGAGAGGTCTTTGTTTTAGACGACGGAAGTGAAGTGGATATGGATTTGGGAAATTATGAAAGATTCATGAACTTGACTTTGACAAATAAATCGTCGATAACGACGGGAAAAATATTTCAAAGAGTTATAGAAAAAGAGCGACGCGGGGATTATTTGGGAAAAACAGTTCAGCCAATTCCGCATATTACAGGAGAGCTGCAGCATTTGTATAAAGAACTTGCGCGCGAGTCGGAAGCGGAAATTGTTTTAATAGAAATTGGCGGAACTGTTGGAGATATAGAAAATCAATTGTTTCTTGAGTCTGTTCGTGAGTTGGCTTTGGAAAATGAGGTTTTTTTTATTCATTGTGCGCTTGTTCCGGTTATGGGCAGCGTCGGAGAACAAAAGACAAAGCCGGTTCAGCAGTCGGTTCGGCTTTTAAGAGAAATGGGAATACAACCAAATATGCTTTTCTGCCGTTCTGAAAAACCTCTTGAAGAGTATATCACAAAAAAAATTGCTGCGTTCTGCGGAGTGAAGCCTGATTATGTTATTTCGGGTCCGGATGTAAAAAATATTTATGAGATTCCTTTAATTCTTGACAGACAGATGACCGCAGAAAAAGTTCTTGCAGGAATGAAACTTTTTCCTAAACAAAAGGACTTGCGCGACTGGAAAAAGTTTGTTGAAAATATGAACAATCCAAAAGGGGAAATAAACATTGCGATAATAGGAAAGTACACGCAACTAAAGGACTCTTATGCGTCGATAATTGAATCGTTTGATCATTGCGAAGGCAATTTGGGTTATAAAGTAAATTTGAAATGGATTGAGTCGTCTGAAATGGAAAGTTCTAATGCAGATTTTAATTCAGTGTTTAATGGAATAAATGGAATTTTAGTTCCGGGCGGATTTGGTTCGCGTGGAATTGAAGGAAAGATAAAATGCATAAAATATGCTCGTGAAAATAATATTCCTTTTTTAGGATTGTGTTTGGGAATGCAGCTTGCTGTGATTGAATTCGCGCGAAGTGTCTGTGGTCTGACGTACGCACACACGACAGAAATTAAACCGGAAAGCGCTGATCCAGTAATTGATATTATGAACGAGCAAAAAGAAGTGAAAAATCTTGGCGGGACAATGCGGCTTGGGAAATATCCAGCGGTCTTGAAAGAAGGAAGTTTAGTGAAAGATCTTTATCGTTCGTCTGAAATTTATGAAAGACACAGGCACAGATATGAAGTTAATAATAATTATATAGAAATTCTTGAATCAAAAGGGATTGTTTTTTCTGGCAAATCACCTAATAATAAATTAATGGAATTTGTTGAACTTCCTGATAAATTATTTTTTGTGGCGACGCAGGCGCATCCTGAACTTAAATCGCGTCCATTAAGTCCGCATCCTTTGTTTATTGGTTTTGCAAAGGCGGCCATTGAACACGCGCGAACTTTAAATGAAAAAGAAAATAAAAAGAACCCGCTGGTTCTTTTTGAATCTCCTCAAGACACTGAGCGATGATATCTTTTCATTGCCTCCGATGGATATCATAAAGCGTTGAGAAGGTCTTGGTTTTGAATTAATATTTTGTGTTAACTTTGTAAGGGTTACATAATAGAAATGTTTAAAAATACTTTAATTGTTGACAGGATTATGAAAGAATTTAGTAAACTTGAAGTTGGTATTCTTGGTTTAGCAGCAGGAGTTTTATTGGCCATTCCAATAAATCTTTTGAATAGACCTGATGTTAACAAAATTAAAATTTTCCAAAGAGAAAATGCTCCTGCAGTTATGAGAATGTATAAGTCAGGAAAAGATGGGATTTATGTTGAAAATCCTAAAATAAAAGGAGAATATATTCTTATAGATGATTATCTTAAAACAATACCAGACAAAGCAGACAGACGAATTGAAGAAGGCAAAATAGAAAAAGCTGTTAAGTGGTATGAAGAGTAATTTTATCTAAATCCTATTAATTCCCATAAAGAAAAACTATTTAAATAAGATTTTTGTTTTTATGTTATGCCTGAAAAAGAGAAGATTTATTCGACTAAGATGAAGTACGATGGAGTATTCGACTTCAGCGAGTTTTACAAATTTTGTTATTTCTGGCTTATCGACGAGACGCAGCTAAATCTTGAAGAATCAAAATATACTGAGAAGATTATAGGTGAAGGGAAAAATCTTGACATAGAGTGGAATGGATACAGAAAAATCACAGACTTTTTCAAAATGGAAATAAAGGTGAACTTTAAAATTATTGGCTTGAAAAAAACAGAGGTTGTGCGTGACGGAATAAAAATTAAAATGAATGAGGGCAGCGTCGAGATGAAAGTTGCCGGAACTTTGGTGAGGGACTACGCGGGAAAATTTGAAACAAGCGCAGGAAACAAATTCTTGAGAGCAATTTATGAAAAATGGATAATTCCTGGAAGGATAGAACATTTTGAAGAGTATATAATTGGAAAGTGTGATGAATATACAACACAAGCAAAGGCCTGGCTTGATCTCGAAGGGAAACAATAATTTCTTTGTATAGTAATCTTTAAAAAAAGGAAAATTTTGCATTAGAAATGCCTAGAAGAATTATAATTGCTGAGGACGATGAAGATATAAGCGTAGTACTTAAGGGGATTCTTTCACAAATTATAAGAGATTGTAAAATAAACACCGTGTCAAATGGAAAAGAGTTAGTGGATAGAGTAAGAAGTGAAGAGTATGATTGATAATAACTGACTATCAGATGCCACTTCTCGACGGGCTTGAAGCAGTAAGACAGATTAGAAAATTTGATAAAATAATCCCTATAATTGTTCAAAGCGGAATGCCTATAGAAAAATTGGCCTTGGAAGCGGGAGCGTCAGAATATCTTGATAAATCGTACTTTGATAAAATGTCTGAAAGAGTAAAGTTTTACTTGGATTAAATTCCAAAAAATTAACTCCAATAAAGCTTTTAAACAGGAGACAATTATGAAAATTATGAAAAATAAATTTTTGGTGATGTTTCTTCTCACATTTCTTATTGTTCCTTTAATTGCCGCCGATGATATTACAGTAAAAAAGTTAAGTTCTAATGAAGTTATGATCGCTGACCTCAATGCGCCCGCAACTTTTAATATTTCAATAACAAATGAAAGGTTAGGGCAGACATTCACAATAAATAATGAATTAGGTTTTTTTACAGAGCCGTCAGATCCCATACGCATTAAACAAGGAGAGACAAAAAATATATTATTGAAGGTCTACCCAAGAGAAGGCCTGCAATACAGGGGATTTTATTCGCTGCCTTATGTAATACTTGCGGAAAACGGGCAAAAATACAATGAGCAATTGGACTTTGAAATAATAAACTTAAAAAATGCTTTTGAAATAGGCGCAGCGGACTTTAATCCCGAATCACAAAAAATTATTATTTACATCACAAACAAAAAGAATTTTTATTTTCCTAAAATGGATGTAAAATTTTCGTCGGAGTTTTTCACACTTGACAAAAGTTTTTC
>JBBSYJ010000024.1:0-1088 GCA_038045305.1 Nanobdellota archaeon | reverse complement strand
GTAAAGAAAAACATGATTTCACGGCTTTTCACAACCATTTCTCCTGATGCTGATTCTGTCCAAAGAGACGGAACTGCAGTTTATTATGTATGGGATAGGCAATTAAAACCAGGAGAGAGCTTGAACGTTAAAGTGTCTACAAATTGGACTTTCCCATTGCTAATAATTATTTTCATCATAGCAATTGTCATACTTGCTAAAAGGATAAAGAAAACAGATCTTGAATTGAAAAAGAGAATAAATTTTGTTAAGGCAAAGGGAGGCGAGTTTGCTTTAAAGGTTACATTGAATGCAAGAGCAAAGGATTATATTGAAAATGTCCGCATAACTGATCGTCTTCCTCCTTTGGTGAAGATGCATGAAAGGTTTGGGGGAGAGATGCCTTCACACGCCGACGAGAAAACAAGAAGAATAGAATGGAATTTCAGGCGAATGGGACCAGGGGAGACAAGAACAATGACTTATATTGTATACTCAAAATTCGGCGTCTTAGGAAGATTTGCACTTCCTTCCGCAAAAGCAAGATACGAAAAAAACGGCAAAATGGAAGAATCAGATTCAAACAGGACTTTCTTTGTTGCGGATCAAAAGGCCGTAAGAGAAGATGATTATTAATTCTTAACAATAATCTTTAAAAAACATAAATTTATCGAGATTTATGGAATTTGAGCCGCGCGATAAAAGAATTGTTGGGATTAAGACTCCTTATGCATTTGAATTGAAACAACGTTATAATATAAATTATTTTCCGCAATTTCTTGTATGTTCTAAAGTAGATGGAGGAGACGGCACTTATGTTCTTTACAATCCAATAAATTTAATTGATGGGAATAATGGTTTGCCTGTAAGTTTAGAACTCCCAACTACAGAGATTGAACATATAACTCAATTACCTGAAACAAATCACGAATTCAGGGGCGAAATTAATAATCCAAATAGATCATTTGAAAATTTTCTTGAGGTGGTATCCAAAAATAAAAGCATAGTTGAAATGTTTTTTGAATAATAAAGATTTATAAAACATCAAATCATTAAATAGTATCAAGCTTAGGTACAGATAAGCATAATTCTGTAATAGGTTTGTCAAA
>JBBSYJ010000023.1:0-1175 GCA_038045305.1 Nanobdellota archaeon | reverse complement strand
AAATTAATACTTGAAATAACTAAAGGAAAACATAAGAAATTATACCAAAAACTCAAACCCTTTTTACTTCCTTTAATATATGAAGATAAAGATTAATTTTAAATAAGAATAAAACCTAGCAAGACAATGAAAAAAGAAACGCAAGGAATAACTATTAAAAAAGAAAACCTTGTTGATTGGTATTCTGAAGTTATTCAAAAAGCCGAACTTGCCGACTACGCGCCAATAAAGGGCTTCATGATTATAAGACCAAATGCATATTCAATATGGCAAAACATTCAGGACTATTTTAACAAAGTTCTGGAAAAGAAAGGAGTAAGAAACGCCTACTTCCCTCTTTTAATTCCAGAATCATTTTTTAAAAAAGAAGCAAAACATGCCGAGGGCTTTAATCCAGAATTGGCTTACATTAAAAACACTGATGAAGGAGAGAAATTAGCACTAAGACCAACATCTGAAACAATAATGTATGATTCATATTCAAAATGGATTCGCTCTTGGCGCGACTTGCCATTAAAAATTAATCAATGGTGCAACGTAATCCGCTGGGAAGTTAAACAAACAAAACCTTTCTTAAGAACACGCGAATTCTTATGGCAAGAGGGGCATTGTGTTTTTTCAAGCGAAAACGAAGCTGAAGAAAACATGAATGAAATGGCTGAAGAATACAAAAAAATGGTGGAAGAAATTTTAGCAATTCCTGTTTTAGTTGGTAAAAAGTCTCAAGGAGAAAAATTTGCTGGAGCGCAAACAACAATAACAATAGAAGCCCTTATGCCTGATGGAAAGGCCTTGCAAATGGGCACGTCTCATAATTTAGGACAAAACTTTGCAAAGGCATTTAATGTAAAATTCAAAGATCAAAATGAAAAGGAACAATACGGATGGCAGACATCTTGGGGATTTTCAACGCGGCTTATTGGTGCATTAACAATGGTGCACGGCGACGATAAAGGCCTTGTACTGCCTCCAAAAATTGCACATAATAAATTAGTAATAATTCCAATACTATTTGACAAAACATCTGAAAAGGTCTTGAAAAAATCAAAAGAGTTAGAAAAAAAACTCGCAAAATTCAATCCAATAGCTGATTACAGAACTGACTACTCTCCTGGATGGAAATATCATGAATGGGAAATGAAAGGAATTCCATTAAGAATAGAAATAGGTCCAAA
>JBBSYJ010000022.1:0-2241 GCA_038045305.1 Nanobdellota archaeon | reverse complement strand
TTCCACTTTGAGTTGTTGCAAATTGTCCTTGCAAAACTCCAGAATTAGAAATAATATAATATGGAAATATCGAATTGGTGGAACCGTCAGTAGTGCATGAAACCGTAACAACACCATTACAATTATTTACTGCATTAGAGTTAGAAACACTTACAACTTTTCCTGAAGAGGAAACACTTCCAACATTAAAAAAATCGGTCTGTCCATAAATAGTACTACGCGAATAATCAGCTATGACAAGTTTGTAAGATCCCGAAGGCAAATCATTTCTCAGCGTCGGAGCAAACGAGCCTGATGAAAGCGGGAGATTCCACCCATTAATGACCATGTTCCTATTGATATAGTCCTGATAAGGGTTGTATATCATGCTACCACTAGAATTGTAAAGAAACAAATATCCAGAATCACTGCTTGAAACTCCAGTTCCTTGCCAAATTACTCTTACAGCAACTCCTTGTGTTACTGAAGATGTAGAATTTGGTGTAGAAAACGAAACAGAACCGGTTGATGTCGCCTTTCCCGTCGGTGTCAACCAATCAAACCACCCGGCAGAAACCAACCCAATTAACAAAACAGAAAAAACAAATACTCCAATCACCCTCTTATTCATAAAGTTACACAGAATAATCGTTTATAAATATTTCTATAATTTGATAAAATTTATTTTATTTCAGTTCACAATTTTGAATCGCTAAAACCTAACTAAATAATAACTCGATAATTTCTTTTGTATCAAAAACAGGAATGATTTTTTGTTTTTTTAATTCTCTATCATTGCTCCATAAAGGAATATTTAATTTTTTAGATAGCGCTAAATATTCTACATCTTTCTCATCATTAATAAATGGAATAATTTCTTTCACTTCATCTTTATAAAAATCAAGTTCGTAAAAAACAATTCTTTCTTTTAATTTCTTAATAAAAGAATCAAATTCATTTTCTTTGAGATTAAATTTTCTAATTATTGTGCTTTTGTATTTAGACAATTCTCCTATAGCAAAGGATGGGGAAAATAATTTAATATTAGAATTAAAAACTATGCCCGAAGTGGCACTGGATTTTTTGGCAAGAGAAAATAGAATATTAGCATTAATGACTAATTTCATATAATCCTGTCTTTCTTTAATTTACTAACTCTCTTTTTCTTAAACTCTCTGCCAATTTCTACAGACCATTCATTAAAACTCTTTTCATCCTCAAATTTTCTTAATAATTCATCTTTCAAAACAAGGTTTCTCGCTTTATCTTCTATTGTTTTTCTTACAAAAGCACTCCAATTAACTTCAGGAAAACGTTTCATTAAATTCCTAGTATCTTCTGATACAGACAAAGTTATACTTACCATTTTAATATAAAAACATAATTACGTTTAAATATTTAAATCTTTCGGAAATAAATTCACGCGTCCGGCACCAACGCATAAAAACTATATCCTTTTTTAACCGTGCCGGCAATTCCCCTCACATCTTTTAATTTAACATTTCTTATTTCTTTTTCAAAATTGTAAAACTTTCGAGCATCTCCGTCAATCTCATGATAAAGCAGGTTAATCATTTGCGATTGCGAGTCCTCCATCGAAATTAAATAATTTCCAATAATTTGTTCCTTCACTTTCATAACTTCGTCCTCTTTCAACTCTTTTGCAACTTTCTCAAACTCTTTAAGAATTAATTTTTTAACAAGTTCAACCTTGTCCGCAGTCGTCCCGACGTAAACAACACAAAAAGAAAAATTAACAGTTATGCTTGCATCTCCTCTTACAGAATAGGCAAGATTTCTTTTTTCGCGAATTTCATGAAATAATCTCGAAGACATTCCACCAGCAATCAAAGTCATTAAAACCTGCGCTGCATAACTTTTTTTATCATTAGCTAAAGGAGTGTGAAAAGCCAAAACCAAATTTGCTTGATCAATACCTTTCCTTTTTTCAACTTTAATTTCATTTTTCATTTTTATTTTATGCTCTTCCATCTTTCCTTTTTCTTTTCCAAAATTTTTCTCGGCAAATTTAATTAACTTATTAAAATCAGCATTGCCGACGACGCACAATATTAAATTATTGGGTTTGTAGACCTGTTTAAATTTTTGTATAATTTTTTCTCTATCTATTGAATTCATGCTTTCTTTCGTTCCTATTAATGGAATTCCAAAAGGTTTTTCATAAAGAAAACTGCTTATTTCGTCAAGAACATGAATTTGCGGCGTATCGCGCCTCATTTTAATTTCTTCAAAAATAACTTG
>JBBSYJ010000021.1:11419-14649 GCA_038045305.1 Nanobdellota archaeon | reverse complement strand
CATAGAGCCGTTCAACAGACAAAAGTTCATAGAAAGTTTAGGTCTGGATTAATTACCAACCATCTAATCTAGCATAAAAAACTAAAGGTAAAACTATCTGAAGAAATAAATAAATTAACAAGATCCAAACCCATATACTTAATCCTTTTCTTTGGGATTTAATTTCTTGTGCTCCACCAAGAACATTATCATCGCGAGGATGTTTGTGCATATAAAGCTTGTAAAAAATAATTGTCAAAATACTTAAAGTTCCATCAATTATTCCTGCAGCAGCTAAAAACCTATAATACAATTCCCCTAGTGTCTGATATGCATTATCTAAATAAATTATTGGCTGCAACATTAAAACAACAATAACTATAAAGAAATAATTTATGTAAATCATAATATCCATATATCCTTCTTTATTCAATGCTTTGGATAAGATATCACTATGCAACGAAGCAAAACCAACCACAAAATAGCTTTCATATATTCTCCAAACTGTCTCTCCTGGAATTACTTTCCAAATGCCAAGAATAGAAGTAATAAAGCTTAATACTATAAGTAAAAACAAGATATTAGTAAAGAAAGCCAATCTATCAAAAGTATTTTGCCTTTCATCATCCCATATAAAAGCCAAACTAACCAATGAATGTATAACAACCATCAAAAGAGTAAATAAAACTCTCCAAGCAACCTCATTAAATTCCCCTATAATAACAGTAACAACAGCAACCAAAGCGGAAATAATCAAAGCCCCAATCAGATTAAAAAGAAAGAATTTTTTGAACTCAGCAAAATCTACCATTAAAGAGAAATAAAACATTTCAATTTAAAAACCTTTCCAAAAAAGAGGTGATAAGTTAAACCCAAACTTTATTAACTTCTAAAAAACTCATTTTTCCATGCTTGAGAAGTTAGGCGAAGTCATAAGAAAGGCAACACAAAAGATATCAAATGCAATTTTCTTAGATAAAACTCTAGTCGACTCTATAGTTAAGGACTTGCAAAGAGCGCTCATAGAGGCAGATGTAAATATCCTTTTAGTCAAACAGCTTTCAGACAAAATAAAAAAAGTCGCGCTCGATGAAAACATAAAAGGCATAGACAAAAAAGAGCAGTTAATCAAACTTCTGCACGACGAATTAATTTCAATCTTGGGCGAGCATAAGACCTTAGAAATAAAAAAAGGGCAAAACAAAATTATGCTTCTTGGTTTGTATGGCGCTGGAAAATGTGTGCATGCAGAGAGTAATATCCAACTAAGCGATGGGAATATAATAAATGCTGAAAATTTATATAATTCTTACAAAGAAAATAATGAAGAAGATTTAGAAGAAGGAAAAATAATAAACATATCCAGCAAGAATCTACTTGTTCCTTCGTTTAATTATAGTACTGCTAAAATAGAAAATAAAAAAGTAACCCATTTATGGAAATTAGCAAAAGAGAACTTGATTGAAATTAAATTAGATAACGGAAATGATTTCTCAATTAAAGTAACTCCAGAACATCCTTTTTTTGTCCTTAGAAATGAAAAAATTGTTAAAATAAGAGCAGATGAAATAAATTTAGATGATTACATATCTATTCCAAGAGAGATAAAAAACAAGGGTAAAGTTATTGGGTTATTTAACGAAATAAGAAAATTAAACCTTTATGCTTATTTAAACCAAGAGGAAATAAGGTTAATTTTAGAGGCAAAAAAGGAAAATCTAAAAGAAATTTGTAAAAACCTAAAATTGCAGAAAAACTATTGCTATTTCACTTCAAGAATTAAAAAAGGACAAATTCCCATAGAACTTTTAGAAGAAGATAAATTCAACTTCTTAAGAATAAAAGAATATGATAGTAAAAAAATCATTACAATTCCATGTTATTTAACGCCAGAATTTTCAGAGTTTTTGGGATATGTTATGGGAGATGGAAATATAGGAGAAAATTATATTCAAATCTCAAATGAAGATATAGAAATAATAAATCGTGTAAATGAACTATCCAAAATTCTTTTTAACATAACTCCCTCACTTAAAAGGGATTTTAGAACAAAAAAAATGTATAAAATTATAATAAATTCGAGTTCTCTAATAGAAGTTTTTAAGATATTTGGACTAAAAAAGGGCAAAAAAGGAAAAGAACTGAAGATACCTTCACAAATATTAACATCTAATGAAGACACAATAAAGGCATTTATTAAAAGTTATTTTGACTGTGATTCAAGCCCTTCAAAAAATCGAAGATATATAGAACTAATTTCTGAAAGCAATATCTTAATAAAACAAATGGACTTATTACTAAGAAGATTTGGGATTTTATCAATGACTTCTAAAAAAATTATTAAAAATATTCCATATTGGAGACTTTCTATAAAAGCTCGATATGCTGAAATTTATGGAGATAAAATAGGATATTTAATAGAAAGAAAGAAAGAAAGAGTGAAAGAATATAAAAAAATAGGAATAGTTCAAGGGTCTGGGAATCAGGATATGATTCCTTTGGGTAAATCTCTAAAAGATATTAGAAAAAAACTAGGTTTCTCTATAGGAGAGATACAAAATAATGTAGTATACAGCTATGGAATATATGAAGAAAAGGGGTTTATATCTAGGGAAAACTTACTAAAACTTATAACTTACTACCAAGCTAAAAAAAGAGGGATATTTGCAAATATCTTGGATAAAATAGAATCTAAAGAAGATCTAAGAAAATCCTATTCCAATGCGATTATAAATGGCTTAACACCATTCTTAATTAAACAAAATATAATATCTATAAATGATAATTCTTTAAAATTAACTAAAAATGGAAGATTATATCTTCAATCTATAAATTATGAAGAATCCTTAACTATTTTAAATAATTTTAGCTGTCTTGCACAATCTGATGTGTGCTGGATTCCAATTAAAGAAATAAAAAATATTCAAAATGACAAAGAATATGTATATGATTTAACAGTAGAAGACAATCACAGCTTTATTGCGGAAGGTTTTATAGTCCATAATACAACAACAATAACAAAATTAGGAAATTATTATGCCAAGCGCGGAAAAAAAGTCGCGCTCGTTGGCCTAGACGTTCACAGACCAGCAGCAAAAGAGCAATTAAAGCAAAATGCAGAAAAAGCAAGCTTAACTTATTTCGTCGACTTTGAAGAAAACGACGCATTAAAAACTTGGAAGAAATTTGAAAAAGAATTAAAGACCTACGACATAATTTTAATCGACACTGCAGGACGGCACACTCTTGAC
>JBBSYJ010000021.1:8454-11319 GCA_038045305.1 Nanobdellota archaeon | reverse complement strand
ACAAAATCACTAAACTCTCTTGGCGGCTTTGATAAAATAAAATCCATGATTCCTGGCTTCAGCAACGCCGCATCAAAAATTCCTGAAGGAGCTCTTGAGTCGCAACAAGCAAAAATTGCAAAGTGGGAGCATATAATTAAATCAATGACTCCTGATGAAATAAACAATCCAGAAATATTTGATAAACAAACTTCACGAATTTCTAGAGTTGCTCAAGGAGCAGGAGTAAATAATTCAGAAGTCCGAGCGCTCTTAAAGCAATACAAGATGCTTTCAGAAATGATTAAATCAGGAATGGCAGGAGGAGATTCAGAAAACCCTCAAATGAATCAAAAACAAATGCAAAAACTCATGAAGAAGTTCGGAAGAAAAACAATGAGGTTGTAATTATTTATTTTTACTCCTAAAAATGAAGTAAACCACAAGCAAGATTATAAAGATAATAATTCCTCCAACAACATAATCAATAGTTGAATCTTGTTTTATACCTACAAAGTTTTGATCATTTGAATTTGACAATAACTCAAACTTAACACCAGCAATTCCATTAATTGAATCTATATCTTCAACTGTAATAATCATAGGAGTATCAACATCTCCCCCATAATTTAAAACTTGACCATTTGTTAACGGAAGTCCGCCTCCAGGTGTAGGAAGTGTAAACCTAATCTCATTATCTTTAACATAAGCAACCCCAAAAGAAACTTCTCTACCATAATCCAATGAATTATAATAAACCTTATCTCCTTCTTTAAGATTAAAAGTTCCTGGTACTCGATAGGCTGTTGCAATTACAAAACTAATCAAAAAGAGTATAGTAAAACTTAAAGCAATAACTCTGTTATTATTCATAATAATAACAAAAGAATTCTTTTTAAAAACCTTTCCAAAAAAAGAGGTGATAAATTCATCGTTGGGGTGGGTGGTTGGGGAGTGGACGGAGGGACAGAAACCAGTTTCTCCAAAACATTTAAAACAATATTTTACAAAAAGATTACATGCACAGGCACAAATACAAAATACTTTTAGTAATCTTCATAATTGGATTTGCAATATCAACAATTTTAACTCTCACGCCAGTTCCTGCATTTTGTGGTCCGGGTCAGGGCTGTGACACCGTCCAGTCGTCCTCATACGCCTACTTATTAGGAATAAAAAACGCAAATTATGGAATTGGAATATTTCTTATATTAATTTTAATAACGCTTCTTCATATGAAAACACCCAGAAACCATACAAAACACGCAATACATATAGGAGTAATCCTCGGCGCGGCAGTAGCGCTTTATTTCCTATACTTGCAGCAATTCGTAATAAAGGCCTACTGCAGATACTGCATTGTCATAGACATCGCGCTAATCATTGGATTAATAATAAGCTTGCTTTACTGGAAACATTAAAATGAATTATATATAAACAACTTTTAGTTTATTTCCTGACAAATTCGACATTGCTCAGCTTTTCAAATTCTTTATCGCCTGTTAAAAACTTAACATCTAACTTTTTGGCCATCACATAACCAATACAATCTGTCATTGAGACATTTCGGTCTTTCCATTTAATCCTAAACCCCATTGCTTCTTTTATCCATTCTGGTTCCAAAGAAGAGATATAAAAGGCATATTTTCTTAAATATTCTAGAGTTTCTTGCTTATTCTCTCTAAGAAGAGTATAACAAAGTTCTGCATAAATAAAATTATTTATAATAACATTTGCATCCAAATATTTTTCATAATTTCTATTGCCGGCTATAATTTCCAAAACTGCGTAAGTATCAAAAACAAACGATTGTCCCATATTTTCCCACTTCCTTATTCATTATATAATTCATTATCCATTTCCCTCATCATTTTTTCAACTGTCCTCTTAAATTTCATAGTGCCAAATGTTTCTCTTAAAATATTACCTTTATCTTCTTTCTTCATAAAAACACTTACCTTATCTCCTTCCTTAACATTCTCTTTTTTAACCGAATTTAAAGGTACAACTATGCCAAGAGAATTTCCCCATTTCCTAATTCTAGTTTTAATTTCAATCATGTATAAACAGTATAATTCCAAATATATAAATCTTTCTCAATAGTAAAATAAGAAAAAATAAAGTGAACCTCTAAGACAAGACCTTAAGGTATAATCTATTAATTAATATATTTACAAATAAGTTCTAAAAAATAAAAGAAAGAGAGAAAACAAAATCTAATTAAAATTTAGTACAAGTCCAAACTCCAGAAGTACTTGGCCCACAATACCAAACAATTCCATTTGGATCTGTTATAAGTATTTTACCTGGAGAAATTTGTGTACTAATAATTCTAGTTGTTGTATTTGAAGTACTATTCAAGTTAACATTTTTAAAAACTCCAAGACCATTATAATCTAGAGTAGCTCTCAAAGTGTAAGGACCTGATAAACCAATACTACTTGCGGTTATATAACTAGAATTAAGAGAATATGCCCTTATCATTCCTTGGCTATATAAATTACCATTAACATTAACGTTGCCAGCAACATCTAATTTGTTTTGTGGATTAGTTTTACCAATTCCAACATTTCCTGCAGGAGAAATTACCATTCTATACTGCCCCCTATTTCTATCATAAATAATAAAGTTACCATCCTGCACAGACTGAAGTTCATACTGCTGCCCATTAACAGCTTTCAAGCCAATACCTCCAGCATTTACAGTTCCTTGAAAAACTGCTTGAAGCCAGTTTGTACCTGAGAAAGTTGAAGGACCAGTAGAATTGCTTCCACTTAGAATCGCATTTCCAGTCAAACTCACCGTCGCCAAAGAAGCAATCACAGCAACAACCAAAGAAACTAAAACCGTTGTTAAAATCGAATTTTCTTTTGCCATAAAATCACC
>JBBSYJ010000021.1:5939-8354 GCA_038045305.1 Nanobdellota archaeon | reverse complement strand
CGCAAGGCGCCGAAGCAAAGATATTTCTAAACGATAATAAAATAACAAAACAAAGAACTCAAAAATCGTACCGCTTAAAAGAACTTGACGAGAAAATAAGAAAGATAAGAACGCGTTCAGAATTTAAAATTCTCGAAAAGGCCTCAAAAATAATTTCAATACCTAGTAATCTTGAATTAAACGAAAACAAAAAAGAAATTTATATGGATTTCATTGATGGAAAAAAACTTTCTCAATATTTAGACACCTTCAAATTAAGCGAGCAAAAAGAAATAATCAATCAAATCGGAAAATCAATTGCAAAACTCCACGACGCCAATATAATTCACGGAGATTTGACGACGTCAAATATAATTATAGTGAAAAAGGAGGTTGATGGTCAAGGAACCTTGGTTCCTTACCTCATCGACTTTGGCCTTGGATTCCAAAATGGAAAGATAGAAGATAAAGCGGTTGACATACATTTACTAAGGCAAGCGCTCGAAGCAAAACACTTCAAAAACTGGGAAGTTTTATTTAATGAATTCTTAAAAAGTTATTCTTCCTCAAAAGACGGGAAAAAAGTTCTTGAAAGATTCAAAAAAGTTGAATCTCGTGGACGCTATAAAGAAAAATATTAACAATAAAATATAAATAATACAACAAATTTAGTTTATAATGGAAAATAATTGTTACGAAGAAGGATATACTCAAGACGAATGGGATCAAAAAGTAGCAAATACTTCAGGGTTAATTATACGTGGGCGCAAGAGATCCTATGCAAAACAATCTCCAGAAATAAAAGAACCAAACACAAAAAGAGAAGATGAAGAATTTTACAAATATATACAAAACAGATTTTTTCCTGTCCCTTCAGATGAAACCCTTAATAAATTTAAGAACAACCAACCCCAAATATCAAATCGTAAACCAAGATTCTCATTTCTTGAGTTTATAATGGATGGCAGACTGACCGCAACCATACTTCTTGGAATAGCAGCTTATGGAGCTTATTACTATTTGGGAGATTATCTTGGGAAATAAATATTAGTTTTATAAATCTAAAAAACCTAAATTAATTATGAAAAAGAGAAGTATACAAAATGAACTCTCTGAAGAAAGGACAGTTCTGTCAAACGAAAGAACTCTTTTATCATACATTCAAACATCTTTAGCAACATTCGCATTTGCATTTTTCCTTTTCAAATTTGCGGATGGAACATCAAATTACAGCTATATTGGAGCACTATCTATAATTCTAGGAATAATATTTATCACAATAGGATTAATCCAATACAAAAGAAGAAAGATTCTTATAAAGAAATTTAGAAACCACGTGATAGAGATTGAATAGCCCTACCAGGATTCGAACCTGGGTCTCAGCCTTTCATTGCAACGCGATGAGCGGAAGCTCAAGGTCTTGCGTCAAAGGGCCGCATACTTGACCACTATACTATAGGGCTATAGTTTTTGCCTATTGTATTTTGGACGGATCTCGCAAGAGATATCTAGTCCTTTACGCAATCTGATTGTGTTGGACACAGTCCTTATACTATAGGGCTCTAAGAAAACAATTTCTATATAACTTTTAAAGATTTCTAATTCACTGATTCTGTTGCTGTTGTTCATTAAATATCTGCCTGTAGAAAATTTCTCTGTTAATTTCTTGCTTAGGCGGCGTCAGTGTTGTGAAGAATTCTTTAATACTGAATGGCTTGTATTTCATGCCAATCATCGTCGCTGCTAACTTTCTAAATTCCAAAGTTCCTTCAGAATTTGGCTTTACTAAAGGATACGGTCTAAACTCTGATAAAGCTCGTGTGAAGTCCTTGTCATGAGGAATAACAGCCAACACTGGAACTTCTGCGGTATTTTCAATATCTTTCAAAGAAAGTTCAAAATTTTTACCATAAACTTTATTTAAAATCAAACCATTAATTTTTGTGCCCCTTTGCGCAGCAGCTTTTATTGCTTTTATCGTCGTGCTCAACGTCGGGTAATCAGGTGTAGTAACCACAAACGCTTCATCAGATGCAAGAGTCGCAGCCAAACTTTCTTCATTCAAAGCTGGCGCCGAATCAATAAGAATGTAATCATATTTTCTTTTCAAATTTTTTAATTTGTCTTTCAAGGCAAGAGGGTTTTTTACTTCCTCGCCAAATAAAGAAGCAGGCAGAACATGCAATTTACCAACGACATAAATCGCATCTAATATATTTGCAGTCCTTTCAAGAACATGATGCAGCGTCGTTTCCGGATTAATAATATTCAAATGAATTCCTAAATTCGGCGCAGAAAAATTGGCATCAACAAGCAGCACACTTTTCCCAAAATCAGCAAGCGCCTGTCCAAGCGCAACAACAGTAGAGGTCTTGCCAACACCCCCCTTCAAGCTTAAAATTCCTACACTTTTCCCCATATCAAAGTAATAAATTT
>JBBSYJ010000021.1:0-5839 GCA_038045305.1 Nanobdellota archaeon | reverse complement strand
TGTTTTCGTCCTCCCAAAATCATTTAAAACATTTCTTTTGAAATGTTTTCGTCATCCAGAAAGCTTTTAAACCACTTCTTCTACAACTTATCATGCCAAAAAAAACAGCAAAAAAAACAGAAAAGAAAAAAAATAAAATAGAATCAAAAAAACTTTCAGATAAAGAATACGAAACTCACATTCTCAAATTATCAAAAGAAGGACTGACTTCCGAAAAAATAGGCGAGAGCTTAAGAAAAGAAGGAATACACCCAAAAGAACATAAAAAAATATCAAAAATACTTAAAGAAAACAATTCTTACGTTCAGCCCGACTTAAAAAATGTTGAGGCAAAAATGGCTAGAATTATTGCCCATTTTGAAAAAAACGCGCAAGACAAAAGGGCAAAAAGAGAGAAGGATAGAGTCGTCTCGCAGTTAAGAAGGTTAAAAAGGTACTACCAAACTGCTTAGGTTTGCATTCAATTGCTAATAATTCTGTTTATTTTAATATAACTTAAAATAAGTAACAAATCTTATTAAAAGCAAAAATTTTATCTATCAAATGGATAAAAAGGGGTTGGGAAAAGTAATAAACGAAAACGCAAGCAAATTTATAGAACTTGCAAAAAACAAGGAAATTCTTGTGATAAGCCACTTCGACACCGACGGTATAACCTCTGCGTCAATAATGATTAAATCCCTTAAAAAATTACAAAAGAAGTTTTCCGTAAAAATAGTTAAAAGTCTCGACGAGAAATTTATACAAGAACTGCCAAAAGACAAGTTAATAATCTTCCTAGACTCTGCCTCAGGATGTTTAAATTATATTAGCAAGACAAAATTAAAAGATGTCTTCATAATAGACCATCATCTTGTATCCCAAGAAGTGCCAGAAAATGTTAGTATAATAAATCCGCAGCTTATTGATGGACAAAAAATCTCTGCCGCGGGATTGACTTACTTGTTTTGCAAATCTTTTGATGAAACAAACAAGGAATTTGCAAAACTTGCCGTCTTGGGAATGATTGGGGACATGATGGAAAAAGAAATTAACAAGCTAAACCACAATATAGTAAATGATTCCGAAATTGTAAAAAAGCGAGGTTTGTTAATTTATCCTTCAACTAGACCGTTAAACAGAACACTCGAGTATTCCTCAAATCCATTCATTCCTGGAGTAACCGGGAACTCCGACGGTGTCTTGGAATTGCTACGGGAAGCGGGCCTTTCACCTGAAAATGGAAATTACAAAAGTTTAATTGAATTAAATGATGAAGAAATGACTCGTTTAACAACTGCAATTTTATTGCGCTCGCCAAAAGCAAAACACGAAGAAATAATTGGGGATATTTTCCTGCTTAAGTTTTTTAACAAACTTGAAGACGCGAGAGAATTAAGCGCGACAATAAACGCTTGCTCCCGTTTGGGAGAAACAGGAGCCGCATTAAAATTCTGCCTTGAAATCTCAAACGCAAAGAAAGAGGCCGAATCTATATATGTCAAATACAAACAGCACATAATTTCCGGCTTAAAATACGTTTCAGAAACTCCAGAAAAGTTTGAAGGCAAGGGATTTGTAATAATCAATGGGAAAAATAAATTAAAAGATACAATGGCCGGAACAATAGCAAGCATCCTTTCAAATTCATCTCTTTACGAACCCGGAACAATAATCATAACAATGGCTTATTACGATGATAAAATAAAGGTCTCGGCTCGAAATGTCGGCCGCACAGGAAGAAATGTGCGTGAAATCTTATCAGAAATAATTGAAAAAATTGGGGGCGAGGTCGGAGGTCATGAGTTTGCAGCTGGGTGTATTGTCTCACAAGAAAAAGAAAACGAATTTATCAACAGCATAAAAAAAGCCCTTGAACTTGAAGTCATAAAAATATAACAACCATTAAAACAACTTGTGGGAGGACATTTATATCATAACATTTAAAACTCCCCTATTTCTTTTAAAATTATGAATCTCGAAGAAGGCGAAACTGTATTATGCACTGTTGAGAAAATACAAGGAACAACTGTATTTGTAAGAATTGAAAATGGTCCGGAAGGAACAATAGTAACTTCAGAAATTGCACCTGGAAGAATAAGAAATATAAGGGATTATGTTGTGCCAAACAAGAAAATTGTGTGTAAAGTTCTTCGTCTAAAACAAGGAAACATAGAACTTTCATTAAGGCGGGTTACACAAAAAGAAACAAAAGAAGTCCTGGATAAATACCAGCAGGAAAAAAGTTATGGAAGTATTTTAAAATCTGTCGTCGGAGAACAAGCCCCAGACATTTTGGAAAAGATAAGAGAAAAAGAATCGCTTTATGACTTTTTTGAAGAAGCAAAAACAAATCCAAAAGAAATAGAAAAGATTCTAGGCAAGGAAAAAGCTGCTAAAATTCTTGGGATAATAAACACCCAAAAGATAAAATCAATAAAAATAAAAAAAGAAATAAAATTAACAACTCAAGATTCTGATGGCTTGGATAAAATAAAAGATATTTTAACAAACAAGGAAATAATCGTAAAATACATCGGCAGGGGACGTTACTCTCTTGAATCCGAAGCCGAAAATCCAAAGATCGCAGATAAAAAAATACAAAAATTTTCTGAAGAGATAGAAAAAAAAGCTAAAATGCTTGGAATGGAATTCTCAATTGTTGAAGGAAAATAAAAATGAACCTTCGTTATTATATAAAAAACAGCAAAAAAATCTATACCTTAAATGAAATTACCGAAGGAAAACAAACTCAAGAGGCACATTATAAATTTATCAATCTGCGCGACGAGCCGCCTTCAGATGCGCGAAAAGTAAGGAAAAACTAAAACAGCTTCTTCTGCTCTTTATGTTCTTTAATTTCACTTTTCACAATTTCCATGTCTCTTTCCCAGACACTTTTCAAACTCTGGTTGTATATAATTGCAGCAGGATGAAACAAAGGGATTAATTTTATTTGTACCCCATTAATTTCAATCATCCTAACTTTCCCATGAACATTAGTTATCCCTTGTTGCTTTTCCATTCCATCCACTCTACATCCAGCCAAGAAAAATTTCGTTGCATAATTCCCAAGGGAACAAATAACTTTTGGCTTAATCTCTCTAATTTGCTGCAGCAGCCACGGTGTATGGGCCTTTATCTCTTCAATCATAGGATCTCTATTCTCAGGAGGCCTGCACTTCAAAATATTGGCAATATAAACATCACTTAAGCTTAATCCAACCTTAGCTAAAAGCTCATCTAAATTTTTCCCCGCCTTACCAACAAAAGGCAATCCTTGCTCATCCTCATTTCGTCCCGGGCTCTCTCCAACAAAGAGAATATCAGCATTCAAATTTCCTTTGCCTATAACAATATTCTTGCAGTTCTTACATATCTCTGTTTCCTTAACTAATAGAATATACTCTGGTTCCATAACTAACAAATTAAAAAATAGTTTTTATATTTAGTGTTAATAACTACAAAATAAAAAGAAGTGATAAAGATTTATTTCTTTCTTCTTGCAAGTCCAACACCTGCAGCGATAATCAACAAAGCAACTACAATTCCAATAATCCACCCTGTCTTATTAGAAGTACTGCTTTCAGTTCCAGCTCCAGGAGTTTGTGAACCTGCATCACTACTACCAGCACTTTGGTCAATAGATGCACCTGCAACTGATTTCTTTATTGTAATGTCTGCTTTTCCATCAGTAACGCTATTAACTTTAACATAAACATCTGCAGTTCCATCTCCATCAACATCGAAATTCTTTTCTTCGCCAACACTCATTGTAGCATCAATAGGAGTACTAGTTATCTGAAGGGATACACTATTTCCCGAAATACTCTTTACACCAACATAGTGTGTCTGTGTTCCAACCAAAATCTTAACTCTTTCTTTTGCGCTTAAACTCTTTGTATAACCTGTGCTAAGTTGATCACTCGAAGTTGTAAATGTATTTGTCCAACCTGCTGCTGCAGCTGCTGCTGCCGAACCACTACTTCCACCACCTGAAGAACCTCCTCCACAAGTATCTGAAGTATATGTTGCAGTTGCTTGTGCAGTCCTTCCTGATTGACTTGTACAAGTTACAATATATTTCTTTGACTGTCCACATGACAAACCACTATCACTTAATGTTTGAGCTGCAGTCCCTCCACCAGAAACCGAGAGTCCAGAAGTATCTGCACTACACGCTCCGGCTACTCCACTTTCAGCACCCGCTACTGTTACATTAAATACTATTTTTGAAGATGTCGTAGCAGTATTATCTAGTGTTAAAGTAACTGAAGGGGCAACCCTATCTATTCTAAATTCAATAAATGTTGTCTTATTTATATTATTTAGCGAATCATTAGCCCACACAGTAAGGTTATAAACTCCATCTGAAAAGTCAGTAATATTAATTCCCCCCATTTCAGGGAACCATGTGCTTCCAGATTGATTAGCAGTATATGTAGCATTCTGTCCACCGCTACTGTTAGTAACATTAATAAATACATCACTAACTCCTTGAGTTGAAGTGCCCTTAAAGTTTAAAGTTTTATCATGAGCTGAAACATTAAAGAAAAACAACTGGTTATCTGTAAGATTAAGATAATTACCAGTAAAATTATTACCTGCAGTAAGACCAGTCAGATTAGCTGCAAAAATAGAAGGCCCAGTATTATCTACAGTTATATTTAAAGAAAGATTACTCATATAAAACTTTGCAGATGCATTTTGAAGAGAGTTGCCATAACCAGTAAAGTTACTCATGTTAGTTACAATAATAGTAAGATTACCAAAGTTAGAATCCGCTAAACCAGTTAAACTAACTAACGCACTTATAGTAGTTGCATTAGCAGTAGCATTTGCAAAAGTAGTTACAGAAGCAGCAGGAATAGCATTTCCTGTAGCATTATAGTAAACGCTAGCATTAAGTAAAGAAACACCTGTTATGTTTACTATAATTGTAGTAGTATAATTATTCAGTGAAGTAGCATTTGGTGCACCCCCTCCAGTAATTGTAAAAGGCGCTGCAGCCATAACAAGAACTATTAATGCAATTAAAAATAGTAATCCAAAAATTATCAAACCACCTTCCTTTTCTCTCTTCATGAAAAATAATTACTCATCACCATTTATAAACTTTTCTTTTCCGATTAAACTAAATCAATTCCCAAAAAATCCCGCAAATAAATTTCTCGTCGGAGAAAATATAAAAAATGAACAACAAAATTTAAAAACAACTCTGCTAAACAATTTCTATGAAAGAAAAAACTTTGGTCTTAATAAAACCTGAAGGAGTCCAACGACATTTGGCCGGAAGAATAATCTCTAGATTTGAAGACGCTGGATTAAAAATTGTCGGGATGAAGATGGTTTGGGTCGACGAGGAATTTGCAAAAAAGCATTATACTGAAGACATAACAAAACGTCGAGGCGAGTTCGTCCGAAATAAATTGTTAAAATATTTAGTTGAGGGTCCTGTGGTGGCTATTGTTCTCGACGGTGTCGATGCTATTGAAAATGTCAGAAGAATAACAGGAAGCACCGAGCCAAAGACGGCGCAGCCCGGAACAATACGCGGCGACTTCGCGCATGTAAGCTACAAATATGCCGACGATAACAATATGGCAGTAAAAAATATAATTCACTCATCATCAAACAATGAAGACGCCAAAAATGAAATAGCACTTTGGTTCAAAAAAGAGGAGCTGCATAATTACAAAACAATCCAGGACTATTTCTTCTAGATAATCTTAAACATAAATTAATTTAAATCTAACAAATAAAATTATAAAATGCCTCAAGAAGATGATAAAGCGCAACATTATTATTTACTTCTTCGTAAAAAGGAATTTATATGCACCGAAACAGAAATAAGCCGTCC
>JBBSYJ010000020.1:5247-10696 GCA_038045305.1 Nanobdellota archaeon | reverse complement strand
GATGAATGAATGATGTTATGACTGAATTTGATTTTAAGACGATAGAGAAAAAATGGCTTGGATATTGGGAGAAGGAAAAAATTTATTCTTTTGATAAAAAAGCGAAAAAGATTTATTCTATTGATATGCCTCCTCCAACTGTTTCGGGCAAGATGCATATAGGGCATGCTTTCTCTTATTCACAGCAAGATTTCTTTGCAAGATTTTGGAGAATGAAGTTAAAAAAAGAGGGGAGTGTTTTTTATCCGTTTGGAACTGATGATAATGGCTTGCCTACTGAACGGCTAGTTGAAAAATTGAAGAAAGTTAAAAGCAAAGAAATGTCTCGTGCTGATTTTATTGAACTTTGTTTGAAGACATTGAAAGAAATTACTCCTGGTTTTGTTCAGGACTGGAAAAATCTAGGTGTTTCTGCGGATTATAATTTAAAATATTCAACAATTGACAAGAATACGCAAAAAATTTCACAAAAGGATTTTGTTGAGCTATATAGGAAAAAAGAAATTTACAAAAAAGAATTTCCAACTTTGTGGTGTCCTGAATGTCAGACCTCAATTGCCCAAGCAGAGCTTGAGGATGAAGAAAAAGAGACCTTATTTTCAACTTTGAAATTTTCTTGTGGAGGGAAGGAACTGCTTATCGCAACTACTCGTCCTGAACTTCTTGGCGCTTGTGTTGCGGTCTTTGTAAATCCGGAGGACGCCCGATATAAGAATTTAATAGGTAAAAAAGCAAAAGTTCCTATCTTTGATTTTGAAGTTCCAATAATTGCTGACAAGTCCGCTGAAATTGATAAAGGAACAGGGGTTTTGATGGTTTGTACTTATGGAGATAAATACGACGCTGATGCAGCAAAGAGACATAACTTGCAGGCAAGAATAATCCTAAATAAAAATGGAACTTTGAAGATAAGGCCTTATGAAGGAATGAAAGTAGGTGAAGCCCGTAAAAGAACTCTTGAAGATTTGAAAGAAAGAAATTTGATTAAAGAACAAAAGAAAATTTCACATATACTTAATGTTCATGACAAGTGCGGAACTCCTATAGAATTTTTGACGACAGAACAATGGTTTATTAAAATTTTAGATAAGAAAAAGAATTTAATTGAACAAGGAAAAAAAGTTAATTGGCATCCAAAATTTATGTTTAAGCGTTATGAGAATTGGGTTAGAGGTCTTGAGTGGGATTGGAATATTTCACGCGAGCGTCACTTTGGAATTCCTATTCCTGTTTGGGAATGCAAAGATTGTTGTGAGATAATTGTTGCATCTGAAAAAGAACTTCCTGTTGATCCTTTGCAGAAGAAGAAAAAATGTCCTAAGTGCGGCAAAGAGGCCAAGCCGGAAGAAAAGGTTTTGGATACATGGGCGACCTCGTCGCTGACGCCGCAGATTGGCGCTGAATTGGTTGGTGGAAAAATAAAAATTCCTTATTCATTAAGGCCACAAGGACATGATATAATTCGTACTTGGGCTTTTTACACAATTGTGAGATCTTATCTTAAAGAAAAGAAAATTCCATGGGAAAATATTTCGGTCTCAGGGAATGTCACACTTGGCGGGGAGAAGATGAGCAAGTCAAAAGGAAATTCAATTGATCCGCAAATGGTTTTAGATAATTATGGCGCGGATGCTCTAAGATTTTGGGCAGCGGGCTCAAAGCTAGGAGAAGATTTGGATTATCAAGAAAAGGATTTGATTGCGGGAAAGAAATTGATTACAAAGATTTTGAATGCCTCTAATTTTGTTTTTATGAATCTTAGTGATTATGATGGTAAGAGACCTAAAAAATTAATCTCAACTGATGAGTTGTTTTTGAATGAATTAAACAAAGTTATCAAAATAGCAACGGAAAGTTTTGAGAATTATGAATATTCGCGAGCAAAATCCGAGACGGAGCAGTTTTTTTGGAAGGTTTTTGCAGATAATTATTTGGAAATTGTTAAGAAAAGAATTTATAACGGAACTGGCGACGATAAAAAATCCGCGCAGTATGCACTTTATAATGGATTGTTGGCTGTTTTGAAATTATTCGCTCCTATAATGCCTTATATTACAGAAGAAGTTTATCAAACGCATTTTAAGAAATTAGAAAAAGAAAAAAGCATTCATCTTCTTGAATGGTCTTCTGAAATAAAAATTGGGAAAGTTGATGATAAGATTTGGAATGTTCTTATTGATGTTGTTTCAAGAGTTCGACAAGAAAAATCTAAAGCGCAAAAAAGCATGAAAGCGGAAATTTTTTTGACTTTTGATAAAAAAGAAAAGAGTTTAATTAAATCTGTTTTGGATGATCTTGTTGGAGTTACTGGAGCAAAGGAAATTCTTGAAGGTGATTTTGCCGTTGAGTTTGTTTGAATATAAATTTTTAAAAATAGTTCTTGGTCAGGGTTTTCATGGTTAAATTTGAAGATAAGGAATTTGTACCATTCCATGTTGAGGAGTTTAAATCGAATTTAAAATCAGTTTTAGTAAAATTAGAAGAAGAATTTTTGTGGAGGATGCATACTTATTTTGGTTTGAATGAAGCCCCTAAACCTGCAGAGATTAAATTTCGCGGATATCCCGGAGCTTCTTTTGTTTTGCCAGATGGTCATATTGAGCTTGGTTTTTCCCCTGATGATTTTGATTATTTTAATTGTATGAATAATTTAGATGAGTGTGCTTTTTCATGCGCTCACGAGTCAGGGCATTATTTGCATTATCTAGCTAATCCAGGCCATTTTACATTTAAAACTCCCTATTGTAAAATAAAAACTCCTGTTGAAAGAGATGCTTATCTTGAGAAAGAAACTATTGCAGAGTTAAGTACCCTTGCCTTTTTTGAATTTTCACAAAGGGAATTTCCGAAAAGTATTATAAAACATAATCACAATCCCTTGCCAGAAGCTATTTATTCTATTTATAGAAAAAAAGGTATTGATTATTGTTTAAGAACTATTAACTCTTTGGTGAATCAAAAATATACTTATGAAGATTATCAGATTATGAGGGAGATTGGAATAAAAGCTTGGAATCCGCGAAGGCCGGTGATAAAATGACAAACAATTTAAACACATTCTTTCTTTGATTAACGTTATGGCGATAACAAAACTTGAGCTTGAAGAACTTTTGGAAGAACTTGAAATGCATAAAGGAAGGCATACAGAACTTATTACTGTCTATGTTGCGGCCGGGTATGATGCCAATGCAGTTCAACGCCAGCTAGAAGCGGAAAAGTCGACGGCGAAGAATATTAAGTCAACAGGGACGAGAAAGAATGTTACTGACGCGCTTGATAAAATTGTTCGTGAAATAAAAGATATTCGTACTCCGGCAAACGGGCTGGCAATTTTTTGCGGGAACATAAGCCAAGTTGAAGGACAAGATGATTTAAGATTTTGGATGGTTGAGCCGCCTTTACCATTGAAGACGCGTTTATATCGTTGCGATAAAGAATTTGTTCTTGAGCCATTGAGGACTATGATGGAGGTCTCTGAAATTTATGGATTGATTGTTATGGATAGAAAAGAGGCCACGTTAGGAATGCTGGAAGGAAAAAGAATTGAAGTTCTCCAGAAAATGACTTCAGGAGTTCCGTCTAAGATAAGGGCAGGAGGACAATGTTTGAGCCCCGATAGTTTAATTATGAGTAGTAATGGTGAAATTATGGAAATAAAAGATTCTCATAATCCTTTAATTATTGTTTCTGAGAATTTCAATCAAGAAAATTCTGAAGAAACCCCTATAATTGCTAAATGGGAAAATGAAAAAGAATTATTTAGAATTGTAACTAAATACCCTAAAATTGAAATTAAGGCCTCAGGAGAACATACTTTTTTTGTAAGAACTGAGAATGGAATTGAAGAAAAAGCTTTAGATGATATTAAAGAAGGGGATTATTTAGTGATGCCTGAAAAGATTGATTTGAATTTAGAAGATCAAAAAATAGATTTTACTCCTCAGATTAAACAAATGTTTAATATAAAAGAGATTAAAATTCCTGAAAAGATTAATTCTGATTTTTCTAGAATCTTAGGTTATTATTTAGGAGACGGCACTTATGAGATTGATAGAATTACTTTCTTTGAGCAGAGAGAGGAGGTTGCTAAATATTATCAAAATTTAATTGAAAAAGTTTTTGAAATAAAAAGTGATTTGAGATTTAGAGAAGAAAAGAGTTATTGGCAGATAAGGGCCTATAGTAGAATTTTGGCGCAACTATTTAGGCAGATTTATTTAGAGAAAGATAAAACTCATAATGAAAAAATTCCTTCAATTATTCTAAGGTCTTCAGACAAATCTCTTGCTTCATTTATTGCAGGTTTTTTTGATGCTGAGGGATATATTAGTAAATCTAGGATTGCTGCTGGATTTAATAATGAAAAATTGGCCAAACAAATTCAGTTGGCTTTTCTCAGATTAGGCATAATTGCTTCTATTAATGAGTATGATAACAGAAAAAATCCTTACTCAAATAACATTAGATATACTATAGCTATTGATGATTTAGAATCTATCAAGAAATTTTATAATCTAATTGGGTTTATCTCTTCAGAAAAGAATGAAAAGGTTAGAGAATTAATTGAAAAGAGGGGAAATAGAAATAAAGTTAGGCAATTAGTTGTTAATGGTAAGGAGGTTGCTAGAATTATAAGAAATTCTGGTTTGAATACAAGACAATTTAATTGTCCTGATTTCTTTAATAATAAGAAGCAATTGAGTAAAGAGGTTTTCAAGAAACGAATTTTAGATAATATTTATGAGGTAGATTTAAGAAAAAGGCTGGAAATGTTTTATAATTCTAATCTGATTACTGTTAAAATTGGGAAGATAGAATCTTTAGGCATTCAGAAAACCTTCGATATAGAGACTAAAAATCACAATTTTATTGCCAATGGGCTTGTTGTTCACAACTCTTCTCAGCGTTTTCATAGAATTACTGAAGGTCTGACCAAGGAATTTTACAAAAGAGTTGCTGAAGAAGCGAAGAAATGTTTTTTTGACAATACGCGATTGAAAGGAATTATCGTCGGAGGGCCTATTCCAACAAAAGATGAATTTTTAGACAACGATTATTTAGCGACGCAATTGCGAGATAAAGTTATTGGAAGAGTTGATATTGGAGATGTTGATGAGTCGGGCTTGAAAGAATTGGTTGAAAAATCGCATGAACTTTTAGCAGAACAAGAAGTTATTTATGAAAAGAAATTAATTCAAAAGTTTTTCCAGACGCTAGGGGAAAAACCGGACTTGGCGTTGTATAAGGAAGAAGATATAAGGAAAGCATTAGGGTATGGTGCTGTTGATACTTTGATTTTGACGAAGGATCTTCCAAGAAATGTTGCAAAGGAACTGAAAGATGGAGCGAAGAATATTTCTGCGAAAATTGAAATTGTTTCCAATGAGACGGAAGAAGGAAAGCAGTTTAAGAATTTAGGCGGTGTTGGCGCGCTATTGAGATTTGGGAT
>JBBSYJ010000020.1:0-5147 GCA_038045305.1 Nanobdellota archaeon | reverse complement strand
CCTCTTTTATTCATATCTTAATTAGTTTAGTATTGTTTATAAATTTTAGCGATAGATTGAGATTATCACCTCTTTTTCAAAAATACTTTAATATAAATGGACAATTATTTTGGAAATATCTTTTTATATATTATCCATAATCTTTAAAACTTCGTTCTTATTTCTTTAATTATGACATATGAGGTTACAAGCAAGACAGCGGAAGAGTTGGATGATGCGCGCGAGCAAGAGAATTTGAGGCGGCTTGAAGCGATTTTTTTTATTTCAGGACGTTTTTTGACAGTTCAAGAGTTAATTGGTTTGTCAGATTTGAATCCAATTATTATTCGAGAACTTATTAGCAAGTTAAAAGAAAAATATGAAAAAAGCGAGAGCGCGCTTGAAATTGTTGAAAAGTCGGGTATGTGGAAGATGGATGTTCGCCAAGAGTATCATGATATAATTAATCGTCTTGCTACTGGGCGTTCTGAGTTTAGTAAGGCAGAACAAGAGACGCTAGCGATTATTGCTTACAAGCAGCCGATAAAACAGTCAGTAATTATTAAAATTAGGGGTAATAAAGCGTATGATCATGTTAAGAAATTTGAAGAGCTTGGGCTTTTGAAAAAGAAAAAGATTGGACATACAAATGAATTGAGTTTAAGCGATGAGTTTTATGATTACTTCTCGTTGCAAGACAGAGAAGGACGAGACGTTTTGACACATGTTGAGCCGGAACAAAAAGCTGATGAGGAAGAAGACGCGGAGGAAGAGTAATGGTTGAAATAATAACTTTTGTTATTTATCTTTCTATTTATATTGGTCTTGTTGCTTCAACATTTTATATTTTAAGCTATTTGGATTACAGCAAGAAATCAAGAAAGTTTTTTTCTGAGAGTGAGTTGCCGAGCGTTTCGGTTTTGATTCCAGCTTACAATGAAGAAAAATCTATTGCAAAAACGATTGAGTCAATTTTAAAAATTGATTATCCGAAAGAAAAAATTGAGATTATTGTAATTAATAATAATAGCAAAGATAAAACTCTTGAAGTTGCAAAAAAATATGAAAAATTTGGAGTTAAGGTTTATACTGAAAAAAAACAAGGAAAGGGTTGCGCTTTAAATCTTGGTATTTCAAAAGCGCACGGCGAAATAATTTTTACAATGGATGCAGATACTTTTGTAGAATCGCAAAGCATGAAGAATATGATTCAGTATTTTACTAATGAAAGGGTTATGGCTGTAACTCCGACGATGCTTGTTCACGAGCCCAAAAATATATGGCAAAGAATCCAGAAAATGGAGTATCTTTTAGGAGTTTTCTTAAGGAAAGCGTTTGCGACGCTGAATGCGGTCTATATAACTCCGGGCGCGTTTTCTGCTTACAGGAAAAAATTCTTTGATGAGCACGGCGGTTACGACGAGAAAAATGTTACTGAAGATATTGAAATGTCTTTGAGAATTCAGTACAATGGATATTTTATTGACAATGCAGCGGATGCACCTGTTTATACAATGACACCTTCGACGTTTATGGGTATGCTGATACAAAGAAGAAGATGGTATTTTGGGTACATAAAAAATGTTGTGAAATACAGAAAAATTATGGGCAAAGAGTACGGTGACTTGGGCTTGTTTATAATCCCTATAGGAATTTTAAGCATTGCATTCTCGGTTTTTATTACGCTGTATTTGTTTTTAGATAATATAATCAAGCTTGGGAATAATATTAATTTATTAAGCAATTTAAATTACAATCTGAATGGTTTTGTTAAGTTTAACAGTTATTTCTTCAAGTCGCTTTTCTTTAATCTGATTACAAACCCAATTTTTCTTTTTATCTTGTTTTTTATTTTAATTATGGGATTTTATTTGTATTGGGCAAGGGAAAGAATAGGAAATAAAGAAGGGTTTGTTTTTGATTTGTTTTTATTCTTTACACTGTTTGCAATTCTTTTTGGATTTTGGTGGACGGTCTCTTTGGTTTATTCAATTTTTAAGAAGGATGTCAAGTGGAGATAAATTTAAATATATTTAAATTGAATTAATAATATGGATAAAAAGAGTTGGATAATTGTTTTTTTATTTCTGATAATTGTTGTTGGAGTAGTTTTTTATTTTTATAATTATCCTAATAGTGTCTCCCAAGATAGTGAGTGTGTTAAATTAGCCAAAAGTTTTGATATTGTTGCTAATGAGGTTGGTAATTATTTTTATTATAAAGATAAAATTATTGGTGGAACCTTAATAAAAATTGATAATCAAGGATTTGATGACTCTCATAGAACTTATAATTTTGTCCTTCTCTTTAAGGGTGATTCGCAAGAGAAACCACTTTTTCTTATAAGTGGAGTAAGCGACAATATTCCTTATAAGGAAGGGCAATTTTATGAATTTGATTTAAAGAATGTAAGAACAAGTGGTTATAATTCTGGATCTTTTATTGATGATAATTTTGATAAGCTTATCCCTATTTCTTGTTCATAAAATCTTTTAAACTTCTTTTTCTTTTTCTTTAGTATGTTAGAAAGAGAAGTTCAAAGCAAGAAAAGGTATGTTTGGGCGTTTGTTATAGGGACTATTTTGTTTTTTCTAATTATTGCTTTAAGCTATTTCTTTACTTTTGTGAGGTTTCAGAGTATTACTGATTTGCAAACAACTTCCGCTTACTCTCTTTTTGAGAAAAAGGTTGATTATACTTTTTTTAATGAGAATATATGTTCAGCGGAGAATTTCAGAAGTTTGACGGAGTCATTAGCTTATCAAGGACGGACACTTGAAAATTTGGAAAGCAAGTTTGGGAAAGATGATGTTGGAGTTTTAGAACGCAAGAAATTTTATACAGTGCTTTTACTTGAGCATTTGGATTACGTTAATTCTTATAATTCAAGATGCAGCCCTAAATTTGATAGTATTTTGTTTTTTTATTCTAATGAGCTTAATCTGGATGATAGTAACGATGCGGGGAAGGTTCTTGACGCTGCTTATTCATTAGATGAAAATATTTTAATTTATTCTTTTGATTCTGATCTTAACAGCACTCTTGTTCAAAAGCTTAAAGATAAATTTAATGTTATCAATGTTCCTGTAGTAATAATCAATGAAAATAAAACTTTGACTTGGCCTTTTAGTGTTAATGACATAGAAAAATATTTGGATACAACTAATAATTCATCACAATAATCTTAAAAAAGAGTTGATTTTACCTATCTGAATGGACTACTGCTACTTTACAGGCGTTTCTGAAGAGAAAGAGCCGCTTTTTGACGTTATTTATCAGGATAAAATAGTCAAGGCCTCTGAATCGGCAGTTCATGAGCTCGGGCTTGTTGTTCTTAGAAAACCGCGCACAATTAAGCCAGGAGAACTTGATAAGAAGCAGAGCGTTTATGAACGACTTTCTAGGATGTCTGGCGTTGACAGGAATTTTATGAAACAAAATCGCGCCGATAATGTTCAAGTTAGAAAGGAGATAACGGAAAGGCAAAAAGAAGTTAGTTTAAGAGATATTGTTGAAAAAAAGTATAAGGAAGAACATCCATCTGCGCAAGTTAATGAAAAGAGGGACGATCTTGTGGATAATTTTCATTGGATTATTATGAGAGCGAGAAGGATCAAGAAAGTTACTCAAGAACAGATGGCTAAGGATTTAAATGTGCACCTTGATCTTGTGAAGAACGCTGAAAAGGGTTTTATGGGAAGTGATAGCGGGTTTATTTACAAACTTGAAAGTTATCTTAACATTAAACTTTTCAAAGAAGTGCAGCCGCACAAAACAGAGGCAGAAAGAATTATCATGCAGAGGCCGGTTCAAAAAGAAGTGACGATTTCAAGTTTGAAGAGTATGAGTGAGAAATATAAAGAAGATAAAATTAAAGAGGGATATGAAGGAAATCCTTTTGAAATTGAAGAGGATTTGAGCGCAGATGAAGATGTTAATTTTGAAGGTGAAAAGGAAGATACCCGAAATTTTGGGGATATAATTTTTGGAAGGAAGCGATAATCAAATAAAAAGATTTTTAGAAAGATTTAAATAATTAATTATACATGTATAACTATGGAACAAATAAAAACAAAAGTTAAGAAATGGGGAAATTCTTTTGGGATAATTATCCCGCGAGATATTGTTGAGAAAGAGAATTTGAAAGAAGAGGGGGAGATATTTGTTACTATCCAAACTAAAAAGTATACTACTGTTGGAGATATCTTTGGAATTTTGAAGGGAAAAAGAAAATCAAAGAAATCTACACAGGAGATAATGGATGAAATAGATAAAGAGTTTTGGCCAGAAGATGAATAATTATTTTTTTGATAGTTCTGCAATAATAGAAATTGTCGAAGGAAATCCAGAATATGCTAGATTTAAAGATTTAAAGATTACAACCACTACGCTTAATGTTGCAGAAGTTTATTTTTATTTTTTAAAGAATTTTAATCAGAAAACCGCCGATTATTGGGTTAAGAAAATTAACTTTGATTTAATAAATATATTAAAATTAAACATAATGATTGAAGCAGCTAAATTTAGATTCGGAAATTTAAAAGATAATCTTTCTTATGTTGATTGCATTGGTTATCTTCTCTCTAAGGAATTGAATATTAAGTTTTTAACTAAAGATTCAAAGTTTAAAGGAAAGGAAAATGTTGAACTGATTTATTAAATTTCTAACCGAAGAGTTTTTAAAGGATTTTTTGTCACACTTATTATGGAAGTTAAAGTTCTTAACAGTTCAAAAGATGCAATTGATTTGGAAATTGGAAATATTACTATTGCGGAAATTTTGAGAGTTTATTTAAATAAGGATTCTGCTGTAGAGTTTGTCGCTTGGAAGCAAGATCATCCGACGAAAAGTCCTGTTCTAAAAGTTGAGACAAAAGGAAAAACAGCAGTCAAAGCAGTCAAAGACGCTGTCAACGCTATTGAAAAAGATTTAGGAAAGATTGAAACTGATTTTTCTAAGTTGAAATAATCTTATTATTATTTATCCCATTATTCACCCCAACGACAGTTATCACCTCTTTTTCTTTTTGAATATTGAAACTATTTTAAGGGAAGTTGGCATAGAAACCGTAGGTGTCTGGCATTTATCACCTCTTTTTTTTGATATTTTAATTTTTAGTAAAATATTTAAAATTTTTTTATTTCTTATTCTTCTCCGAGTTCTGCGC
>JBBSYJ010000019.1:0-19388 GCA_038045305.1 Nanobdellota archaeon | reverse complement strand
ATGCAAATTCTTCTGAAGAGTTTGAGCGTAAAGGGTTTAAACCAGCAAGGGATGTGATTAAGAAATTCAAAGGCAAAAAGAAAAAAATTGCTTTGAAAAAATATAAGGCTGAAAAGAAGAAACAATAAGTAACCTTATTAAGTTTACAATACCTATTTTTTCATGGTTAGAATTGTTGTCGGCAGTATCTGTGTGGCGGTTGGAATTGTTTTACTTATACTTCCATTAATTTTTGGTAACTGGACTTTTGTTTTTTATATTTATGGAGTTCCATTATTTATCATAGGTATTTTTATTTTATTAAATAAAAAAGAAGATGAAATTGAGAAGAGAAAAGATATAAAAGTAGGAAGGTTTGGTAAATAGTATGGTTAAGGAAATTATTATCACAAGTATGAATGATCTTCCTGGATTTAAAATTGACAAAGTTATTGGATTGGTGAGGGGGAATACTGTGCGTTCTAGGAACATAGGAAGGGATATTGCTGCAGTGTTTAAGAATATGGTTGGAGGAGAAATTAAGACATATACTGAATTAATTTCTCAGGCGCGTGACGAAGCAATAAACAGGATGGTAAATCATGCTATTGAAGTTGGTGCCGATGCAATTATTGCCGTCCGGCTTGAAAATTCTATGGTTATGCAAGGGGCTTCTGAAATGCTTGCTTACGGGACGGCTGTTAAATTAAAAAAGGCGTGATTTAATATTATATAGTAGTAATCAAATTTTATAAAACAAAATGATATTTTGTTTTCGGTGATGACAATTTATTGTTAAAAAACTTAATCTGTTTGTAAGTTGATTATTATGGATAAGGATGAAATTTTCTGTGACAAATGCGGTAAGCCCAAAAAATATGATTCTTTTTATTTGAATTGGGTATGTTATGATTGTTTAGAAGAGCATAGAGTTAAGGTGAAATAATCCTGAAATGTTGGTTTCATTCTAAACTAGTCCATTTAATAAAGTAATAAAATAGATTTAATTAATTCTTAGAAAAAAGGATGTTTAAAGTTTCTGCAGTTATTATCACAGATATGATAATTGTTATTCGTTCTAGATTATTCATAGGCGCATTATTTACAAATGTTAAGTAAATTGCAAAAACAAACAATATACAAGAAGAAACCAAAAATACAATTATTGTGGCCCTTTCAACATTTTCCCATTTAGAGGATATCCAAATAACGATTAAAAACAAGACCCAGGGAATTATAAAAAAAGGACCTGCAAAAAGAAAAAACCATATAGCTTCTTCAGAATCTATGGTGGATAAATAAATGAAAAGAGCAAGGTTTAATATTAGGGCTAACCAAGAAGTATATCTTGCGATTTTATAAGACATTTCTTTCTGCATACTCTTTATAGATAAGAAAGATTAATAAATGTTTTTAGTAGGACACAAAAGCCTGAAGTTGCTCCGCAACAAGTCTTTTTTTTCGCTTCGCTCAAAAAAAGCCTGCAGAGGGATTTAAACCCCCGACCTACGCATTACAAGTGCGTTGCTCTATCACTGAGCTATGCAGGCATCTTGACAAGCATAGCGAACGGGGATTTTTTACCCCTGAGCTATGCAGGCTGAAAACAACCAAGGTTTTTTTCGATTTTCCTTTTTGGCGCGGAAAGAGTTTCTTTCATTGCCTCCGATGGAAACTCATCTTGATATATTTGTTTTAGAATTAAATGGTTTAAAAGAGTTTTTATTCTGTTTTTTCTATCTTGAAAACTCTTATTTCGCAAAGGGACAAAGGATAAATCTTTTTTAAAGTCAAAGACAATTCCTTTTGAATTTTGTTTGATAAAAGATCATTAAATATTTCTTCCGAAGAATGTGCTTGGGAATAGCTTATTAACTCCGCTCGAGCTTTTTCTCTAAGCGCTTTTCTTACAGCCCGTGAGACCTTTCTTCTTGTTATCAAAAATGGTTTTATTGTTACTTTAGCGTCGGATGTGTTAGTTGAAAATGAATCCTCAATATAATTCGTCCCTTTTCTCATCATTCTTCTTAAAAAGTATGGAAGAACTTGCGCTTTTGTTGGCGTTGCTGTTGCCTTTTTGTCGTCTGCAGAGACCTTTAATTGCAAGACCATGCTTTTTCCACGCAGTTGTCTTGTTAAGTCATAATTAATTATTCGCCCGTTTAATTCAGACATTTCATAAGCGAGAAGCTGTGTTACTTTACCTATTAAAGGAATTTCAACTTCAAAAAACTTTTTTTTCTTTTTTGCTTGGGCCATTTAAAAGACACCCGCTGGTTTCTTTTGAACTTCCTCAAAACACTGAGCGGCGATTTCTAATTGCCTCTGGTGAAATCGCAAAGTTCTCTTACCAACTTTATTTAATTGAATTTGATTTTTCATTTTTATTCTTGCTGGATTTTACCAGTTCTTTGATTTCTCCTTGATTTTCTGTAGTGTGATTTTCCACAAACTGAACATGTATACATTAGATTTGCTTTTTTGTTTGTTTTGGATTTTCTTTTGAATTTAGAGACGGCAGGTTTGGAATATCTTCCTTTATTTCCAATTCCTCTATTTAATCCTCTTGCTCTCGCCCTTGATTTTGATCCTCTTGTTAACGTACCCCTTTTTGCACCAGTACTTATAAGTTTTATTTTCTGTTCAGTTTTCTTTTTACAATGAGGACAAAATCTGTTTGTTTTTTTAGGAAGTTTCATAAAATTAAACTGAAGAATTGGTTTATAACCTTTTTGGTATTCTTTGTAAAATTTCTTCGATTAAATTCTCTGCTATTTTTTTTGCACCATCAATCTTAACTTTTTGATTTAGATTATTAATTGTCATAATTTTATATTCTCTCTTAGACAAAAATCTAGTTACTTCTTCTCTAAATTTAATTCTTGCATGAGTATCATTAAAAAAATGCTTTCCCATATTTATTGCTTCATTTATCGCTTTTTCTTCAGGAATTTTTCTCGGAAGAGTTTTATATCCTTTGAAATCTTCCCAAGAAAGATATTCAAAACTTTTGAAGATTTTTTTGTAAGCAATTAATTGTCTGTGTTGGCTATAATTTAAGGGCAAGATGAACATTAAAGGGATTTTTCCCGCAAATGCTTCGTAAACAATAGACATTCCTGGGACTGTAAGTAATGATTTACAGGAAGACAATTCTTTAAGAAAATCTTTATGATAAGATGCTCCAATTTCTATCCTGTGATCTAAATTTCTTGCCCTCTTTTGGACATTTTTCATAACTTTAGATCCCCCCCTTATAAAAACCCTTCTTAACTCTGGAATGTCTTTTTAGAAACTATTAATAATAAGTAGTTCTTGTCAAATGATATGGTTTATATTTTTTATTTATCCAAGTAAACAAAAAAATTTAATTAAATTGATTGAATAATATATAATATTAACAGAATAAATGTGCCAACAAATGAAAAGTAATTTGTGACTTTGCTCATGCTGTCAAATTCTCTTTTACTATTTTTATCTCTAATCCAAAATATGACTAAAAGTAAACCAATAATCATATAGGCTACTAAAATAAAGAGCTGAAATAATAAAGAAGAAAGATATAAGGAAGTTAATCCAAACAAACCAGCAAGAATTAAAAATAGAATTGATGTAATTAAAGCTCTATTTCTTCCAAACATCAAGGCATAAGAAATATCTCCTCGTTCCTTATCGTCTTTTATTTGATGCACTTGCATCATTAAATAAATTGACATTAAGAAAAATCCAGAAGAAAAAGAGCCTAACAAAATATTATATTTCAATAATGATAGATTACTTAATGAAGAAGCAGACAGGAATGTTAAGAACCCTGCTATAAAGTTAAAGAAGAGTGCAACAAATCCATTTGACTTAAATCTAAAGAACCTATGGGAATAAAGAAAAGATAAAATTATTGTTATTATAGTTAAAGCAAGGAAAATCTTATTAATAAACAAAGCAAGAATTAAAGCCAATAACTTGAAAATTATACTGCCATAAAACAAGGATTTATTAACTTTGGGTGGATTTTTCAAACCTGCAACGGGCTTATCATCTTTATCATAATAAGAGTTGAAAAGAGTTACACCAGACCATAACAAAAATATACTTAATAGGGCAAATAAGACATTAATTCCAAAGACAACTTTGGCAATAATAAGCCCGAAAAGAAAACCTAAAAGAGTATAAGTTTGTAAAGACCATCTAATATGAATAAAAACCCTTTTTACCTCTTTTAATAGCATATCCAATACTAATTTGTCTTATTTTTATAGTTATCTCAAAAAAGTCCCGCAAGTTAACACTATTAATCACGTCCCTTAAAGTTAACAATCCCTAAAACAATAATCTTTAAAAAGAAGTCTTAATTCTAAGATAGATGGTAAGATTAGTTGACTTAACTGCTAAGAAAAGAAAAAGAAGAGTTAAATCGTAGGCGAGAGATATTTGAAGGAGTTTTGAGGAAGGATGACTAGTTATTTTATAGGGTTTATAGGTAAAAGTCCGATAAATAGTATAAAATAGAAAGATTTTTAAACTTGAAATAAGTAGTACTGTTATGGTTACCAAATATGATGTTTTTGAATTTGTTTATACCAACAGGCATCCGTTAAAGCCCATTGAAGTTGCTAAGAAATTCAAAAAGAACGAAAGAGAATATGACAACATTCATAGGATGCTTACAGAATTGACACGGGAAGATCTCCTAACAAAAAATAATTATGGTTTTCAGGCCAAAAAGCATGATAAATCAAATTTGCTTTATCAGATAATTTTTCATTGTTTAAGGAGTGGAATCAATTATAATCAACTGCTAAATCCAGGGCTTGTAAAATTTTTGAGCATAGCTCTTCAGAGAAAAGAAATCACTTCAAAAGATGTAAATATTCATCCAATCACACTTAGAAAATACATTGATATACTTCATAAGAATTGTCTGCTTTTAATAATCTCTGAAAAACCTTTGAGGGTCAAGGTTTTTTATAATATCTTATTAAATAATCTTTTAGTTTATTTTGGATATAAACATAAAGTCGTAACTGAAGATACAACGAGTTATCTCGAAGAAATTGAAAAAGAGCTTGTTAAGTTTAAGAAATTGAAGAGAGAGAATGAGACAGGATATCAACAGATAGTTGACGAGTTTGAAGTTTCTTTTATTCATCACAGTCTTTCCCTGGAAGGAAATCCTCTAACTCTAAACGAGACTAAGAAGATATTAAAAGATAAAGTAATCCCTGCAAACCTTAAGAGCAAAGACATTGATGAAATTAAGAATTATCAAAAAGCACTTTTGCAAATGTTAAGAGATAGTCAGGAAAAAGAACCATTAACCTTGCAGACAATTTTAAATTATCATTCTTTGGCAATGCAACATGAACCAGAGATTGCAGGAAAAATAAGGAATATAGAAGTGCACATATCTGGGAATCCAAATTTTAAGATAACTAAGGCAGAAGACGTTGAAAAAGAGCTTGAAGTTTTAATCACAAAATACAATGATTTTATTAAAAAAGAGAAAGCCGGACTTAAAGAAATTCTTGTATTTGCAGTTTATTTCCATAACGAGTTTCAGCACATTCACCCCTTCAAAGATGGAAACAGTAGAACAACAAGATTGTTAACCTTTCATTTATTACAATCAAAAGATATCCCTATATTTGATATTCCTTATGGGTTATTGGACGAGTATTTGAGTTATACAAAGGGGTCAAGAAAAAGGGAAGATCAAAAACTTTTTTCAAATTTACAGAAAGTTATACTTTTCAATTTAAAGAAAATAAATGAAAGGTTGGGAAGATGAAGCACACCCCACTTCCAGCAAAAGTAAATATTGATGCATTGGACTAATTTTTTAGTGTTGCACAATTCCATATATTATAGAAAACGCAACATTTAAGTCATACACTTCATTACACTATCTAAGTAACACGATTCCCACCTCTTTTTATTAGAATCAGGTGGGAATCTTCATTAAAAGAATTATTTATTATACCTGCTCTGGTAAGATGGTGCAAAAAGAAGAAAGAAAAAAAAAGAAAGAAAAATAAAAATAAAATTTGTTTGATTCCCTAACAAGCAGAATTGCTTCTCACTAAAGTTCCACCTGCATCAACACAAACATAGTCTCTTCCACTTCCAGATAAACCAGCAATATTTATAGTTCCTCCACCATTAACTTTCATTCTAGTTGCTACATTATTCGCACTAGAACGTGTCTGGAAAAGAATAGCATTTGAATCTGTTCCAGCACCAGTACCATAAGCTATTACCTGAACCTGACCGCTTGAAGCATTTACTCCATCATTTGGATGAAGCAACATTCCTGCTCCTCCATCTGTATCTTGGTTAATACCTCTTGCAGAAAAGAACACAGTTGCTGAACTAGCAGGTATTCCTGTTTCTTGTCTCATAAATAAAGTCATAGGATTCTTCTCAATTGTTATAATATCTCCAATAAGAAGATCTCCATAAACAGCCATTGTTGGTTTTATTCCTGTATGTGGCAGATTTGGCACAGCTCTGCCTTCTTCCCATAGATACACTCTTGTTCCTCCAGCAACATCTGCTAAAGAAAGTTGTAAAGGAGAACCTGTTGGACCAATTTTCAATGCTGAGCCAACATAGGCATCATTAACATAGTTAAAATTCCACTTTGTTCCAGCACTGTTTTCAAGAGCCAACCAATTGTTACTGCCATCTGTTTTTATATGCAATGGAGAAGTCGGGCTTGCTATTCCAATACCAACATTTCCTCCAGGCGCTATATAAAGCCTGTTAGTTCCAGCTCCAGTACCTTCATTGATTTCAAATCCAGGACCAACTGCTATATTTGTTCCAAAATTCCAATATTGCACATTATTGTAATCTAAGAATTCAATTCTGGCATGGGGGGAAGAAGCTACATCTGTTCTTTTAAAACGTAGTGTTTTTTGGCTTGACGTTCCTTCTAAATTAATATCTCTACCAGTTATTTTAACAATAGCCCCATCGTCAGAGATCGCTGAATCTCCGATATTTGTTCCATTTGGAGTAAACTTTGCAACGTAATTAGCTGTGCCACTGCCTGTAAGAGCAGCAACAATAGCAATTGAAATAACCAACAACCCTATAACAATGGCCATTAAAAAATTTCTTTTCATCTTTATTACCCCCTTTCAATTATATCTATTATAAAATATACATTCGAAAGTATATAAATCTTCATACACTTTCTTGAGGAAGAGTTCTTAGAAAATTTTAAGATTAAATAAAAAAAGAAAAAGATAAGCATTCCGCTTATATCTACTGACTTTAGTCAGTAGCGTAGCAAATTATTTCTATTTTAATCCTTCCGTAAGAAATCCTTGGCTTTGAAGCCAATGAATGAATTACGGAGCATATTTATTTCTAAAATAATTATGAAGAGTGAGCTAGATGTTAGCTCACTGCAAAATTCAGTTGTAGTGATAACTATTTAGTTCTAAATAAACCTTTTGGAAAGCGACAACGCTTTCTTCGGAGATTTAAAATGGAAAACGAATATGAAAAACATGAGCACAGCGTCGGAAAAATGATGATCCATATTGAATGGTGCACAAAATACAGATATAAAATGTTTAGAAAAGAAGAATACAAGAATTTAATAACTGCTTGCATAAGACGTGCAGCGTCGCTGCACCAAATTGTAATAATAGAAATAAATGTCCAGCCAGAGCATGTTCATTGCATTGTTAGTGTTTCATTTACTTTTTCAGCGTCGAAAGTTTTGCAATTGTTGAAAGGAATTTCTGCAAAACTCTTTTTTGAATATCACGAACGTGCAAGATTAAGATATCCAAAAGGACATTTATGGAGTCGTGGAAAGTTTGCATCCAGCGTCGGATTTGTTCAACTTGATACAATTCAAGATTACGTAAGAAATCAGGACGAACATCATTCGGGAAACTCCACACTTTAGTGTGGAGAGGATGTCATTAGAATCGTTCTTATTTAACGAAACTAATATATCAATATCACTTAAACCATGAACATAAGTACCCTTTATGATTGAACCAGATAGAAAGAATTGTGTATTTTGATTTATTTCTGATTTGATAATCTTTGAGATTTTATTAATTTTATTCTGGGTTTCTAAAATCTCTTTTTTATTTGTTTTTCCAAGTGTTTTCTTTATTCTTATTAGATTTCTTAGCTCGGAAGAATCTTTCTTTTTAGCAAGATTTATTTCCTTATTTATGATCTCTGAAGTTTTTTTATCTGTTTCATTATAGAGTTTTGTAAAAGAAGATATTTTAATGAGAGAGTTATTTGTTTTTATCCTCTTTGTGTTAGGGGTCATATTTAGTAAGGTGTAATCTTTCTTAAAAACTTGTTTATTATGGCCCTGCGCGGAATTGAACCGCGGTCTAATCCACGTCAAGGATTTGTTCTACCGTTATACTACAAGGCCTTACAATTTTATTATATAAACAATATTTAAATATGGCGATTTCATATTTTAATTATGTTCGAAAAGGGGAGAGATTTTGTTAGAAATAACAGGGCGCAGGCGACTATATTTATTATTCTTGGAATAGTTATTGTTGCTGGTGTAATAGCATATTTTGTTTTTTTTGCTGGTGTAAGTAACAATAATATTCCTTCCGATTTACAGCCGGCCTATACTAATTTCCAGAATTGTTTGCAAAATGATTTGAAGACAGGAATTAATGTTCTTGGAAGTCAAGGCGGTTACATTTATATGCCACAATTTTATCCAGGCTCACGCTTCTCGCCTTTTTCATCGCAGCTGGATTTTCTTGGCAATCCTATTCCTTATTGGTATTATGTTTCAGGAAATGGAGTTGAGAAACAACAAGTTCCTTCGATGACAAGTATGGAAAATGATTTGGCAAAATTTATTGAATCGCGTGCTAGAAGTTGTGATTTTTCTGAGTTTTACAGCGATGGTTTGGTTATTAATATGTCTAAGCCGAAAGCGGACGTTAGCATTTCTGATAGCAAAGTTCAAATTGATATGGTGATGGATTTAGTGATTAGAAAAGGGAATGAAAGTGTTCTTGTAAGAAACCATAAAATTTCAATTAATTCAAACATTGGAAGCATGTATTCGGATGCATTAAAGGTCTACAATAATGAGCAGAAATATTTGTTTTTAGAAAATAGGACTTTGGATATTCTGCGACTATATGCTCCTGTCGATGGTGTTGAAATTCAGTGTGCACCTAAAACATGGATTGCAGAGGACGTCTTTGGAAATTTAGGTGACGGACTTGATGCAAATGTTGCAGCAATTAAAGTTAAAGGAGGAGATTATAGTTTGAATAAGAAGAATGGGCAGTATTTTGTAGAGGACTTAGGAACGGATACAAATGTTAAATTTTTGACGTCCAAAAACTGGCCTCATGTTTACGAAGTTAGTCCTTCTAATGGAAATGTATTCGAAGCAGACCCTGTGGGAAATCAGCAAGGTCTTGGGGCTTTGGGCTTTTGTTATGTTCCGTATCATTTTGTTTATGATATTAAATATCCAGTATTAGTTCAGATTTATGACGATCCTACTGGTGCTATCTTCCAGTTTCCTATTGCAGTTGTAATTCAAGGAAATCATCCTAGAAGATCTTTGGAAGGAGCGGAAGCAGTAGGGACTGACACTTCGTTGTGCGAGTTTGCGAATTCAAATGTTGCTGTAAATGTTTATGACAGCAATTTGAATAAGATTGATGCAAATGTTTCGTTCGAATGTTTTGGAACTCAGTGCGATATAGGACAAACCAAAGGGGGACATTTGGATGGAAAGATGCCTCAATGTGTCAATGGAAAAATTGTTGCACAGACCGATGGTTATGAAGAGGGGGCGTACGTGGTAACACAAGCACAAGCAGGCCAAGTTGATATTGTTTTAAGCAAACTGTATAGTAAGAATTTGGAATTAAAAGTTGATGGAAAGGATTATAGTGGAGATGCAATTATTTCTTTCAATAAAGAAAATGGAAGTGCAGTGACTGCAGTTTATCCTGGACAAAGCAGCATTGAGTTGAGTGAAGGGCAATATAATATTCAAGTAGTTATTTATCAAAACTCGAGCATGTCCATTCCTGAAAGCACGCAGCAGCAGTGTGTTGATGTTCCAGCGTCGGGAGTTGGAGGTTTGTTTGGATTTACACAAGAAAAATGCTTTGATATTAAATATCCATCTCAGAGTTTAACGAATGTTTTATCTGGAGGAGGAAAACAAAATTATTACATTTCACAATCAGAGTTGCAGAGTTCCAGTAAAATTGTTATAAGCACAAGTTCGCTTCCTGTTCCGAACAATGTTGATCGACTCCAACAAAATTATATTTTATATGACAATAATGGATTGGGGGTTGAGTTTCAATGATAGATTTATTTAAAAGTATTTTGTTTATGAAATATCCCACCATCCACTCCCCGACCACCCACCCCAATTATTTTAGTGAAAAACATAAATTTGATTTTAATAAAGAAAATAAAATTGCAAAATCCCAAATTATGAATAAAAGATTTATCTTTGTAATAGTTTTCTTATTAGGAATTTTATTATTTAATTTTGTTTCAGGGTATACAAGCTCGTATGTTCAGTATTCTCAGCCGGATGCTTTTAATTATTTGAATTCTCAAGGGCTTAATGTCGGGCAGTATTCAAATATAAGATGTGATGCTAATGGTGCGGACTTTATTTTGCAGATTGCTCCTCTTGGGTGTACACCTAAAGTTGTAAGAAGCGATTTGCTAGAAGAAGAAAATGTCCCGATTTTTTGTCCGTTGGTTGCAACTAAAATAAATCCATTAATTGATGTTAAGGCAATTGAGCATATGGATATTGGTTTTTCTTCTGGGACGAAACGACCGCAAGAAATTTCAGGAATAGGATTTTATCCTGCACAGGCTGCTTTGTCGTATTCTAGCGGGACTTTGTTAAATTCTCCTGTTTTGAGCAATGTTGGTTACGCAGTTATTGTTTTGAAACAACAACAAAATGAATCCGCAATGCCTGATTTTGTCGAGGGAAACTTAACAGCGACGATTCGTTACGATATTCAAAAAGCGTTTGGCATCGGTCAATCACAGTACGTTCTTCCAGTTTTAAGTGAAAGTGATTGGGGTAATAATTTTGTTGAGTATGGATTTTGGAATGGGAGAGGTTATTTGAGAGCAAATGATGTTACAAATAATGATGCGACAATTTCTGTTTATGCTGATAAGACGCAGAGAACTTACAGCGTGACTTTGCAAAAGGGAGCAAGTTCTGGCCAGATTGCAATTCCAGGGTTTTATTGTAATGCTTACATGAGAGTTCATTTAGATGATATACAAAATCCTGGCACAATTGCAAAAATTGAAATCAATGGAAATGCATTTGATTTGTCAGAAGGGCAAAGTTTTGCAGAAAATAGATGCCAGGTCTATAATGTTTTGAAACAAGGATTGAATAAAAGAGCAAGCATAAGGTGTACTACAGATTCGGGAAGCCAAAGCTTTGATTTAATAACGAGCCCGTCGGTGAAACTTAATGTAGGAAGCAATCCTGTTGTGAAAAATGTTGGTGAGTTGGTTTATTCTGCGAACGGACAGAATGCATATTTAGTTTATACTGGTTCTTATTCAAAGGATGCTAATGGAAAACCAAATCTAGATTCAACGGATGAAAAGAATTTATATGTTTATCTTTATGAGACAACAAATACAAATCTGGACGCTTCAACATTGAGCACAATTACAAATACAATTAATTCTAAATTTAGAGCAGGAGATATTTCTTCTTTTGATCTTTTGGGTGGAAAAGTTGTTCCTTTTGGAGCGGCGCAGGCAGTTGATTCAAAGAGTAAATTGTCGTCGGATATTTTTGGAAGTCCTTTGACAATTGAAGGTTATTCTACTGGAGTTAATAAATTTGATTTCAGCAATAAACAAGGAAGCAAGTTCTTCAATGCGTTAAGCGATTATAATAGAATAATTAGTTCTTTTGGAAGTGTTGACAATGGAGGAGTAAGTTATGGTGAGCGTTCTTTATTTGCTGCAATACAACTTGCATTTGATGTTCATGAATATTCTAAAGCAACTGAACTTTGCGGACGTTTCGTGCAGCTTTATCCAACATCTCCTTTGTTAGTTGAAGTTCAAAATCAGTGCGGAGACACTTTGGCTTTATCGAACGGCGCGGCTAGTTCTAAAACATTTTTAATTAATGGCATTGCAACAAGTATTAGTTTAAATGATGTTGTTGAACCGTCTTTAAATGATTACAGTGCGAACATATTATTCGGCAGCCAGAGTGTGCAACTTGGGAAAGAACAAAAGCATGAAGATTCTTCCACGGGTGAATTTATTCAGTTAGTTAATTTAGATGATAACACCGCGACGGTAAGCGTTAAGGCTGTTTCAACCATAAAAGATGGTAAAGCAGGATTTGCGGCTAATCAGAATCTTGTTCTTCAAAAAAACAAAGCTGTGGCTGTTGGAGATAAAACAATTATTTTAACAGGAGTTAATTTACATAAAGTTGCAAAGGTCTCTTTAATTCCAGAAATAAATAATGTTAATTCTCAGGCGAATTTTAGTTTTAAACTTGGAATTGAAAAACGGGCAATACAACTTGCGCCTGATCAAATTCAGTCAAAGATTAGTAATTTAAATCAAAGCATTGCTAAGTGGGAAGGAATTTCTAAAAATCTTGGAACGGTTGTTTCTGGGTTCAAAGCAGCGTGTTTGACTACGGGCGCATTTTTAACAGTTTCAAATTTCATAAGCAATACTGGAGGAAAAGCAATAGCGCGGCAAAATATAATGACTGGGCCGGGAGGATGGAATTCTAAATGTCAGCAATTGGTAAGCCAAAAGAAATATGCTAGTGTAAGCACGTGTTTGCTTGAGAATAATAATGCGATAAATAATGATGTTGATAAATTAAGCCAAGTTATTACAGAATATAGTAAAAATCCTGTAACTGACAGCAATGCTGGGACGCAACTTCAACAAGTTGCAAGTTCACTTCCAAAAACTATTGTTGATCCTAATAATGCAAAAAATGAGATTGATGTTAATAATTTGAAAGGTGTTTTCACACAAAAAGGATATAATGATGGGCAAGTTCAATTAAGCGAGGCAAGAGATATATCGACGTGGAATTCTGTTTTAAACGATCCAAGTGCAAGTGCTGAATTAAAAGCTATAGCTAATGCAAATTTATATTCAACATTAAAAGGAGTTCAGACGCGAAGCCAAACATATACAGAAATAACTAATAGTGTGAGCGAAGCTGCTGGAAAAGGAATAAGCGGACTTAACTTTAATGTTTTTGTAGATAAGAATGCAAAGACAGGAGTTTATAATGGCGCAACTGCCGGAGCGGGAAATGTTTATGGAATAAGTTCTGGAACTCCTGTAAGCGGAGTAAGTGTAAGTGGAAAAGAGTATGTTGCTGCCTTAACTGCGTTAGGAACAGCTTCGGGAAGCAATCAATATAGGATTGATAAGGTTTATGATTTGAGTACAGGGCAACAAGTTACGGAAACAAGTGTTTTGAATTCTATTACTTCAAGATATCCTGTTTTTGTAAAGTATGACAGTTCTAGTTACAACAATAAATTTATTGATCCACAAGTAAAGTATTTTGAAACATCTCCGTACAAAGGAATGCCTGCGCAAGTTCCATTTGATTTGAGCAATGGTTGGTATACTTATACTAAACAGACCTTGCCTGGCGCTTTGGTCAATATTGCAGGCGTTGGAGGAGCAACAGCGACGTATGATCAATCTGGAGCTCCTGCAAGTTTCTTGCTTTGTAATGTTGGGGCTAACGGGAGAGCGCAAGCTGATTCTGGGTTTGGCGACGATACTTGCACAGAATTTAATCCTGGAACTGGGGCAATTTACGGAACTTTCCCTGGACTTAATGACGGGCAAACACAAAGTTTGGTAAGGCAAGCGATTAATGCAATTACTCAAGCGAGCAGACAATACAAGTCAGGAGTGACTCAAGTAGTTATTAACGGACAGACAATTAAAGTTGGAAATCCTGCGACAAATGTTCCGGATATTGAGTGCACCGATTTCATGAGCCCTGCAGATTGCAATTTATTATTTAATGTTTGTGACCCTGTAATTTGTCCGTCGTCTCGATGCAATCTTGGAGGAAGTTATCATGTTGATAATGTTATTCAGTCAGGAATTGTAGGAAGTGTCGCTCTTTGCTTGCCTAACTTCCCGGAAGTTAAAGTTCCAATTTGTTTGACTGGAGTTAAAGCAGGAGTTGATGATTTAATTTCTGTAATGAAGGACTATCAATTGTGTTTGCAAGATAATTTGGATACTGGAAGAACTGTTGGAATTTGTGATGAGATTAATAGCATTTATATGTGTGAATTTTTGTGGAGACAATCTATTCCAGTTGCAAATCTTTTAGTTCCGAAACTTTTGGAAGTTGTGTCGGGAAAGACGTCGCATGGCGGGGGAGAGTATTTAGGAATTCAAAGTGCTTGGACAAATGCGCAGAATTCAATTGACTATATGGTTAATTATTATGGGGCGCAATCGTATAAGGCGTTCCAAGCTAGGTCGACTAATGAAGTTGGAAGCACGGTTTGTAAAGCGTTCGCGTCGGCAAATTATCCTAATAGCGGAAAATTCTTAGATAATTTGTTGGCTCCAGATTCACCGAATCAGTATCAAGGATGGTTCAGCGAGATCCCTTATACAACAGCGACGGTGCCTTCAACTTCACAATATAAGGTCTTTTATCATATTTATTCCGGAAATGATCAGGGCGCTTATTTCCAGGTCTATTTGAAAGCGCCAGTTGGAAGCTCTTATTATCAGACAAATCAGCTTTTGGTTGTTGATTCTGGTTATATTAAGCGTGGCGGCTCGGCATCAGAAACAAAAGATATTCTTGCTCCAACAGGATATCAACAGATGTGTATTTCTGTCAACGGAAAAGATGATTGCGGTTTCCAAAAAGTTACGACTTCATTTGCTTTGAATTATTTGAATGATCAGTATTTGAAAGAGCAGGCGACGCAGAAAGTTTCTACAGAACAGGAATGTGTTTCAGGAACTCCAAGTGTTTATAGTTTAGTGCAGCCAAATGTTCAAGAAGGAGCGAACCAAGTTTTGAATCCACAATTATATAATCAAGGAATTGTTCGTGTGTGTTCTACTTCAAGTCCAGGAAAAGGAACTGATCCTTTGGATGGAGGAGCAAATGCTCGTTGGGTTCAGGTTGGAAGTTGTGACAAGGGCGCAGGTAAATTAAATTGTTATATTGACACGCAAAGCGTTAAGCAGGCAATTAAAGGAATAGGAATTGAGAACGACACATTGCAAGGTTTATCGTCGAGTGTTATAAATTCTTTGGGTCAGACGAGTTCGTTTGACATAAACGCAGAATTAAGTAAAATTAATTCAATGAGTCCGGCCGATAAAATAAATTATATTACAGAGAATTTAATTTCTCAATCATTATTGGATACAAATAAAGCGCAGATTTTATTTTTGAGAGCAATGGCTTATGGGATTTTGGCGGTGCAGGATTTTGAGAATGAAAATAGCAAAGCAATTGCGTCTCAATCGCAATTTTATAAAAATGTTCTGGATGAAGCAAATCGAATTGAAGATCAAGTTAATGGTTTGACGACGGGAAGCGGAACGTTTTCTGATCCTTATATTGGATTAACTGATGAGAATAGGCAAGCTATTGCTAATATAATTGTCAGTTCGCAAAGTTTAGGCAACGGAGATTTTTATTTCAGCGCGACTTCAGGTTCAACAAATTATCATTTTTATTATAATGGAGTTTGGAATGTTGATGATGGAGTAAATTTGAAGAATGTTCCTGTTACTTCTAATACTTTTAATCCAAGTGTTACCAATTCTGATTTGCTTGGGGTTGTTGATATGATTGTTAATCCACAAAGTAATGGAATAGCGACGGGAACAGGGACGAGTGGGACTGGAACGGCAACAGCAACTTCATTAACATGTAAAGAAATAAGCCAAACAAGTTCTCAAAAATTGAGTGTTAGTTTTGACGGTTGCATTTCTGCTTCAGATATTAATAGTTTATTGGCTAACAGTCCTGCTAAAAATGAAGGAAGTAATTTTTATAATTTAGGAAAACAATATAATATTGACCCGATAATTGCTTTGGCTTTCTTTAATGAAGAATCAAATTTTGGAACTAATTCTGCCTGGGCAGCTAAGGGTTCTAATAATATGGGGGATATAAAATATACTTCTTCATGTTCTGCAAATATAAATGGTTACTGTGGTTATAAAACCTGGAAAGATGGAATTGAAGCATGGTATAAATTAATCAGTGGAAGTGTTTATATTGGTGCGGGTTTGAATACGGTTGAAGATGTTACTCAGAAGTACGCGCCGTCCAGCGACGGGAATAATCCTGCCCAATATGCAAAGGACGTTAAGAATTTTGTTTTGCAACATAGAAATATTGGAGCAACTGGTTTTTCTAATTAGATAATTCTTTTTGAATCTCTTTTTGTTCGCCTGCTTTTCCGACGTAGCCCTTTGTTACGAAATACATTGGACCTTTTATATCAAGTAGAATTCTTCCATTTTCATCTTTTCTTGAGCTAGGAATTACTGTAGAATTTTTTATAGGAATAACATAAAATTCAACTTCTTGTCCTTCAATTGTTTTAGGACTTACAGCGTTTACTTGGTAATATTCTTCTCCTGTTTTATCAATTATCATTTTGTCCGGCGCATAATTTATTGTTATACTTTTTCCGTTGACAATCGTATCATAGGGAATGTTTGTGTGCATTGTTACTTTATCGCTTTCATTTGGTTGGTGATCTATAATTTTTAAATCATTGTTTGATAAAGTAAATGGAACAATTATATGTTCTTGTCCATATAATTCAAGTCTTCTAGTTAATTCATTAAATCCAACAGGCTTAGCATCTTGAAGATATTGCTCTAAAGAAGTTGTTGTTCTTTTTTCAGATTGAAGGTGCATTATATCTCCATTTTGTAATGTTCTTGGAACGTAATCTTTTCCGTATCTTTCGACTGTTGGCAATTTATAAGTAATAGATGTTTTGACTTTGTCTTTGAAAGTTAGTCCGCCAATGTTTTTTGGAATTATTGCGTAATTTGGTAAATTATTTAATTTCTCATTTAATTCTTTAACAATTTCGTTTCCTCTTTGCGTTAATTCTTTTGCAACTGCAATATTTGCTTTAGCAATTGTGTAAATTGGGTTTTGTGCTGTTGAAGTTGTTGTTTTTTCTTTGTAAAAAGGAGTGGGGGTTGGTGTCAATGTTGGTGTAGGGGTATAAGTTGGAATAGGAGTTGCTATTGGTGTCGGAGCAGGAGTTATTGTTGGTTTTGGCGTCGGTAAAACTACTTCAGGTATTAGATGTGATGTGGGTTTTCTCTCTGTTGGTTTTACTTTAATATATTTAATAGTTTGTTTTGGCGTAGGTGTTGCTGTTGGTGCTGGCATTGGAGTATAAGTTGGGATTAATGTTGGCGTCGGACTTGGTGTTGCTTGCGTGAGTTTTTGTTCAAGAGAAGGGGTTGTTGTTCTTTGTTCTTTTGAGTGTGAAGTTAATACGTTGTATGCTTGAAGAAAAGTTAAACCTTTTAGTTGATTTGGTATTTTTGAAGAGTAATCTATTCTTTTTATGCTTTGATGGTTTCCGAAATGTTTTTCGAAATCTGAATTTATACTATAAACCCATAATCCAAATCCTGCGGCTCCAAGAGCCAAAGCCCCTATAGCTACTTTTTTTATACTACTCATTTTTCTTTTGAAAAAATAATTTCCGGTTCTAGTTTTTTTCCTGAATATCATTTATTTTTTATCTCCTTCTTTATTTATAAAGTTTATTGCAGTAGTCATTAATAAGTTAGAACAAGAATGCGGATGCTAGGACTAGCGCCCTCTCAACGCAAATCTCTGTTGAGATATGCGGATGCTAGGATTCGAACCTAGGTAAGCACTAAGCACTAGAGCCTAAATCTAGCCCGTTTGACCGCTCCGGCACACCCGCGTATCTTTGAATCAAGAAAGAACATTATAAAACTTTTGAATATAAATGTTTTTAATATTGTGTTTTTTAATGGTTGTATGAGATTAGAGCGAACAATAGATGAATATCTTTTAAAGATTGATGAGTTAAATGGTTTTATCAAGTATCTTAATAAAAGAAGAAGATTTGTTGTTGATCGAGAGTTTCCAAGCCCTTTTATGAATGGTGATGCTATTTTAGATGCAAGATCAAAAAAAGTTTATGGATATGTAATTCATCATCCTTGGGGTGGTGATGAAAATGAAGGATTATATGTTTTTAGAGATACTAGATTGGAGTCTGAATTAATTAGTTATAAAAAATTATTGGGAGCAAAGAAATAATTATTTCTTTTTCTTTGTCTCTAACTCACGTTCTTTTTGCTTTATTTTATCTTCAAGTTTTAAGCGTTCAATTAATTCTTTGTATCTGTTACGGATTGTAACTTCAGTTATTCCTGCAATGTCGGCGACTTCACGTTGAGTTTTTTTCTCATCGTTCATTAATGCAGCAACGTATAAGGCCGCAGCTGCGATTCCTGCAGGGCCACGTCCCGAAGTAAGTTCAACTTCTTCAGCATCCCTCAAGACCTTTAATGCATCATTTTGTGTTTTTGGAGAAAGTTTAAGGACGGATGAAAAACGTGAGATATAGTCCTTTGGAGAAGATTGTTTTACAGTTATTCCTAATTTTCTTATTATAAATCTGTAAGTTCGGCCTATTTCTTTTCTTTCAACGTCGGATGCGGTGGCCATTTCATCTAAAGTTCTTGGGATATTATAAGAACGGCAGGCCGCGTATAAGCAAGCTGCAATTACTGATTCCATAGAACGTCCTCGAACTAAACCACGTTGAAGAACATAATTGTAGATTCTTGCTGCTTCATCACGTACGACATTAGGCAAGTTTAAGTAAGAAGCGATTACTCTTAATTCAGCCATTGCAAGACGGAGATTTCTTTCAATAGAAGTTGAAACACGTTCTTGCCATTTTTTAAGACGCAAGAATTTTCTTGTTTGGCCGGGCTCCAAACGATAAATATCTGAAATTTCTCCGACATTGGTTGTCAGACCTTTGTCAAATTTTTGCATAGAAATTGGAGCTCCAGAACGGCCTTTTTTCTCTGATTTGTCGAATTTTCCTGATAAATCAATGCCTGTGTCAACCATTTGATCTTCGACGACAAAACCACAATCATTACAGACAATTTCTCCCAAATGAGCATCATGTGTTAAATTTATGCTTCCACATTCAGGACATTTTTTGACGAAGGCCATTTTAGATATATTTCCGTAAAATTTATAAAGGAGTTGGGTTTAAAAAGGTTTCTCTATAGAAATTTTAATCTTTTTTAACTATGACCGTTACTTTTTTGTTTATATA
>JBBSYJ010000018.1:0-19350 GCA_038045305.1 Nanobdellota archaeon | reverse complement strand
CGTCCTCTTTCCCTTCGGCCCTGTGTTCTTTCTTGAGAACAATGCAACTAACGTATCATCAAGCTTTTCATCATACGCTGATGATGACTTCTTGTTTTTTTGAGTTACCACACTTCTCCTTAAAATGTCCTCAACTTGTTCTGTTATTGAAAACATGTTTTTCTTTGCTCTTTTGTCAAGCTCTTTTATTAGTTCATCATCCAAAAACAAATTAACTTGGTTGCTTGATTCGAGAACTTTATTTGATAACTCATAAATCTTCAAGGTCTGTATAGTCCGCTTCTTTCTCTTTTCTGGCCTTGATCATCTCTTTCTTTGCCCAACTACTAAGTTCGCCTTCTGACATAAGTATATTTTTTATTAACTCAACATCTTTTCTCAACTTTCTCACGTCTTCGTGTAAGCTTGTATTTTCCATTGTTACCAAATGCTTTCAGAATTTATAAATTTAATGGAGTTATATTATCCTCCCCCACACAAACCCAAATCATCAACACAAGAAACCCTGAAACCCCCAACTCCACCCACTAACACCCAACCAAAGAAAACCCTGAAACCTACAACCCCCTAGAATTGAGGTATTAAAAGATTATTGAGACTGGCTTTACTCTACAAAAAACTTAAATACTACTATGACTACTACTATTTATGATGATGGAAAATAAAGATTTGTCATGTAATGTAAGCATAATTAAAGAAAATCTTGGAAAGAAAACAGTCTATTTAGCTAGATGTGAAGAGCTGGGTATTAGTGATTTTGGAGATAATATAGAGGAAGCCTTGGATAATCTTCGAACTTCTTTAGTTTTATTGATACAACATGATCCATCTAAAGCTGAACCATTAAAGAAAAAAAGACCACTATTAACTACAAGATTATTTCTTTAATAATACTGAAAGAATTGTTCTCTTGATATACAAGCTTGATTATTTATTATATCAGTAAGAGTTCCTGGTGGAATTTCTTTATGATGAACCGGAATACTAATTGTTTTCTGTTGCCCGTTAATTATTCCTTTTAAAATAACATGAGTTCCTGCCTGGTGAACTACTTTTAAGCCCATTTTTTGAAAAGCTCTGACAACTTTCTTTGAATTTATATTTCTAAGTTTCATTTTATCACTACTTTTAACTAATACTAATGATAAAAAATAGTTTATAATATTATTTACTCTATGGAAGGTATTTCCTAACAGCAATATTAAGTCATATTTTAAAAATCCTTCCTCCCCGCAAACTTCTTAAATCCCCCCAATAACTTTTAAAAAAGGTTAGCTGTATCATATTTCATGTACCCCTTCGATCAACGACGTAAACATTATCAACAGGTTATATCTCAGCTTGAGCATGATTTACAAGCTCAAGGTATGGAACTTTTCCCTTATATTAAAGGTGATAAAGACGTTATTGAAAGATTAGCTCTTGGAAAGTTTTTATTCCAGAGGACTCTGCCAAAATATCTAAAAACAGCATACGAAGACAGGGCCAGAGTTGTCCTCAAATATGAACTCTCCGGCATCGAGGCACTGGACTTATCGCAAGAAAAAGATTATTCTAAAAGATTTGTTCCTGTTGGTTTCATTCCAAACCCAGATAAACCGCACCATTCAGATGATACGAAGATTTATGCTCAGTTCGAGTCCTGGCTTGATGATAAAAAGAAGTAGTTATTATCTCACCCACCAACTCCTCAACACAAACCCACCCACCAAAAATATTAAATACCAACCTATCCTAACCTAAGTTATGGAAAAAGAAACAATTACTATACCAAAAAAAGAATACGAAAGATTGAAAATGATAGAAATGAAAGTAGCAGAAGTTGATTTAGATTTTGTTAAACAAATCTCAAGAAGCCTTGAAGATGTAAAAGCAGGAAGAATCAGGAGAGTAGCTTAATCTATCTTACCTTCCAAGTACATTCTAAATTCTTTTAATTTATTTAATACACTATCAATAGTTTCTTGCTGTGTTTTCTTATCGCTAATTGCAACAAACAATACTGCAGTTAAATCATCAAAAATTAAAAAATAAACTCTTTTTCCATTTATTCTTTTTTCTCTAAACCATTTATATCTTAATGGATCTCCAACATACGGGTTTTCTTTCAATTTAGGAAATAATTTATTTATTCTTTCTTGTTCAAATCCGTCAAGTTTATCCTTTTCTTCATCAAATCCAGTAGTCGTATACACCCCGTAATCCATTTAGTTTTAAATTAAAATATAGTTATAAAAGTTATGTCACACCCCACCCTGCAAACTTCTTAAAACCCAAACTTCCTTCAAAATAAACTGCCCAAACTCTAATCTTCATGAAAATCCTGCAGAATACACAACGAAAAATATTGAACCTCCTTTACACCATTAAATAGTTGTACTCCTTTAGAATAAAGTTTATATATATCTCCTCATTAAAATAGATATGCAAGATTTACAAAAACAACAATTCTTTGAAGATATAGAAAAAACAGGAGAACATCTTAAACAGGAATTTAGAAAACTCTCCGAGCAGGGGCAAAAAAGAATTGACTCCCAAATTCAAAGTGCCAAGTTTGAAGGTGTCTACGCATTAACAGTTGTTAAATCGAAAAGAACCAAAACTATGTCAGAATTAAATGAAATTAGAAATGATTTATGGAAGCAGGCATTGGAAAAAGCAAGTGGCGACTCAAAAAAAGCATTTATTTTCTACGACGAACTCTGCGATTTTCCTTAAAGAATTCTTTTATTTTATAACCGCTTAAATTAGATGCCTCACCAATAATCTTTACCCTTATCGGTAAACCAAGCAATTTCGCAGCCTTTTTTATATCTTTATCTTCAGTTATGTAGAGATTCACTTCAGCCTGCTCAATTAAATTAATTAATATCCTAAAATCGTTTGGGAAAGTGTGTATATTATTTAGATACATTTTGCGCTTTACTTCATTTACAAGCTCTTCTGCCATAATATTTATTTCAGGATTGTGTTTAATCTTTTTTATATTAAATTCTTTTAGAATTTTATTCAGTTCACTTGTGGCTCTTTCAAATGAGTAGTTTCTTTTCTTAATTAAAACATGCCTTGCTTCACCTAACGCAGTGTTTGTCGTGTAAATTTTCAATAATTCTAAACTAACAAAAATTTTTATCTCTTCTTTAAATTCATCTGATTCAATTATATCAACAAGAACATTTGCATCTAAGCCGATAATATCTTCTTTAGCAATAAAATTATTTATTTCATGACTTTTATAACCAATTAAATCATCTCCCTTTTGTCTCAGAGCAAAAGATGTTCTTTCTTCAACTTCTTTTTTCATTAACTTAACTAATATAAATTTTATTTAAATTTATTGATTTTTGGTTTTGTCCTTTTTCGTCCCGCTAAACACCACCCCCACAAAACCACACACCATAAATCCCCCCAATAACTTTTAAAAAAGGTTAGCTGTATCATATTTCATGTACCCCTTCGATCAACGACGTAAACATTATCAACAGGTTATATCTCAGCTTGAGCATGATTTACAAGCTCAAGGCATACAACTTTTCCCTTATATTAAAGGTGATAAAGACGTTGTTGAAAGATTAGCTCTTGGAAAGTTTTTATTCCAAAGGACTCTGCCTAAATATCTAAAAACAGCATACGAATCTCGGGCCTTGGTTGTTTTGAAATATGAACTCTCAGGCCTCGAAGCTTTAAATCTAACAGAAGAAAAAGATTATTCTAGAAGATTTGTTCCTGTTGGCTTCATTCCAAACCCCGATAAACCACATCATTCAAAAGACACACAGATTTATGCTCAGTTCGAGTCTTGGTACAAGAAACCCTGAAACCCCCAACTCCACCCACTAACACCCAACCAAAGAAAACCCTGAAACCTACAACCCCTAACTACTCAAACACCCCCACCAAAAATATTAAAAACTATCACTACCACTAATTATTATGGAAAATAAAATTGCTGTTAATATAATAATAGAAAGGGAAATTGTTGATGCTGAAGAAGTATTTATAGCTTCTAGCCCAGATGTAAATGTTTTTGCTGAAGGAAAAACTATAGATGAATCCAAAAAAAAGTTCCTTGTGGGATTAAAAATTCATTTAGATGCTTTTCCAGATGAAAGACAGAATTTATTAATTGAAGATAAAGATAAATATGAAATGCCATTAGTATCAAGAGTATTTTTATAAAAATTCTTCTTTCGGTATTCCAGTAATTCTGCATATTTTTAGGAAAACACCAATTGTTGTAATAGGTAAAACAACGGTAATATGGATTGTTTCATTTGATAAAGTTACGTGGCTTCCTCCTCTGCTTTTTATTTCATATCCATTTTTAACAAGTACCTTAATTATTTTTTCTCCATTTATAATTTTGGGTGTCTTCATTTTCTCTCTTTTATATGCTAAAAGTAAAGACACTTATAAATATTTTTATTAATTATTAGTTTTCTTCACACCAACAAACCCAAAATCATCACCCCAAGAAACCCTGAAACCTACAACCTCACTCTATACCTGACTAAAGAAACCCTCAAAACTCCTTAAACCCACACACCATCTCATCAACACAAACCTAAAACCAAAACTATACAACAAAATAAAACCCCAAAAACTAAAAACCAAAAAGCTTAAATACATTACGTACTATTACGTAATAAGGTAAAATGACAGAACTCATAGCAAAGATAAGCAAGGGAAGCAAGATGGACCAGATTTATCTCCCAAAAAACAGAACTGGATTATCTAACGGAGAATATGTCATGATTACTTCTATTAACAATACAATAGAAAAACAAAAGCAGAAATTCAAGCTCTATTTTTACAATACAAAAAACCTTGAACAAATTAAGATGAAGATTATAGATGAAATATTCAGACAGATAAATGGACTTAATCCAGAGAATATAATTCTTACTGGAAGTTTTCTTGAACCAGGATTTAAGTTTAATGATATTGATATCCTAATTGTTAACGAAAAGAAATATAATTCAGAAATGCTTAAAGCTCGTATAGAAAACCTGACAGGGATAAAAACACATATCTTATTTCTTGACAGCAAAACTCTTCTCTCTGGACTCGCTTCAGACCCGCTTTATTCATTAATGCTAAGCAAATGCATCTCTCAAAATAGGCTGATTTTCAAGACCAAGAGAGAAATTAATTACAAGATTCTTGATTTAAACTTATTAAAGAGCAAGACCCTTATTGATAACTATGAGCAATTAAATGGCAGCGAGAAATATTACCTGACTATGAATATGATTTCTATTCTCTTATTTATCAAAGGAAAAAAATTAAGCAAAGACATAGTAAATAAAGAGATTGAGCGGCTATTTGAAGTTAAAATCAATGATATTAAAGAAAACCTGCTGGATAAACAAGAATTTCTCAAAAAATATAAGAAAATATATAACAATACTTTCAATTTAATAATTGAGAATGTCGCATGAACAGAAACAAGCTAATTGAAGTATTTATCTCAAATCTTGCAAATACAATAGTCCATCAGATACTTGAGAAAGCAGCTTTTGACAGGCCAGAAAAAGCCGAAGGGTATAATAAAGAATTTACAAATAGCTGGGAGCTTGCAAAAAGATACAGAGAGAAAATAAATCCTATCAATAGAAGCCTTCCTGATAAAGATATACAGAAGATAAAAACAAAGATTGCTAATAAAGTGAATACTGAATTAAAATTAAGAATCTCTAAGGGCTATCAAAACATAAATCTTACATTAGTCGAAGAGTTTGTTGATAAAGTTTTAATAGAGATGAAAGTTATTTAGTTCTTCTACCCCTCCTCATCACCCCACAAACTTCTTAAAACCCCAATCACCTAACTTCTATTATGAAAAAATCAGTTAAACAGATCTTATCAATATCAATCCTCTTGATTATATTAGCGTTCGCTGCCTATTACATATACAAAAACATTGATTCATTCAAGGAATTAACTATCGTATCTCCTCATTTTATTGTTATTCTTGTAATTATTTTCTTGCTTTCTTACGTAACAATAACATACCAGACAATTGTTATTCTAAATCCATTCAAGATAAAACTTGGCTTCTTTGAGGGCTTCCAGCTCTCAATTATTACTGGCTTCTATAATTTGATTACGCCCTTCAGAGGAGGGATGGCCACCCGTGCCATTTACCTTAAGAAAAAATACGAATTTCCTTACACTGCATTTTTAGCAACGCTTTCAGCAAGTTACATTGTTCTATTTTTTATCTTCGCCTTCTTTGGTTTGGTTTCAACTTATTTGCTTTACCTCCGAGTCGGCCCGTTCAATCCTATAATCCCTCTTATTTTCCTAGGAACTTTTTTATCCATGCTTTTTATTATGGTCTTCTCCCCAAGAATAAAAGAAACCAAAAGCAATTGGCTAAACCGATTCATTAATGTAATAAATGGCTGGCATCTTATAAAAAATAATTTCCGCACAATTTTTATGACTTCAATTATGGGAATACTTCAAATTCTCATAGGCGCTTTCGCTCTTCAGATTCAATTCTCTGTCTTCGGAATACCTTTGGATTTTGTTAGCGCCATGTTCTTGACTTCTATCGGAGGCATCTCTATTATTATTGCAATAACCCCAGCAAATCTCGGAGTTGGCGAAGTTATTGGTGTCTTTTCCGCCTTGACAATAGGAATAACCCCCACACAATCACTTTCAGCTGCAATTCTTGGCCGCGCAGTTCAATTTATTGTCATGTTCATACTCGGCCCGATATTCTCTTATTTATTGCTAAAGAAAAAGAATTAATTTGATCACGACTTCCTCTTTCTTCTATTCCCAATAATTTCTATCTCAGTAATGATCTTTTCCTTGTTTTTCAGTTTGTATCTAAGAACAATCAAGTCCCCTCCAGAAGATGAATAATCTTCCCCATATTCATTTCTATTTTTGGGAAGTTTTATCTTTTGATTAAACCGAATAGTTGTATATGTAACACCCCATTCATGTTCTTCAAATTCTACAATTTTATCATTAAAATATGCTTTCGCTTTATACCTAGGGTAAAGAACCTTAACTTCTTTACCTAAAGATTTACTTTTTCTTTCTGCATCGTGTTTATTATTTCTTAACACCTGAAATTTTACTTTTTCTTGCATTTCTTTTGTTATTTTCTTTTTCATAAACTAAACTCCACAATAAGGCAATCTTCCTCTATATTTTTTCTTTTCTTGAATAAAATGTTTTCTACAAAGATAACACCAATAATGTTCTTCACCATCTTTGCCTAGATTGGGATAAACCTCTTTATAAGCAATGTTTTTACATTCTCCACCATAATCACATAATGGTCTTCTTTTTTTATTAACAATCTTATATCTTACAGTATTCTTCATTTTCAATCCCATTCAATGGTTACTATATCTTTTATCTCTTATCATATGCATTTTGCAAATATTAATGGATCAATAGAAGAGAAAAGATTAGATAATGATCTTTAATCTGTGAGCATTGACAATTAATCCTTAATCATAATCTTTAAGGCATCACTTCACATCACAAAAGTTCATTTAAATTACAAATGTTGTAATATTTCTAATGCTCCCCAAATCCATTGACCCATACCTAGCTAGGTAATATTAATCTAATAATTTAGTATTCCAGTTAGTCATCTGTATCTTATTATCAAGTTTTGCCTTTTCAATTTCAAGTTTTTCAATCTCATTTTCAATTTCTGCCTCATCTAACTGAGCCACAAAATTTCTTGTTTCCTTTTCACCATACCAAGAACTTCTTTTTCTTTCAAATAAATTATTCAGATGAGCCATCTTGCTTCTTATATCTCCCACTTTAATTATCGCTTCTGCTAAATTAATCTTTTCTCCTGAAATTTCAGAATCAAGATTTGTTCTTGCTATTCTTATTTTTAGTTTTCTTATTTCATCAATCTTAACATTAATTTCTTCTGAAAGCGTTTTAGGATTAAATTCCAATTTCTTCCCCTCTTCAACATAAACATTATCTTTTCTTAAGTTAATTAGCCTAGCCATTCTGCTTTTTTCTTTTTTTAATAAGCTCAAAGCTTCTCCAATATTCATATTCTCCATAGAAAAATCAAGTTTCTTGAAACTTAAATAATTAATGTGTAAGTTTTAGGTTATGCAAAAACTTCAATAAAGGAATTAGTTATAATTAATAATTACCTTTTTTTTCATAACCTTTATGGGTTTCTTCAACTTCCAAGATAATTTGAAGAACTTTTAATTGTCCACCAGAAACATTTGTATAAAATCCTCTTGAGCCATAAATTAATTTAATCATGAAGAGATTTGTTATTCCATATCTTTTTTCATAATATTTGTATATTGGAAGTTTTTTTGAAATAGGTAATCCTGTTCGTCTTTCCTTTAAAAATTCAATTGCTTTTAAAATCAAAGAATAAAGTTTCTCATTTGTTTTATTTTCATTTTGTAATTCTGATTCTATACTTGTTTTAACATTGAACAATTCGGAAGATAATTGAACAATAAATTCCTTTTCCATTAGACACTAATAGCTCCTTGAATAAACTCGTTCAATCTTTTATTATTAGGGAATATCCAGATAATCTTGTTTTTCTCAAAGATTATTTTATTTGATCTTTCCAAATAATTTAATATTAATTTAAAAGTTTGATACTGCATTTTTTTAGGAAGAGATTTCCACAATTCCATTTTTGTGGGGTATTTGTCCATTTCTTGAATAATTTTTTCAACCATTAAAATTGAATCTAATTGAGGGTAATGTAATATATTTTCCATTGTATAAGTTTATACAACAGAGTTTTTAAGCTTTTTGGAAGATCCTATCATAAATTGCTTTTCTTTTTTCCATCTAAATAGGTTATAATTATCTTTCTCCCTTTTTCATCTTCGGCTAAATAAGAATATAAAACCTGGCCTTTTTCAAGGCCACACCCTTCTACAATTAATTTGTTTATTGAAATATATGCTGTAGATCTTTTCAAGATAATTTTACTTTTCCAGCCAACTCCTTTAAATTTATTTTTCATTGATTAAATAGAAGTCAGAACTATTTATATATTTCGGTACCGACATCGTAACTTTAAAGTGGTAGATACCGCTAAGTATAAAAATATCCCCTTATTATTATATTTATGAAAATTCAGAAACAGTTATCTAAAAAGAGAAAGAATAAAACTTACTACAAATATGTTGTTATTATTCCAAGAGAATTTGTTAAAAAATCGAAGTTAGAGGGGCATGAATTAGAAGCAGATGTTTCTGAATGGGAAATTAAGTTAAAAAAGAAAAAATAGCTATTTAATTAAAACTAAAAACTATCAAATCTATAAAACTTATATATCTAATTCACCGCTTTGTTTTATGAAAAACCTAAAGAAAATAATAAATGAGTCGTTTTGGCAGCTCTTTGTCATTTATGCATTTTTTGTTTTAGCTGTCGTGCTCGGATTTTTCGGAAGTTACGCATTTTATTTCAACCTTTTTGCTTTAATTATTGGAATTTTCGGAATTTTTGTTTGTTTCACTGAAAGAAATGAGACCGAACTAAAAATTCCAAAATATCTTTATGCAGCAATCTTTGTTTTGTCAATTATCTTAATAATAACTTTCAGAATAATTCCTTACTTGAACAATTCAATTCCTTTAGGGTATGATGCTGGATTGTACAAGTACATAATTGAAAAAGGCCTTATTAACAGCGACAAATGGATTTTCCAGACAACCGAACCTGGATTCATTTATACTTTTACTTTCCTGGGAAAAATTCTTCCAATTGACTTTATTCTCAAATACCTATTCATCTTTTTCTTTGTTGTTCTAGGCATCTCGCTTTACTTTTTCACAAAAGAATACTTTGACAAGAACGTCGCTCTCATCACCCTTTTTATTTTTTCAATCTCCCTCGTTCAATTCTATTTTTTCACATATATTTATTACAAAAATCTCGTCGCGCTCTCTTTAATGCTCTGGGCTTTCTATTTTCTGAAGAAGGAGAAATATCTTTTCTTCGCTGTCTTCGGAATTTTAATAGGAATCTTCCATAGGCCGACGTTTTACATCTTCGGGCTTTCTTACCTCGTCTACACTTTTATAAGCCCATATAAAAACAAGACATACAATAAAAAATTGCTCTACAAAAATATTTTATACGGCTTTATTATTTTATTAATTTCATCTTTGTTTTACTTGGAAAGATTCAGGCCCCTTATTTTGTCAGTTTTATCGCCGCTGGTTTCATCTTTTGTTTCACCAGGAGAATCACCTGGAACTTTTATTGATTTTTTCCATTACCAATTTTCAGTCCTTGCTTATTTGCCTCTTGCTCTTTTTGGTTTTATTTACTTAATAAAAAATAAAAAATTTGACATTTTCTTTATTTATACAATACTTCTTTCAGCAATAATAATCTTTGAATTTTTCTTTTTCAACAGATTTATAATTTTTCTTGACATCTCTATGATAGTTCTTGCCGCGTTGGGCGCTTCCGAATTAATTAAACACAAGAAATTAGGTCTTGTTATTGTTATACTTCTCCTTCTTTCCGGATTTATATTAATGGCAAAGACATCTATAAATGAAAAGCCGTATATCAGCGAAGGAACATTCAATTCAATAAAAGATATTTCAATTCCATCTGATAAATACATTATGGGTTTTTCAAAAGAATTTTCCCCTTACTTGCTCGGCTGGACTGACAATAAAATCATCGCTCCCGGACTTTTTGATTATAATTTTTGGAACGAACAACGTTGGAATGTATTTTGGTCTGACTTAAACGCGTCTGAGATAAAAAATACATACGGAAACGCATATCTTTTTACAGATAATCCTTTAAATTCTTCTTGTTACAGCGAAATATCTAAAAACCTATATTATTGGGAGTGTTAATGGATGAATTTTGGCTGTCTGAAAATTATAGAAAGGCTATGAAAGGCGATTTCAAAAGGAAAATCCAATTTAAAAAATTGCCCGTAAATAAATACGAAGGCCTTATAGAAGAGATTGGGAAAGAGATTAAATACGGTTCTAAAAAAGTAGTTGATTATTCCAAGGAACCCAAGCACATAAAATTCTTTAAAATCGTTGTCGTCCTTCTTGCCGTCTTCCTTTTCCTTTTCCTTATATATTCAAATTTTATTTCAACCCAGAAATTTAATTATTTTTACGATGTCGGTTCCCAAAAAGACGTTAACTCGCCTTATCTATCTCCAAGTTATAGGGTTTCCGATGCTGATGTGAATGGAAGCTACAGAAACTTGACTTCACAATTGGTTTACTTTTCAGTTCCCATTCCTCGCGGAGCAAAAACAATAACAATAGAAACAAGATTCAAACCTTCAAATTTATCCGACTCTTTGCTTTTAGGGGCAAAGGACAAAGACGTTTGGCATTACATTTATCAAAAAATTTACTCCCCTGAATTAAATAATTTAAACTCATTGCCTTCAATTGGGAATGTCTACAAAACAAATTCCTCACTTCCTAATTTAACATCTGAAGAACTTTTATTTTCCCCTGGTTACGTTATTGCAACTGACGTTGTCAACAGAATTCCTTTAGATATAAATGACTTTACTCCATCTGAAACAACAATTTCAACAACTTTAAGAGGGGGAAATAAGTTTTACGTTTATCTTGACGACTCTTTAGAACTTTCATTTAAGAAGCAGGATTTGAATTGGTATAACGGAACTGACGAGCTTAATGTAAACCTTTATGATTACGATGAGAATATTATTAAAAATTTCTCAATTCCTGATGACGGAATTTCTTCAGTGGATCATTCGCCTGCGCGCATTCAAGCAGGCAGTTTCTCCGTCGGAGATCTCTATCCTGGTGTCTATATAATTGAATTTCAGGACTTTGACGGATTAATAAGGAGCTTTACAATAAACACAAATAAAATTGTCTCGGACAAACTTTTCCTTGCGGACAACTCTCTTTATTCAGAAACAAAGCCAACTTCATTATACATAAACTCCACAAGGCCATCTCAGGTCTCCCTGCGTACGTATCATTCACAAGGCAAGCAAGTAATAAATTATAACAACAATAAATTCAATTTTGATAAAATTCAAACACCCGTCTTAATTGACCTTTCAGAAGGGGACTACACTTTTACTTTCCCGGAGAATGATATAATTGTTTCATATCCTGGTTACATTGCCTTTTCAAAAGAAAATTATTTCCAGCCATTCACAAATACTTTCATTCCTTTATCTTCCGACTTCAATTATATATTATACAATGCGGATTACATATTAACCTCTTACATTCCGCCCAAAAAGGACTCTGACTGGTTCATTTCTGAAAAGACATTCTCAATAAAGGATGACGGATTGTATGTGAACAACAATGGGTTAAGCATGATTTTTAACTCCCCTTCAATTTCGGAGGGCTTAAATAGCACAATCTCTGTTGATTGGATAAATATAACAATAGATAAACCTGGAATTTTTGGAGGACAAAATGAAGCCGCTAATTAAAGGACATAATTCAAGTTTGGTTAACCACACTTTTCAGACAATTTTAATCACTTACTTGGTTTTGCTTTTGGTTGAGCAAATCTTTTCAGGATTCGTTACCCAATATCTTAACTTAAATTATCTTCTAGTAATTGTAATTATCGTCGGTATTTTAGATGTTTTCTCCGAACACCCGGTTTACTCAAAAAGAAATCCAACTAGTTGGGATTATTTCTTTGTTTTTGCCCTTGGGATTTTGGGGTTTGTAATTCTGAAATACAAGACCTCTGACTTGGGCTGGCTTTCATGGGTTATTTCTGGAGTTGCCGGAATTTTAATAATACTATTATCTTTCCTTGTTCTTGAGGATGAAGAAGAAACGTATGAAAGGGAAGAATCAAAATTCAACTTCAAGCCGCTTCCAACATTTATCATTTCACTTATTGCTTTATTGGTTATATCTATTTTAATTTCTGTTTTCAGCTCGTTAGGAATTGTTGAGGCCTTAAGAATTGTTTTCGGTTCTGTTTATGTCTTATTCATACCGGGTTTTATAATTTCCTTTATCTTTTTTAGAAAAGAAAAGATTGACTCAATAGAAAGAGTTGCTCTGAGTTTCGCCCTTTCAATCGCCGTCGTTCCATTAACAATATTTTACCTAAATTTAATTGGAGTTAAAATAAATCTTTTAAACAGCTTTTTTACAATATTAGGAATAATATTAATTTCACTCGGAATAATTTATTACCAGGAATCAAGAAATTCATACTAGGCAGCTTTTGTATTCTAATAATGAGTTGTATTTGAAAAGTATTTTAAACGTGCTTACTTTTGTATCCCACGAAAGAGCGCCATCATTTCTTGCTTTTTTCAATGTCTCACAAAGACCATTATTAAACTCTGGAATGTAATCTTTGTTAAAGTAAACAATTATGTCTGGATTTTCTATGTTGCCCTCTACAACTTTTTTATTTTTAATTGTATAATTCTTTTCTCCGACGATTAACTGAATTAAGGACTTTTCTGGAAGACCTTTTATCATTGGTTGAGCGTTTAAATAAGATGGAAAATTCTGCTCGGTTACTTTTTCTTTAAAAGTTGCGCCAGCAACGGCATTCCCGCTTGATGATTTTTCAGTTTTAATTCCTACAATGAAAAATATCCCTATAATGATTAATATAAATAAGATAAAGTAAATTATTCTTTTCATAATAATTAGCGATTTTTCTAGTTAATAAATTTAAGTTAGTAATTCTTAGAAAAGCAATAAGATCGAAAGTTTTATAAATATGTAAGTACGTGTAAGAACATGAGTGATAAAAGGCGCATGATTAAGGTAAGGAGAAAAAGAATGAAATCAATAAAAAAACAAATTGAGGGGCATGAAAAAAAGATTGAAAATGAAGAAGGAAGGCTTGACACAACAAAAGATTATTGGAAAAAGGAAATAGATGAAAAATTCTTAAAACAATTGGAGGAAGATGAAAAGTTTTTAGGCAAAGAATAAAATGGAAATGCAAATAAAAAAAACCGTAAAGGCAGGAAATTCTTCTGCAGTTATACTTCCAAGATCATGGCTTAACAAGGAAGTCCGAATAGAACTTGTAAAAAAAACTCCTGAAGCAATATTGTCAGATGTTCTTGAAATATTAAAAAAACATATCAATAGCAGGGATATAATCGGCATATACCTTGTAGGAAGTTATGCAAGAGGAGATGAAGATAAAGACAGCGATGTAGACCTCTTAATCATAACAAAAGATACCGATAAAACAGTTTATGATGGAATTTACAATCTAACCTTAATATCTTCGGAACTGTTAAGGCAAAAATTGGAGAAAGACCTGCTGCCAATCGGGCAGATGATAAAAGAAGCTCAACCGCTGTTAAATTCTTATTATCTTGATTCTCTGGAGGTTAAGGTTACAAAAAGAAACATAAAATGGTATTTAGACACGACAAGAGATAAATTAAAATTAATTAGAAAAGTTCTGGAAAAAACAAAAAAATCACAGGTTAGCGATTTAGTGATTTACACTCTTGTTTTAAGGATAAGAACATTATACCTTATAAATAAACTTACAGTAGATGAAGTTTACTCTAAAAAGAATTTTGTTAATCTCATTAAAGAAATAACTAACGGAAAAGAATCTTATGAAAGATATATTGCAATAAAGAATGATGCCAAAGATAAAAATATTGTTAATGTCAAAACTGCTGAATTGATGGTTAGATATTTGGATAAACAGTTAATGGAACTAAAGAGATCAGAATAATATTGCTATTGAATATTTGTGATTAATGGGCCTTTCTTAATAAATTTAATTTCTAATTATTTACACACTGATAAACATCTAAGGTCTCACTTCCTCTATTATCAGTTATAGGTTCATCATCTATGTATATGTAAATATTTCCGCCAGAATGACTGAACATATATTTCTGTCCTGAAGCTGCATTATCAGCTATTCCAGAAGTCCTGAATATGGATTTTCCAATTCTAACGTTTTTCATAACTCCTGAATCATTGTAAGCCGTATTAGCTGTTGCTTCCCACGTTAATCCAGGCCCCCCTCCAAAGTCAGTAGTGTCTTGAGAGTCATTAAGCCACCTACTTATCGCCCCATTCCTTATCTGAACCACATAACTTCCAGCAGGAAGTGAAAATGGATTTACTAAGTTATTAACGTTTTGCGGAGGGATAATCTTTGGAGTATTCATTTCAAAGCCCGCAACTTGATTTGGAACAACATAATTGGATTTATTGGCAATTAATGTAGTTGAAAATTTATAGACAGAATGTTGATTTGCTCCGCATAATAAATCAACGCTAGGTTGCTGGCATTTGTAAATATCAACACTTACATTTCCTCTGTTATCATATATTGGATAATCGTCTAAAAGAACATATAATTTGCTTCCAGTATTATTTATAATAATCTGGCTCCCCGCTGCGTTCTCTGCTTGTTGTTTTGCGGCAAACAAGTTTCTTATTCCGAATCTGTCCATTAATGTTTTATTATTTTGAGAATAAACAACTGCAGCAGACGACTCCCATGTAATTCCTGGACCCCCACCTCTAACATTTCCTCCCCAAGGATTTGTGTCAAATGAGTCAATCATCCATCTACTCCAAGCTCCTTTAACTATAACTAATTTGTAAATTCCAGAACCAACATTAAGTCCTGTTAAATTTGTTATATCGTTCTGACTTACTTGATTAACATTATCAAAATCCCACAAAGAAGAATTCAAAGGAATTGCATTAATTGTATATTGCGTGCTGTTTGGTATTATTGTAGTTGTAGCAACTTTTTGATATGTTCCGCCATTATTAATACATAAGTCCCCCCCATTAGTGCAGTAACTTTGGGTCGTTCCCCCATTATTGCATTTATCTTGCGTGTTAGAATTGCCATCATTGCAATCCAAGTCCTCATTACATCTTGCGCAAATTCCCCCATCAACACAAGCAAACTGGCATGTATTTGTCTGAACCGGACTTACTTGAAGAGTGCAATAACTATTCAAAGTCCCCGGATTGTTACAAGTAGCATTCTGATAATTCTTTAGAACATTATTTACAGAACAATATTCTCCTCCCACAAAGCCGTTTGAACCGCAATCTAAGTTGCTCGCGCAATTAATTTCTGTATTTCTACATGTGCTTCCTGCACTCCCTGGATTTAAACACTGATCATATGTTAAAGGATTATTGTCGTTACATTGGGAATTATTGCTACAAACAATTGTTGGAGGACTTTTACAAACTCCATTCAAACACCCGAAATTACAATCCTGCACTTTTTCTAAAGCTGTATTAGCAAAGCATCTATTAACACTACACCCTCTTGCTGTTGAATTTTTATAAACATCCTCTTGATAACAGAAGTTTCCGCTTGCTGAATTTTGCCCGCAATTTTGCACGAGAGATGGGGAAGTAGCATTTGTGCAATAACTTTGGGTCGTTCCCCCATTGTTGCATGTATACCTTACAAAATTCTTTGTAACATTATTTAGAGTGCAGAAATTATTCCCTACAAAACCATCTATTCCACAATCATTGTTGTTATTGCAAGTTATTGTATTAGTATTATTCATACAATAACTTTGCACTGTTCCAGGATTTACACAATTCTGGGTAGGACTGCAGTCATTGCTATTAATACACTCAACAACTAAGACCTGTCTTTGCACATTATTATTATTAAGATTATCATCCACTACTATATTCCCTTTAACGCTAACATTATACATCCCCGGACTTAAATCAAATAATACTGTCTTAGTTTTATTTTTCTTATTATCTCCGGCTAAAAAGCTAGTTATTGCATCATGAACAAAACTCTTCTTTACAGTATTTCCTTGTATTATCTTTCCTTCGAAGGAAACATTTTCTGTAAAATTCCCTTTGTTAAGAACATCAACTAAAACCCCATAGCTCTTGTTTTTAACAAGAATATTATTTTGAACAGGGGTACCCAAAAGTGTAAATCTCAAATTCTCTAAAGATATATCATGTTTCAGGGCTTGTTGAACACATGTTCCATTGCTGCACATGAAAGAACATTGTTGGACTAATATATTTGTAGTTGAATTATTGCAGAAGCTATTTTGCTGCCCTGGATTATTGCACATATAGTTTATGCGATTTGCAGTTACGTTATTCCCAACACAAAAGTTTGAACCAACATTATGGTCAGTTCCACATTGCAAATTAGAAGAGCACGCTATTGTTGTATTTTGTATAGGGGTATTGCTGCAGTGACTGTTTATTGTTCCTGGCATTGCACATGTATCAGTGGTACTCGAATTTCCATCGCTGCAGTCAATATCTGCATCACACCTAATACATCCTCCTTGAGTGCATGCAAATTGACATTGCTGAATTTGTCTTGGCTCAACGCTGACTTGACAATAGCTGTTCAAAGTTCCAGCATTAGCACAAGTTGAATTTTGGTAGTTCTTTTCCACATTGTTTGCAGAGCAGAATTCATTTCCTATGAAACCATTTACCCCGCAATCTAAATTACTAACGCAATTAATCTCTGTATTCCTGCAAAAACTTTCTGAAGTTCCGGGTTTCACGCATTCATCTATAGTATAATTATTGTTGTCATTGCACTCAGAATTTATATTGCATTTAACTTGTAAACAACTTCCATTAGCACAACCACTCGGACATTGCAGAGTTGTTTTTGTTTCATTCTGTGAAGAACAAGCGCTGTTCAAAGTTCCCGGATTATTGCAAGTAAAAGTTGTGTAAATTTTTCCCACACTTCCATTAGTTGTGCATATATTCTCTCCAACAAATCCATCTATTCCACAATCAGAATTTTTCTTGCATAATGGCTGAACGCACGCGCCGTTAGAACATAAGTTCGGCGAACATTGTTGTAAAACATTTGTTTTATCTTCAAATGTACACTGGCTTTGTGGTGTTCCTGCCTGCAAGCAAGAAAAATTTCTATATGTCTGCGCCACATTATTCACTGAGCAAAACTTGCCGTCTATATAACCATCTGTACCACAATCAGCTTCAGACAGGCATTGTATATTTTCATTTTTGCAAAAGCTAGTATATTGACCAGGATTAACACAGGTATCTTTAGTGTAAGAGTCATTATCATTGCATTCCGAATCATTGTGACATATAACCTCGAAAGCAACAAAACCAACGCATTCATCTTTGAACATTTTCCTGGCAGCCGGAGTCCAATAATTGCTATTAGCTATGCCAAAAAAGCAAACTTTCTCTTTAGTTATTTTCCCTGTAGACAATCTTGCTCCAGGATTAGCAACAGAAATAACATCCCCAAGAATTTCACTTCCACCCTTGTAAGTCCCGGCAATTCTTTCAAAGCCCGGCGCCACATTTTCCTTAGACAAATAATAATACTGCAAAGCCCTTCTTCTATTATCAGTTGCGGAATTATAAACTTGAACAATTGAATTCTTGTAAGTTACGCTTAAAGGAGCATTGGAAGTCAAGCTTGAAATTCCGTCTTTATCAGTCAGTCCGTATTCTTCTCCTTCAAAAGGATTGATCATAATTGTTTTATGTTTTGAAATGTCAAGATAAATTTGTGTATTCCTTAAATTAAATAAATAATCATTGACAAGAATAATATCATATTTATTGAAATTGGTCCTTGAATTAATCTTTGCGTCTTCAATAACTTCAACGCTTAAATTCAATTCCTTAAAAATACTCAAATAATTTTTTTCCACTCGGGCATCATCTTTAACAATAAATGCCATATTGGCAGCCGCTGAAACTACCCCTAAGAAAATTATTAAAAATAACAAGGAAATAATTATCTTAAAATTTCCACCTCTTACCATCTTTTTTTTATACCTAAATTTTTATTTAAACGTTTATCACTACTTTATCTTAATAATATCATATAATTATTTCAAAACTTGCTTCATCTTCCACGACATTTCCTGCCTTATCTTTAACATAAATTGTTAAATTATGGGAACCAACTCTAAATGATCTCTTTGTCTCACAAATTCCATTCTTCAAGCGTGAACATAATTTTGTCTCTCTAGGATTTCTATCGTTAAGGTCAATAAAGCTAATTTCATCAAAATTGTCTTCTGTAATATTAAACGTGAAACTAACTCTTGTTTTATCAATAGTGTAATTAAATTCGTTAACTACAGGGTCTGTAACATCCACATCCAAAAGGACTTCTTTTGATTGAACAACGTTTCCGATTATATCCTCTAAAATAAAGTGATACGGAATTCTTTGTCCGTCATAAGCTGATAAATCAACATTTATTCCACACAAAGTCCCTCTTCTTTCTTCAACGCAATTATTTAAATTAACTGAATGTTCTACTCCATTAACAATTAATTTTAAGTTAACAGGATTTTCTTCTCTGAACTCAACAGAAAAG
>JBBSYJ010000017.1:0-3933 GCA_038045305.1 Nanobdellota archaeon | reverse complement strand
CTTAAAATGACAATACAAACACAACCTAAAATTGAAGTTGATGTAAAACCAAGAGCAATCTATTCAGCTCGCGTAGAAGCTCCTTTTGATGTTGCAAAAGAAACTTTAGAATCAAATAATTATAGAATAATTTCTTTGGAAGAAAATGCAAGATTAAGAATACAAGAGGGAAAAAATCATGATGTTTCAAGATATGGAAATTGGACAAGAGAGGGTTTTGTTTACATTCATTCAAAAGGAATTTTCTTAACAAAAAATTCACCTATTATGGATTTTTCACAAGAAGCTACACAATGCCATAGAAAAGGAAGAGAATTTTATTTAAATAATCAACAAATTGAAAAGTCTTTAGCAGATGCAGTTGAAATTCCTGCAGATATAAAACCAATTTCAACAAAAAGATTTGGAGATGATGAAATAACAGATTATGTTTTTGGTGATGTTGCGAAGCAATATGGAGAATTCTTAAAAGATTCAGGTATTGATGAAATGCCAATTTGGCTTGCTAATATTTCTGGAAAGCCTTTTGCAAGACAAATGTGGTTCAGTGATCTTGACGACAGGTCTGATCTTAATGGCGACAACAGGGGCCTCTACTACGACAACAGTATGCGTGGGGTAAATGAGACTGGCGAAGCCAGTTAGCAAAATTTTTCACCCTAAACAATAAATTTTTAATCTTAAATTTATTCTAAAATTTAATTTTTATTTCCCGTACTTCGCATCGCACAACTTAAATAACAAAAGCTTCCTTAAACTTTAATAGATGCTCGTCTTTTGTTACAATTTTTGCATTAATTAATTTTGCCGCAACTAATATTAATGAATCCACAAGTCCAAAGTTTCTTATTTTTTTCCGTTCCTCAGAATGAAATAATCCCGCCTCTTTTGCAATCTTTGGTGTTAATTCTATAATCTTTGAGTTTGTAATTATTGTTTTATAAGCCAACTCTGCATCACTATTTTTTCTTTTTACTTTGCTTACAACTTCGGCAATTATTAAATTTAAAACATAAATCTCGTTTTCACTTATTATAATTTCTCTAATTTTCTCACCCAGTTTACTGCCTTCTAAATATTCAATCCATGCCGAAGAATCCACGATATATTTCATATTTAATTCCTATCTTCCATTCTATCTTCTTCTGTAAATTTGCCTATTCCTTTAAGGGCGCCAAAAAAATCTCTTTTGTGCTTTTTAACTTCTATTTCAACTACCTCGTTTTCTTTTAACATCTCTTCTTTAACAATCTCAGAAGGGATAGTAACAACTAAAGAGCCACCAACTGATCTAGTTTTTGTTACGACTTTCATATTTAAAATTATATATTTAGTTATATATTATATAATTATCTATTATATAAATCTTTTGTTTAAAATTGATAAACTTTTATTTCCCGTACTTCTTTTCTATAATATCCTTAACAAGACGAGCCATTACATCCAAAAACTCTTCTGCACGCTCTTGCCACATATCTAAATCGGCGCCTTTTACTTCGTGCCTCTCTCCATGAATAATTTGTTTGTATAAAAATAATAAATCCTTGAACCAAGTTACATATTTTATATCAAGCTGGTTAGCATCAACGAATGTCTCTTTCAAATCAATTGCAATATGTTCTGGCGATGGTGGTGAAATATCTGAAGCCATAAGCGCAGCATGAGCAGAATCAATCATGCACCAATAAATTCCATCAAGCACGCCGAGTTCTGCCGCCTTGCTTCGCGCCAAATGCAATGGCGCCCTTTGCAAAGAAGAATAAACCGCTTCAGGCGTCGAACGTATCTTCCCTTCAATTAATAAAAATTTCAAAGGATCAAAAAATCCACCCAGATCAATAAGCGCTTCTCCATATCTTAAAACATTTGTAACAACAGGATCTCCTCGCATTAAATCCTCCCACCAAGTGCTTAACTTAACTGTATTAATATGCAAATTTTTTGAATACGGATTTGCATTAATTATCAATTCAAGTTCCTCTCTATACCACGCAATCAATTCTTGATCCCATTTTATAGCAACATCATCAATAACTATAATAACATCAATGTCAGAACCAACCTTCATCATTTTCTTGGCAGCCGAACCGAAAAGAACAATTGCTTTCACCGACTTGTCAAATTTTTTGTAGACCTTAACTGCAAAATCCATTGCAATTTCGTGCTCATCCCTTAAATGCAGCGTCGGAATATTTTTCGCACTTATTCTTTTAGGAGTTTTTCTCTTTTCTTTTTTAATCTTCTTAGAAACTTTTTTTCCTTCTTTTTTAGATTTCTTAGCCATTCTTCACCACTTTACTTTAGTAATTTAATATAGTTTTTAAATTTGATGATTTAATTTTATTATTCCATCGGTCTTCCGCTCATTCGCGAGCCTTGCGCTCCTGGACGAGGTCCGCCAAGTTCGGAAGGCAACTGTGCAAATCCGGCACCTTGCGTTTCATAATTAATTTGAGGCAACATCATTCCATACCCAGTAAAGTATCCTTGAGTTAATCCAACCGACTGATTCCAGTAAGGCGGCATTCCCGTAGAGTAAAACGCAGAACCCATTCCTTGCAAGTTATATATCGTCGGCGAAGTTCCAAAATGCTGCGGCCAGCCGGACGTTTCGGCAATTTTTGTTGCATTTTTCAAAACACCTTGCTTCTCCAGCATTTCCAAATGTTCTTTTACCGGAACATTTCCCATTCCCAACGGCAAGTGAGAATCAGAATAACCAAAATTATCAGTTAAGTGAACATGCTTGACATACTTCGCAAATTTCTCTGCCTCTTTAACTAAATCCTCGTTGGTAAAGCCGTGCTTCTTCGCCATATTCAAATGCCCGACATCAAAAGTTATCCCGATAATTTCTTCAGCGGCCTTTTTAGCAGTCGATTCAGAAATTCCTTTTTTAGTCGCAACATTAACAAATTGTTTTCGCGACGCTTCAACCAAGTCAGCCATCTCTTGCCCGGTGGAAAAAGCAATCCCAGGATATACATTTTCAATTCCAATTTTCGGGGCCTTTGACAAATCACCTTTCACAGCCTCGTAAGCATGCAGTGCAACATTAGCAAACGTCTTCGATGATTGTTCTTGCGCAAATTTTTCAACTTGCTGATACATAGTTGGTTGAACATTTGCCAACTGCTGATTCAAAAAAAACAAAGCGTCAGATTGTTTTTTTGGGTTAAGAGAATCTAAACTTTTCCCCTCATCTTCTTTAATTCCTAATATTTTTCTATACTCTTCAGATGCTTTATCTAATTTTACTCTATCTTCCTGCGTTCCATATTTATAGGCCTTATTAAAAAGTGCACGCGCAGATAATTCTGCTTGCTTTATATATTCGTAAGAAGAAAACATTCGATTTATTTGCTGCATTTCTTCCTGCGAAGATATTTCAGGAACAGGAATTTTATCAGGAGCAATCTGATGACCAAGATATTGAGTAAATTTTGCCTGAATTATTGGATGAATATCTGAAATTATTCTTTCTGCATGTTCTCTATTAAACTCAACTTGTGAAAGGGAATTATCCCATTCCGTATGATTTAATGCCCGAAGTTCTTCTTGTATTGCAGGTTTAATATTTTTTTCTAAAATTTCTTGTCTTGTTTCAGGAGAATATTCAGGATAAAGTTTTTGTCTTGCCTCCAACGGAACTAACTGCCCTGTCTCTCTGTTAACAACAACCATCTTGTCAATCACCATATTTCTTTTTCCGTTTTCCTCAACGATTTTCCACTCAGTTCCAGCAATGTTCGCCGAATGCATTGTTATTGGAACTCTTCCTTCTTCTCGCAACTCGAGTGCTCTGTCAATTATTGTATTAAATCTATTTTCAGTAGTTAATCTGTTTTCTTCAGACCATCTTCCTTGCTGTTGATCAATTCCCGACGGTTCCATCAAAGGCGCGTGCATAGAAATCTCAGCGCCGGTTAATTT
>JBBSYJ010000016.1:0-2822 GCA_038045305.1 Nanobdellota archaeon | reverse complement strand
ATAAAAAACTTTAAAATAGCTTGTTTGTTTTCGTCTCCAAGAAAGATTTATAACTTTCCAAAATCATAAAATTAAAAGAGGAAATAAAATGTTCGGCACTATACTTAAAGACGCGCTAAAAGCGAAAGAGATTAATGAAAAGGAAAAAGAAGATAGAATTAACGAAGCAATTGCTCATCAAAAAGAACTAAAAAAAGTAGGAAAAACTCTTGAAGATGAATTCCGTGAGCAAAAAAAGCAAGCCCAAGTTGAAGAATATACTGATAAAGACAATCTAAATGACTATCTTGAAAGTTTAAAAGAGCCAAAAGAAAGATTCAACACAAGAAATACTTCTAGTGAATCAAGCAAAAAAGCCATCCCTGAAAATTTCAAAGCCCTTAATAAAAAACCCGACTTTGTAAAATGGTTTTCCGAACTCGATAAGGATTCTGGAAGCGTCGCTGGAGGAAAAGGCGCAAATTTGGCAGAAATCTACAACTTAAAAGTTCCAGTGCCTCCTGGATTTGTTATAACAGCCCAGGCATATGAATATTTTATTGAAAAAGCAGGAATAAAAGAAAAAATTGAAGAACTCCTTGGAAGAATAAATTATGAAAACACAAAAGAGCTCGACGAGATAACTTTGCAGATAAGAACTTTTATAACCGACTCAAAAATGCCAAAAGATCTTGAAGAAGAAATCATCGAATCGTATGAAAATTTAAGCGCAGATCGTACGTCCATGCAGCAAAGCCCACCAATGGGTTTATTCAGAAGCACCGACCCAATTTTCATAGCAGTCCGCTCGTCCGCAACAACAGAGGACTTGGCGCAGGCCTCATTCGCCGGGCAGCAGGATTCATTCTTGAATGTAAAAGGAAAAGGAGAACTTATAAGAAATGTAAAAAAGGTCTTTGCGTCTCTCTTCACATCAAGAGCAACTTATTACAGGAACAAAAATGGCTTCGCTCACGTCGACGCTAAAATTGCAGTCGTGGTCCAGAAAATGATAAACTCTGACAAGTCAGGAGTCATATTCTCAAAAGATCCAACATCAAAATCAAACAACATAATAATAGAAGCGGTTTGGGGATTGGGTGAAGGAATTGTTTCTGGAAAAATAACTCCAGACGAATATGTTGTCTCGCCAAATATAGAAATAAAAAGCAAAAAAATTACAAATAAGAAAATTGCAATAACACGTGATTCTGGAGGAACAGAGATGACAGTCAAGTTGCGTGAAGAAAGAGCAAAGCAGCAAGTTCTAAAGGAAGGAGAAATAAAACGCCTTGCAGATATTTCTTTAGAATTGGAATCGCATTATAACAAACCACAAGACATTGAATTCGCAATAGAAAGCGACGAAATTTATATTGTGCAAACTCGCCCAATAACGACGCTATCAAAAAGACAAAATGCCAACGAAGGAAAAAATATCTCTGGTGAAGAAATTTTAAAAGGAACTCCAGCATCACCCGGAATTGCATCCGGCCGTGTTATAATAATAAAAGAAATGTCTGACCTTGAAAATGTAAAATCCGGAAACATTTTAGTAACAAGAATGACAAATCCTGACATGGTTGTCTCAATGCAAAAATCTTCCGCAATCGTTACAGACGAAGGAGGAATAACAAGCCACGCTGCAATTGTCTCCCGTGAGATGGGCATACCTGCAGTCGTCGGAACAGAAGAAGCAACAGATATATTAAAAGACGGGGAATTAATTACTGTAGACGGATATACTGGAAAAATTTACAAAGGAGCAATAAACACGGGCATCCCTCAAAAAATAGAAATAAAACCAATTCAGGCGCACACTAAAACAAAAATAAAAGTAATTGTCGATTTGCCAACATTCGCCGAAAGAGCTGCAAAATCCAGAGCAACTGCCGTCGGTTTAACAAGAATTGAAGGAATAATAGCAGAATCAGGAAAACATCCAGAGTACTTCTTAAAAAATAATTCAATAAATGAATATGAAAATATAATTTATCAAGGTGTTAGTCAAATTGCAAAACATTTCGATGAAATATGGGTAAGAACTTCAGATATAAGATCTGATGAATTTTCAAATTTGCTTGGCGCGCCAAAAGAAAAAGAAGGCAACCCTATGCTTGGACTTCACGGAATAAGATACTCGCTAAAAAAGCCGCAAATATTGCTCGCCGAATTAAAGGCGCTTCAACGCATTGCTAACCAAGGAAAAACAGTCGGAGTAATGATGCCGCAGCTTATAATGGTTGAAGAACTTAGAAAAGTAAAGGAATACATGAATCAAATAAATTTCAAAAATGCAAAACTTGGAGTGATGATTGAAACGCCTGCAGCAGTTCAAATAATAAAGGAATTATGTGAGGAAGGGATAAAATTTATTTCATTTGGAACTAACGATTTAACACAATATATTCTCGCAGTTGACAGAAATAATCCAGAAGTTCAGGATTTATATAATGAAATGAATCCGGCGGTCTTATACCAATTATCGTATGTAATAAGGGTCTGCAAACGTTACAACGTAGAAACAAGTATATGCGGTCAATCTGGAAGCAGAAAAGACATGGCAGAATTTTTAGTCCAAAACGGAATTGATAGCATATCAGTAAATGCCGACGCTGCAGCAGAGATTGCAGAATACGTGCACGAGCTTGAAGCACGTTCAGTAGCAGGAACAGACAAAGAGCCAAGACACTTTGAAAATATAAAAAACAAGAATAATTAATTTAAGATTCTCTTACAACAACATTACAGAGCAAAAACAAATCAAACCTATCTTTGATAAAAACGGAACATTTAAATATACACACATATTACACATAATATAAATAAATTCACAAAGAAAC
>JBBSYJ010000015.1:0-4044 GCA_038045305.1 Nanobdellota archaeon | reverse complement strand
ATGGCAAATAAAAATCCTGCAATGCGCGACTTTCCATTAGCAAGAATAGACCTTCATTCACATCCTTTGCAAAATAAAAAGTACCGGATCTGGCCTTTGATGAACTTGGCTGTTGCTGTCGATGATATGGAACTTGGAATGACCCATATAATTCGCGGAAAAGACCACCGAGATAATTCTGAAAGACAAAAAATGATTTATGAGGTCTTTGGGAAAAAATACCCTTGGACATTTTTCATAGGCCGACTTAAATTTACAGACTTAACTCTTTCAAAAAGAGCTATCACAGCAAAAATTAAATCTGGAGAGTATGAAAATGAAGAAGATGACAAACTTCCAACACTTGCTTCTTTAAGAAAGCGCGGTTACAAACCAGAGGCCTTCAAAAAGTTCATAGAGCAACGCGGTTTGTCCGAAGTTGATAAAGTGATATCAAGCAAGGACTTATTTGATGTAATCGACCGACTCAATAAAGAATAGGAATATTTATATATCTGTATATAATTAGTTATATATGGAAGATACATCTACAATATTATTAAAGAAAGAGGCAATTGAGCTTTTGAAAAAAGCAAAAGATAATCCCAGACAGACCTATAATGAGTTAATTGAAAAGATGGCTAAGATGTTCATAGCAATGAAGGAGAGAAACCGGTATGACGAGTTTCTGCATAAAATTCAGCAGCCAAAGATGAAAGAATTGTGGGATGATAAAGAGGATGAGGTTTGGGATAATGTTTAAATTTGGAGATATTGTTTTTGCTAAGGTTCAATATACAGATACTTTTGAAGTTAAAACCAGGCCTGCGCTTGTTCTTTTTGAAGAATATGGAAATGTAGTTGTTGCGGGAATTACTTCTAATTTGAACATGAAGGGTATTCAATTAACAAAAAAAGAGGGTTTGCCTAAAGATAGTGTTGTAAAATTGAATTATATATTTACTATTTCTGAAAAGATGATTATAAAACAAATATTGTCTATTTCAGAACAAAAGAAGAAATTAATAAAAAACGAGTTTGTTGATAAAATTAGATGATATAATTCCTGCCAATAATAACCTTTTTATACTTGGAAAAATATATAATTTTAATATTTTCGTTTGAAAGGAGGTGTGAAATGATTAATAGAAGAGGTCTGTCAGAAGTTATAACTACATTAATCTTTATTTTGCTTGCAATAATCGCAATTGGGATTGTGTGGTATATATTCAACAATTTAAGTAACCAGACACAAGGTCAGATTAATTCAAACTCGCAATGTATTGGATTAGATATAAGACCAATTGGAATAAGTAGCAATGATGTTCAAGTTACAAGAGGAGCAGGAACAGCTACTGAAATCGCTGGTGTTAAAATAAGCCCTGATGGAGGAGCACTACAAGATTGTCCTGGAGATATCCCTGTAGGAACGACAAAAATATGTCCTCTTACTGGAGCCGCGCCAACATCTGTAAGTGTAGTTCCATACTTTACAGTTGATGGACAACCACAAACTTGCGGAACGCCTTCAACATATCCATAAATTTATTTTTTATTTTTATTCTATTTCTTTTTTTATTAACAAATTAGGCAGAACTATTTTGTACAGAAATAATTTTGTAAACCGCGTCGTTTTCACGGACACGCGAAGGCACCTTAATTGCGACTTCGTCGCCTTTCTTCGCGACCTCAGCTTGCTCTTCATTTAAATAAATACTTTCAACATTAAACGACTCAATTCCAGTTGTATTTCCTATTATTGAAATTTTATCCCCCGTCTTGACAAACAAGGCCTCAATCTTTAACGATGCGGTCTTTGGCTTGTCATAATAATGAAGAATTTTGCCAATGTAAATTTTTCTTTCTGTCGCCCCGGAATTTTCAATCTTCGCGAAATCGTCCGGCGTCGGCAAACCGAGATAAAATCCTGAAGAAAAACCGCGATTATAAACTGTTTCCAATTCTTTCAGCAAATCCTTAATTTCTTCTTTCGTCAATTTCTTGTCCAGCGCTTTTCTGTAAGCCCTCACAACAACATCAACATATCTTGCATCCCTATTTCGCCCTTCTATTTTAAAAGATATAACTCCAGCTTTTTTCATCTCTTCAATAAAAGGAAGAGTGCACAAGTCCTTTGCGGATAAAACGCGCTGATTTTCTAATCGTAACTTTTTCCCTGATGTCTCATCCGTAATCGTAACTTCATACGGACGCCTGCATGGATGCAAACATTTTCCTCTGTTTGCTGAAGAATTAAACAAATGCTGTGACATAAAACAGCGGCCGGAAATCGCAACACACATTGCACCATGACAAAACATTTCTATTTCTGCAACTTTCGATATCTCGCGCGCTTGTTTTAAAGAAACCTCGCGGGCAAGAACAATCCTTTCCGCTCCAAGATCTTTGTAAAACTTAGCTGCCTCAATATTTGAAATAGACGCCTGTGTTGATATATGAAAAGGCACATCATGTTTTCTACAGAGTTGAATTACTGCTAAATCCCAGCAAATTATTGCATCAACTTTTCCTTTTACACTTTTTATTACTTCTTCCACTTTCTCAATTTCATTATTATAAACAATTGTATTCAAAGTCAAATACATCTTAACCTTTCTCGACGATGAATCACATATTTCTCTCATCTCTTTTAAATCACTTAATTTAAAATTCTTGGCTGCACTTCTCATGTTAAAGTCATTCTGCAATCCAAAATAAATTGCATCAGCTCCGGCTTTAACAGCAGCGGAAAGCATTGAAAAGTCGCCTGCAGGTGCTAATAGTTCATAATTTTTCATAATTCACTCCCGCAGGATAAATTTATAAACTTTTAATTTCAAACAATTTTATGGCACAGATAAATTTTGGGAGTTATCCCCATCATTTGTAAGAAGGATTTTTCTAGCTGTGCGTTTATTCTAAATTCGAAAGGTTTTAAAGAATATTTATACAATGAGAATTTTAATAGTTCAACGATAGTAAGTAAAGTTTATAAATTAAAGAAACTTGATTCTTTTATGAATAAGAGAGTGTATTTTGTCGATGATAATCAAAGAGATTTTGTTAAATATTTCAAAGATAAATCTGGATTAAAGTGGAGGGACATTTCATTAAAATTAAAAGTTAATGAAAATACTTTAAGCAAGGCCTATAGGTTTGGAAATTGCAATATTCCTTATAATTTGTTCAAACAATTTTTATCTTTAATTAATGAGTCGGAAGAAAATATTTTTAAAAAATATAATATTCAACTTATGGAAGAACAAAAAGCAATTGGAAGAAAGATTTTTGGTGAAAGAAAGAAAACATTGAAAGCTATGAATATAACTTTTGAAGATAGAGATTTAGATCTAGATATTTCTAAAGTAAATTTCAGCAAGTTGGATTTACAGAAAGGAATTAAAATTCCACTAAGAGTTACTCCCTTACTAGCAGAAGAAATTGGAATGCATTATGGTGACGGTTTCCTTTCGGCAAGTAGATATGACTATAGATTAAAAGGAAATCCTAAAGATGAGAAAGAGTATTATATTAATTATATTAAGCCCATGTTTAAAAATTTGTATAATATAGATGTCAGTCCTAAAGATTTTGAGGCAAGTTTTGGATTTGAGCTTTATTCTAAGGCTTTCTGGGAGTTTAAGACTAAGGTTTTAGGTATAGGGTCTGGAAATAAGAAAGAGATAAGGTTTCCTGATGTGTTTAAAGTAAAAGATGAGAAGATCTTGACGGCCTTCATTAGAGGATTATTTGATACCGATGGTTCTGTATCTTTTATCTCAAAATATGGATATAAGGGATATTATCCCTCTATTAGTCTCAGTTTAATTTCTAAAGAATTTATTCGTGAAGTGGCGGAGATTTTAGAAATGCTTGGACTTGAGCCATGTGTTTATTTTAATGAACGATATGGTGTAATTGCATTGTATGGTGTAGAAACTTTAGAACGGTATGAAGAGATAATTGGGTGGAGCAGCCCAAAGAATTTAAATAAGGTAGCTGAATGGAAGAGAAGATATCCTCAATTAAATAAAATGGCGGTTGTCGTATAATGGCTAGTACATA
>JBBSYJ010000014.1:0-4697 GCA_038045305.1 Nanobdellota archaeon | reverse complement strand
TGATTGTAAAACCATTGTGTTGCCGTCGGAGAAATCCCAAAAGTTGTACCAGTTAAATTTAGGAAACTTCCGTTAGTATAAAGAACTGTTTGATTGTAATAAAATTTGCTTAAAGTCTGATTGTAAGCATACAAAGCGTAAGTTGCATTATAAGTTGAAGACCAAGTATTGTTATAAATTACAACTGTTCGTGCATCAATCGTCGAATTTAAATTCGCCTCGTTAAAATCCAAAGTCGTTCCGTTAAAACTCAAATATCTGCTGCCTAATGTAGTAACAAACCATTGAAAAGCCCCTTTGAACCATCCGCCCGCGCCAGTTGAAACATTTTGCCCTGCAGCAAAAGTAGCAGAATCATTTGAAAAAACAAAACTTCCAGAACCCTGAACAGAACTCAAACTCACATTACCAACACTGGACTGAAAAATCTGCCTGGACAAACTACCAAAACTGAATTTTTCTCCATTGACATAAAGTTCAAGATAATATTTCTGCCCGTAATTTAAATTCAAAACTTGAGTTCCGTTACCCAAAACAACATCATACTTTCCTGCAGAAACAGCGCTGTTAAAATCACTCGATGAATTATAAATAATATTTCCGGCAGAAGGCGCATCATAAATTACAACTTGCAAATTTCCGGAGCTCAAAGCAACGCCAGCTTGGTTAACATTTCCTTGCAAAACCATATATTCCCCAGCGCTTGCAAAACTAACAACTAACAAAAATACTGCAGCTAAAACTAACAATTTTTCACAAATCATTTTCACACTCTTTTTCAATAAAAACATGTTAGTTTCATTTTTAAATATTATGTCCATAGACGGAAACTGCAGTTTCTTACAATGTAGGTAAAGAATTTGGAAAAGTTACCTTACGAAGAGTATTCAACGACTTTTAAACCAAATTCTTTCATTTTTTCAAAATGTTTGATATTTTTTGTTAAAAGACCTTCATGATTAACAATGCAAATTGAACCAATCATTATATCTTCTATTTCAATTATTTCACCCTTATTTATCAAATCCGCTTCAATTTTACCTGCAAGAATAGCAGAATCTTTATCTAAATTTAAAATTGCCATTGAAGATAAAACATCTTGAATCTTACTAAATTCATTAGAAGTAGCATGCTTTAAATTAGAAGTTAAATGCAATCCCTTAAATAATTCCATTATACTCGGCGAAGCAATATTAAAAGAAACATCATTCTCAATCATCTTATCAAGCTCGTTTTTAACTCTGCCTTTAATAACATCAACCAAGAAAGCAGTATCTAAACAAACCATCACTTAAAGGCCTCCATTAATTTTTTATGTCTCTTTTCACTCATTTTTTTGTGCATTTTTCTTCCTTCTATTATGCTTCTTTCAAATTCTTCCCCTGCTTTTCCAGAAAGTATTCCAAAAATATCCCTTAACTTGCCCTTCCCAGTAACTCTATTAATAACTTCGGAAAAACTTTCTTTTTCTCTTTCTCTAAGCCTTGCTAACCTCATATAAGCCTCTTCCGTTATCGAAATTGTTTTTGTTGCCATGCATACACATACATACACAGATATATAAACCTTTCGAGAATACTCCTGCAAAAAGAATTTAAACTAAAAAGATTAACCAACGTAATGGAGATTACAATATCATCAAAGACCAAAAAGTTGATTGAAGAAGCGTCTAAAGAATTAAATTTAGATAGTGAAACCACTATAACAATAGCAATAGAATCTTATCTTGAAAATAGGATAGATTCTGATTTAAAAAAAGAACTTGAAGGATGGGAAGAATTGGGAATAGAAGCATTAGAAAACTTTGAGAAATCATTATGAAACGAAATGAAATCTGGTTAGTGAAAATACCAGAATCAAACGGACAAGAGCAATCAGGATTTAGGCCGGCAATCATTTTGAATAATAATTTAAATATCATAACAATCATCCCTTTCACTTCTAAAGAAAAATCATCAAAATACCCCTTTACTTTAAAAATAAACCCTGATAAAGAAAACAATTTGTCAATGGATTCAATAGCACTAATTTTTCAAATAGGAAATATAGATAAAAATAAGCTGTACAAACAAATTGGAAAGTTATCTAATAAGGACGCAGAAAAAGTCAATTCAATCTTAGAGGAGTATATATTTAGCAAAAAAGAGTTAATATCAAAGGAAAAACTTGCAAAATACTTTGAAACCACAGAAAATGCACTAAAAATAGCAAAGAAATCAATAATAAAAGGAAAAGAAAATTACGCAAAAGAAATTATAGATATGGTTTCAAATTATTTAAGCGACGCAAAACACTTCCAAAATAAAGGCGATTTTGTAAACGCGTTCGCGGCTTTAAATTACGCCCATGGATGGCTTGACTCTGGCGTGCGTCTCGATGTTTTTAATGTAAAGGACAATAAATTATTTACAATAAAATAGTTTGACTTTGCGATTTCACCGGAGGCAATTAGAAATCGCCGTTAAATGTTTTGAGGAAGTTTAAAAGAAACTAGCGAGTGTCTTTTATTTAACAAATTCAACCCCTTTGAAATTTTCAAATTCCTTATCCCCCGTCAAAAACAAAATATTTCTTCTTCTTGCAAGAATATAGCCCAGGCAATCCACATAAGACAATCTTTTTTTCTTATTTTTCAGCTTAAAGAAATTGGCCTCTTTTATCTCATTATCGGTAAAATCAACGCAAAAAGGCAAAAGCCTATTAAAATGAAAATCTGCTTCTTCTTTTCCTACCTCTCTTAAAATTCTGTAATGCAGCTCCATTAAATTTAATCTTGTTGTGATTACTCCAACATTCAGATAATTTGAATAATTAAGATTTTGTTTTATTATCTCAAAAAATGCATAAGTATCAAAAAAATATTTTCTTTCTATTTCTCCCATTCTTTCCGTGATAAATCCTTCATTTTTTGACCGGATATCCTTATTTTTCCTTTCAAAGAGCCAAAAATATCACTCAAATCGGCTTCCTTGACAACGTCTATTAAAATCTTTTTATTCTCTTTAAGCCCTTCTTTCTTAATAACTTCCTTGGGAAGAATCACTCCAAAAGAATTCCCCCACTTCTTAATTGTTACTTCTATTGTCATGTTTAAACATATGTCTAACTAATATTTAAAGTTTACTATTAAAATATTCCTTTAAGAATAGTTTTAAAAATAACAAATCACTAAACTCATAATGAAAAGAAGGGGTCTGTCAGAAGTAATTACAACTTTAATATTTATTCTTCTTGCAATTATTGCAATTGGAATTGTCTGGTATGTTTTTAATAACATTATAAACCAAAATCAATCTCAAATAAATCTTGGTAAAATCACCGATAATGTGCAGATTAATGATGCTAAAGTTGGAATTCTCCAGTCCAAAATTAAAATAACAAATAACGGGCGAGACAAAATGACTGGAGTAAAAATTTTCTTGTCAGACGGAACAAATACAAATGAAACAAATTACAACTTAAATCTCGGGCAGTACGAATCAACAACAATAACAATTCCTTTAACAAGCGGCTTCCAGCCAACATCAGCAACAGTAACGCCAGTTTACGGAAATATCGAAGGACAAACTGCAATCAAAGATTTAACACAAAATTATTCAATTGAGAAAAATAACGGCTTGGTTGCTTATTATAAATTTGAAAATGATGCAAAAGACAGCAGCGGAAATAATTTGGATGGAGCTCTTACTGGAACTTCAGATTGGACTGCCGGGCAAATCGGAAGTGCTTTGAATCTAAAAACATCATTTGTTACAACTCCTGTTACAAGCGCTTTGGATACTGACACCCACACAATTGCTTTCTGGATTCAGTTAACGCAAAACAGTGATGGCACGTGGAGAAGGATTTTTGCCTACACCCCTTCCCCCACAGACAGAAGCCCGACAATCTGGGTCAATCTTAATTTAGCAGCATTGCATTGGAGATACGCTAATAATACAGCAGTAAATACAGGGTATTGCAATCAGTGTGGAGAAAATGGTGATATGAGCACTTTCCAGATTGGACAATGGTATTTCATAACCGGAACAAAGAATGGAAGGAATTTCACATATTATGTTAATGGAGTTCTAAAAGGCAGTAGTATTATCGCAAACCCAAAGTACCCCGGCTCTTCACAGATATATTTGGGCCAGACCGCGCCATGGGCTTTGATAGATGAACTTGCAATTTTTAATCGTTCTCTTACAACAAAAGAAATCCAACAAATTTATAACTCACAAAAATAAAATGAAAAAAATAATTGTCATAAGTTTGGGCGGAAGTTTAATAATTCCATCGGAAACAAAAGAAGTTAATTATACATTCTTAAAGGGCTTCAGAAAAATCCTATTAAAAAATAAAAAATATAAATTTGTCGTCGTTACCGGCGGCGGATACACAGCAAGGGTATATATCAACTCACTGAAGAAAGAAGATAAAAATGAAAAGCTACAGAGTTTAATTGGAATTGCAGCAACTCGTTTAAACGCGCGATTTATGTCTTACTTTTTCAATTCAGATCAAGAAGAAGGAATTCCTCATACACTCGAATCAGTTGAAAAATATTTAAAAAAAAGAGACATTGTCTTTTGCGGCGCTCTGGAATACAAAACAAAACAAACTACCGACGCTACAGCCGCGCAGATTGCAAATCATCTAAGTACGTCTTTCATAAATTTGACAAATGTTTCTGGATTGTATGATAAAAATCCGGC
>JBBSYJ010000013.1:0-6153 GCA_038045305.1 Nanobdellota archaeon | reverse complement strand
CCATAAATTTAAATAATCCAAAAAATTAAGATAGTAATGGCAAAAGAAGAGGAATTGAGCTTAAGACACGGACTTTCAGCAGCAATAATTCTCCTTGGGGTCACAGTGGGCTTAGCATTTATGTCACCAGCTTTAACAGGTAACGCAATAGGAAATTTAACTGATACTAACGCAACAGGAGTAGGAATTGCAGTTGTCTTTGCATCAATGGCTTTGGGCTTCTTATTAAGTCGGGATTAAGATAATACTCAAACAAAAAACTTTTTATACTAAACTTTTATACTAAAATCATGGCAGAAACAATAAACATGCCCGGTGTCTTCGGAGGTCTTACAAGATTCAACGAAGAATATGAAAGCAACTTCATGCTCAGGCCTTCTCATGTAGTCCTATTTGTAATTTTAATTGTCGCATTCAGAATAGCAATTCCTTATTTTTTCTAACTCCGTAACATTTTTAATCCTTTTTCTTCTAACAAAATTATGTTACCAGGACTCGGCGGTATGGACCCAAAAAAAATGCAGGCAATGATGAAACAGCTTGGCATCAATCAGGAAGAAATAGATGCAACTCGCGTAACAATTGAAAAGGCAGACGGCAGCAAAATAATAATAGACAATCCTTCCATTCAAAAAATTACAATGCAAGGCAATGAATCATTCCAAATTTCCGGCGACATTTCAGAAGAATCAGCAGAAATTTTCTCAGAAAGTGACGTCCAAACTGTAATGGAAAAAACCGGTGCTTCAGAAAAAAAAGCCCGCGAGGCCTTAGAAAATTCCAACGGCGACTTGGCCGAAGCAATAATGGAGTTGTCATAAGGATATATACTTCACAGATTGATAATTCTTATAAACGCTTAAAATTAATCTAAAAAATGGTAAAATATGAAATAATTACTGCAATAGGTCTTGCAGGGGTGATAGGTCTTGCAGGACTTACAAGAAGTTGTACTATTGTACCTGCCGGAAATGTTACAGTTCTAGATACTTTTGGTTCAGTAAAAGCAGAAGAACTAAACCCTGGATTAAATTGGCCAGTAAATCCATTTTCTTCAAGAGTGGCAATGGAAACAAGAACAAAAGAAGTAAAAGAAACCTTAAAAGTTCCAACAAAAGAAGGTTTGATGGCAAGTTTAGATATTTCTATATTGTACAAAATTGACCCGACAAAAGCAGATGAAATTTACAAAACATTAGGAGTTAACTATCAAGATGTTGTCCTTATTCCCACATTAAGAAATACTGCTCGAGATGTAATAGCAAATTTCCAAAGTGAAGACTTATATAATACAAATAGAAGCAAAATTGCATCAGACATAAATTCTCAATTAAGGATAACATATCAACAAAGAGGAATAATCTTAGAAAATGTTCTATTAAGAGACGTTACTTTGCCAAACGAAGTAACTTCAGCAATAGAAAGAAAAATTAGTGCAAAGCAAGCATCAGAGCAAATGCAATATACACTAGAAAAAGAAAAACAAGAATCTGAAAGGAAAAGAGTCGAAGCAAAAGGAATTGCAGATGCTCAAGGCATTATTTCTCAAAGTTTAACTCCAGAATATCTGCAATGGAGATATATTACCACTTTAGAATCTTTAGCAAATTCACCTAACACTGCTTTTGTTATAACACCTTATGATCAAAAATTAGTACCATTATTAAATATTCAAGAAAGAAAAAGCGATCTCCCACAGAAAAAGTAATTATTATTACCAAAAAGTATATTAATCAAATTAATTCTGGAAACTTATGTATCAACCATCTCAAGAAATTCTAGATAAATATGCAGATGTCTTAGTCAACTTTGCATTGGATGATGGAAAAGGAATAAAAAAAGGCGCAACCGTTCTCGTCAACGTCCCCGAATGCGCCAAACCAATTTTAATTTCTTTAAGGCGCACAATTCTTAAAGCAGGCGGAAATCCAATAATACAATACCTTCCAGATGATATTGCAAAAGAATTTTACGAACTTGCGTCAGACAAACAAATTAAATTTTTCCCTAAAAAATATTTGAAAGGTCTAGTTAACCAAATAGATAACTCAATCGCAATTATCGCAGACACTGACTTAAAAGAGCTTGAAGGCATTGAACCAAGAAAAATAATGGAACGCGAAAAATCTCGTAAGCCTTATATGGAATGGCGGAATGAAAAAGAAAACAAAGGAAAATTTACTTGGACTCTAGCACTTTACGGAACAGAAGCAATGGCGAAAGAAGCGAACCTCTCACTGGAGGAATACTGGCATCAAATAATAAAAGCGTGTTTTCTTGATGAAAAAGATCCAGTTAAAAAATGGAAAGAGACCTTCCATGAATTAGAACGTTTGAAAAACAAATTAAACTCAATGCCAATAAAAACTCTACATGTCACAGGAAAAAACATTGACTTAAAAATCGGCTTAGACAAAAACAGAAAATGGATGGCCGGCTCTGGACGAAACATCCCTAGCTTTGAAGTCTTCATTTCACCCGACTGGAGAAGAACAGAAGGAAAAATAAAATTTAACCAACCTCTATACAGATATGGGAATATTGTAAAAGATATTGAACTCGAATTCAAAGATGGTAAAGTTATTTACTCAAAGGCCTCTCAAAATGAAAAAGTTTTGAAAGATATGATAGCGACTGAAAACGCAGACAAAGTTGGAGAGTATTCCTTAACAGACGCGCGAATGTCAAAAATTACAAAATTTATGGCAGAGACATTATTTGATGAAAACATTGGTGGCGAATTCGGCAATTCACACATAGCATTAGGAAACGCTTACCAGGACTCATATCCTGGCGATCCGTCAAAAGTAAAGAAAGAGCAATGGATTGAAATGGGTTACAACAACTCAAGCGTCCACACCGACATAATAAACACAGAAAACAAAACAGTCACAGCAACTTTAGAGGACGGAAGCCAGATGATAATTTACAAAGAAGGAAAGTTCACGATATAGAAGATTTATGATATAAAAATATTTCAACTCCAAATACTTAATTTTATCATGCAAAAGTTCATTGAAAATCTAGAAGAAGCGGAAAGAATAAACAGGTCAGTAGACCATCTTGTCTATGTAGCCTTTCAACTCTTTAAAGACAAAAAAATACTTCTCAAAGTTCTTGAAGAAATAAAAAAATCAATTACAAAAACAATAAGCGCCATCCTTCAATATGATTTCATATACAAAAAAATAAAACTTTCAGAAAACCAAAAAACCAACTTTGACACTTTCATCCAGAAATGCGCTCCGCGCTATTCTATAACTCTGGAAGAAATAAACAAAATAAATGAAATCTTCGACGCAATATTAAAGCACCGCGAAAGCGCGATGGAATTTACACGCAGGGAGAAAGTTGTAATACTCTCCCCAGATATGCAGCAAAAATCCATTTCTTTGGAGCAAATAAAGGACTTTCTTCAAATATCAAAAACCATTGCAAAAAAAGCCAGGAACCATATGATGATAATTTCAGAAAGCCAGTAACACGGAAGAATATAAAAACCCCATTCCCTTATAAAACTATGCTTCTAAAGTAGGATATAAATGGAAGAAATTATTCAAGAAAAAATAAGCGCAGACCACCTCTTGTATGTAAGTTTAAAGTACACCAAAACTTGTGACGTAATTCTTAATCTGATAATAAGATGGAGACGGATGATAGAAGTCAGTTTAGAACAAATTCTTACGCATGCCAAAAAAAAGAAAAAAATTCCTTCAGTCCCATCAAGCCCTCTTGAAAAAATTGAAGCGGCAAGAAAAATCTTCAAAAACGACAAAAACTTTTTGGAAGTTCTTGAACTTTATGGAATGTTCAGAAAAATTGAGGACTTAAGAAAAGAAAGAATCGGTGAATTTAGAAAAAACGTGACGCTAAAAGTTTTCTATCTCGGCAAAGAAATAAGCATAAATCTCGAGCAGCTCAAAAAATACGCCGATATGTTAGAAAAGTTTATAAGCTCAACAAAGCAATTTTTAATAGACAAGAAATAAGGGAAAAATTCTCGAAAATGCAGAAATTAATTGTCATTACCTCCGGAAAAGGAGGGGTTGGAAAAACTACAACAGCCGTTAATTTAGGTGCAGCTATAAATTATTTTGGCAAAGACGTTCTGATTATTGATGGAAACTTAACAACTCCAAATGTTGGATTGCATTTTGGTTCGCCAGAAGTTCCTGTAAATTTAAATCACGTTTTACAAAGAAAAGCGGACCCTTTTGAAGCAGTCTATGAGCATCAATCCGGAATCAAAATAATGCCTGCATCACTCTCTATAAAAGAACTAAAAAAAATAAAATCAGAAAAATTAAAGGACTTCAAAAAGGACTTTTACAAAATCTCAGAATATATCATTGTCGACAGCGCTGCAGGCCTAGGAAACGAGGCGCTTTCTGCTTTGGAACTGGCAGATGAACTTATCATTGTGACAAACCCAGAAATGCCCGCAATCACTGACGCTCTTAAAGTGATAAAAATGGCAGAACAATTGAACAAAAAAGTAAAGGGAGTAATCGTAACAAAAGTAAGAAAAAATAATTTTGAAGTGCAGCCAGATACAGTTAAAGAAATGCTTGAAACCCCAATACTTGGAATGGTTCCAGACGATCCTAAAATGCAAGAGGCCTTAAGCATGAAAGATGCAATAGTTCACACTCATCCGAAATCAAAAGCTGCGCGCGCTTACAAAGAAATCGCCGCGCACATGATTGGAGTGGAATACAACTCCGAAAAAGACAGGCCATCGTGGTTTGCAAGAATTCTGGGCAGAGAATAAAACTGTCAGTTCTAAGAAAATAAAAAACAAACACAACTATGATAAATATCGAAGATTACACAAAAATACTGGAAGAAACAAGAAAAAAAACTATTCGGAAAACTGCAGAGTTAAGAGAAAAATTCCCAAACGAAGCATTTCCTTCAGAAGAAGAGATTAAAAATTATAATGGACCAAATCTGCTAAAATATCATTTAAAAATATCAGAAAGATATTATCAAGTAACTATTGCAGAAATTGAACAAAAACAAGAATACAGAAAAGAAGATATTATGGATTAATGATTAACTAATCGCCAGAATTGCAAGTAAAGAATCTCAATATATTCAATCCTTGATTAGCGGGCCTAATTTGCCAGTCAGGTTCACAAAGCTCCGATATTCCCATCCATTTACTAGCATAATCACTAACTCCCATATGATTCGGACCCTCAGAAGGAGGATTATATGGACTAGTCAACCCTGGATGATTTATTTGATTCATTGGGCAAGTTGAACAGCACTTACACTAACTAAAAGTGAGACAAGCAAAACACTTGCTACAATGCCAAAAATAATTTTTTTACTCATATTATACCTCCTTTCAATATTAACAATAAACTATTATAACAATGATTCTTGTTATATAAATATAAATTACCTATTTTTAATAGTAAAATTAATAAATATTATCTAAACAAAACACACACCCAAATCATTAAACTCATCATCTTTTGAATCAAAAGTTATTTCATTCCCTACAAAAGAAACAATATCATTATTGTTAAAAGAATCTTTAACCGAACTTCTGCTAACGTTTTTTATATTTGAATCAAAAGATAAATTATAATTTTTAGCATTATCAGTTCCTGTTAAACTCCACACAAAAATATCATAACATCCATTCTTGTTTTTTGAAATGATTGTCCTGTTTTCTCCATTGATTTGATAATAAATTCCACTGCTTGTTCTGCTCATATTGTTAAAGGCCGAATAAACATAAAACACAGGCCTTATTTGGTCTGATTGTGTAATTAACCCATAACATAAGGGGTCATTAGGTGAGTCGTCTTGTGTTGTGTAAAACACTTGTTCGCTTATATTTGAATAAACAAAACCCAAAAAACTATCAGCCGCTAAAACAGGATTTGAATTAGAGCATCTATCTGAAGAAGAAGGGCCATTCCATTCCGAAATTATAAATTCAACATTTTTACTTCCTAATTCTGTTTCATAATATTTCTTGGCCTCATCAATCTTATCTGAAAGATGATAATTATGCCATGAAATGAAGTTCATAGGAACATTGTTTGTCTTGACATATCTTATAAGTTCGATATTAACCGGCTCTCTATTGTCATCAATCTTTCCATTATATTGATTTGCAGCCGCGCCCCCAACTTT
>JBBSYJ010000012.1:0-1321 GCA_038045305.1 Nanobdellota archaeon | reverse complement strand
TGGCTTGAATTCCTTTATTGCTTTTCTTATTCCTTTTGAGCCGCGAACTCCTGAAAATTCTGCTTTGCTTTTGTAAGGATGCATGTGGGTGACCATTAATTTTTTCTTAGAGTCCTTTATGTGTTCGTGCGCGCCTTTTAGTCGTTCGAAAAATTCGCTTTCATTCATTGCAGTGTTTCCGAAATCGGCTCCGCCGACGCCAAAAATCCCAACGTCATTTATTTTTATAGAATAGCCATGAAGGTTTTTTGTATTTGGGTATTTTTCAGAAAGGAATTCTATTAATTCTGTTGAGTCGTGGTTTCCTGGCATGATTAAGATAGGTTTTTTTAGTTTTGCAAAAGGTGCTATAAGACCTTTTGTTTCCATGTCCCACAAAGTTAAATCACCCGCTAAAATAATCAAATCAACTTTTCCTTTTTCCGCTTGGGAAGCCAGCGCCTCAATGGTTTTTTTATTTCCATGAATATCGGACGCTGCGAGTATGCGAGTTTTTTTGTTTCTTTCCATTTTTGAATTAAACTCATTAGGTTAATAATTCTTTTGACAATTATCTACTACTCCTATTCGGTGAAATATACTTCTCAAAAGATTTAAAAGGAAGATACTTTCTGGATATATAGGTTGAAACCTATAGTTTAGAATAGGTGTTTCAATCTTCAAAAAAATAAAATGGAAAACAAAGACAACTTGGATATCTTCTTCAGGAGAAAGCCGGCTTTGATGCTGGTTTCTTTAAAGAAGAATACAAGAATGCGGTACGGTAGTGTATTGGCAAAAGAGGTTGATTGCACATACAGCCATGCTGTAAAAATACTGCAAACTTTGGAAGACCTTGGGTTGGTTGTGTTCGAAAAAAGAGGGCGAATAAAAGTGATACAGCTAACGAAGAAGGGCAAAGAAGTTGCAGATGCGATAGAAAATATACAGAAATTAATCAAATAATTCTGCCCCGTAAACTTGTGAATGTTTAATTATTTGTAGATGTGTAAATTTGATTTTTTGATAATTTTATAAATTCTATTTTCTTATTTTAATTATGAGAAACTCAAAATATAATGGTCCTAAATTTCCTCCTTTGACTTCTAAGGAAATTGAAGATAAATATTCAGAGGCACTTGAGGAAATGGAAGCAGTTTTGGAATGGAAAAAAGAGGAAGAGGTAAAATTGAATGATAAAAAATCCTCGTCGCAAAAGATTAGTGCTGCAAAACGGGCTTTGAAAAAGGTTGCTCGTCGAATTGATACTGTTAATGGAAATTTAATTTACTGGAATTTGCGCAAGGAAGGAAAATCTCATTTTCACGCAGGTCTTGAAAGG
>JBBSYJ010000011.1:7320-12562 GCA_038045305.1 Nanobdellota archaeon | reverse complement strand
GTTAGTTCATTCTTCGGCATTATTGTTCTATCTAGCGTTAGTCTATTTCTTTTAGATGTTCCCGCTTCTAGCATATTAAGATCTTTTAAGGCAGTTTCCTGATTTCCAAGAATTCTTTCCCTGTCTTTTGAATTCTCAGAGTAAGCCGTTGTTTCTCCACTTCCATCTTTTGATGGGGCGTAAAAAGTTTTGTACGTTTCGTTGTATTCTTTCATTTTTCCTCCTTATAGTTATTTGCGACGGTCACGTCTTAAGCTAAAGGGCTGAAAATCCATAAAATCTTAGAATTTATAGCCCCGCACAATTAGTACGAGACCACTAGCTCAGATAAAATCATGCCTAAAACAGATTTATCAAAGCTTTTCATGAGTTTTTTATGCAGTTGAAGTTTAAATAGTTTATGATAGAATTATTTTACACTATTTTTTCTATTTTTACCTTCTTTTTTGATTCCATCTTTTTTAATCGTGCAAGATAACCGGCAGTTTGATTACGGATTTTTTTTGAGGGCATCTCATTTCCAAGAACTTTTTTATTGAATTCAAATTCATATGTGAAAGGCACGCCTAATTTTATAAATTGCTCTGAGGCTCTTTTTACCATCTTTCCTTTGATCTTTCCCATATTTTTGAATTGTGACTTTCCCTTAAAAACCTTTGGTTATTCGATTTTTTCTATTGTTTCCAGTGTTTTCAACGCGTCCATTAAACTTATTGTTTTCTTAGGTGTTTCTCCCATTGTTAAGATAATATAAGGCAATCCAACTTCGCCTGCTTTTTTGTGCGCTTTAATTATCTCTGATTCATTAATTTTTTTCTTATTATAAGCGATTATTAGTTTTTCCTTGTTCTTTGTTTTGACTTTTAAAGTTAAATTATTCTTTGTTATTCCTTCAACACCAATAATTTCAATTGATTTGCCTGATAAATACTCCTTTACCTTGTTAAAAAATTTGTCATCCTGTTTTGCTGCTTTCTTTTTCTTTGCTTGTTTTTTTATTTTGTGAATTTTAGGTTTTTCTTCAGAGGATATTATCACCTCTTTTTCTTCGTCTTTTTTATTTTCTTTAGTTTCTAGTTTGACTGGTTCTTCGATTTTTTCTTCTTTCTCTTCAGGTTGTTTTATCTGAATTCTTTCTGGTGCAAAAATTTCAGGATTGAAAGTTGAAGTTGGAATTGTATAATATTTCCAATAAATTTCTTCATTGTATTTTAAAGGAATTGCAAAGTCCTTTATTGATCTGAGGGCTATACGAATTACTGGTGACAGATTTTTATCTTTAAGAAATTTTTTTTCTTTTAATATTTCAAAGGCCTCTCTTTCCTTGCCCTTCAAGTACTTTGTAAAGTTTTCAAGTTGCGGCTCTTGCCCTTCAAGAAAATAGATTGGTGATGAACCGACTTTCATGTCTGAGATTTTTATCATTTTTTCCGAAAGAAGCTCTGAAAGAAACGCTCCTGCGAAGAGCATGCTCTGGCCTGTTGCGTTTGCGATGTGGACTGGCAGAGACGGTCCGCGCTGTCTTAAAGTAATTATTATTTTTTCTTTTATGAGCGTTGCATCACGTACCATAAATTAGGAAGATATAGAATAATTATAAAGGTTGTTATGATTTCCCACCCACCAACCCCCAACCTTCCACCCAGTTAAATTATCACCTCTTTTTCGTTAAAGTATTTTGGAGATTATAATTAATTGAAAAATAAAGTATTTTATAAATTAAAAAATAGAATTATGGTTTAATCCATTTAATCTCGTAATATGTTACGTCTGATTCTTCGTCAACAATTGCAAGTAAGAGATTCTTTTTTGTAGAGTGTGCGACTCTGTTTTTTGAAGAAAATTCATGCCAGTTGAAAGTTTTTGATTCATGGTCTGTGAAGACAATCCATTTTGAATGGGCCTTGCCTGGGGACGAACCTTTTGGATAGACGCGAAATTCCGCCCCAAATTTTAATGCAGTTTTTACAATATACCCTTTATTTCTTAAGTCCTTGAAGACGGTATATTTTAATTTGAACTTTTTGTCAATATGCTGAAATCTTTTTTGCAAATTGTCTATTGATAGATTTTTATTTCTTGAGTCGAGTATTTCAAGTTTATTTCTCTCTGCTAAGTATAGGGCCTCGACTGTGGAGTATTGCACTTTATTTTCAACTCGTTCACCAAACGAGCTTTTTTGCTGTAAAGTGTAAGCATCGGAAGAGTTTGAAGTCACCAAGTCCCCGATGAGGTGCGCTTGTATTTTGTTCATAATTGTAATAGTATATTTTGTTATTTAAATGTTCTTTTGGAAAGTAATTTAAATTAAGATTTTCTTGCTTTGATATGGTTTATAATTTTAAGAAAATAGAGACAAAATGGCAGAAGGAATGGGAAAAGAAAAAGATTTTTGAAAGTTCTATAGACAAAAAGAAAAAGAAGTTTTATGTTCTTGAAATGTTTCCGTATCCATCGGCGACTGGACTGCATATGGGCCATGCTTTGAATTATACTATAGGGGATATTTATGCGCGCTTCAAGAGAATGCAAGGTATGAATGTTCTTTATCCAATGGGTTATGATGCTTTTGGATTGCCTGCTGAAAATGCGGCGATAAAAGCGGGCGAACACCCGAAAAAATACACTGAAAGTTCTATAAAAAATTTTGTAAATCAGCAGCATAAGTTAGGGTTGAGTTATGATTGGAGCAAAATGATTGTGACGTCAAAGCCGGAATATTATAAATGGAATCAGTATTTTTTTCTTAAACTTTATGAGAAAGGTTTAATTTATAGGAAAAAGTCGCCAGTTAATTGGTGTAGTAAATGCGAGACGGTTTTAGCTAATGAGCAAGTTCATAATGGATGCTGTTGGAGACATCCTGAAACGCCAGTTGAAATTAAACAACTTGAGCAATGGTTTATTAAAACGACAAATTATGCTGACGAGCTTTTGGATAAGGTTGACAAATTGGATTGGCCTGAAAGAATAAAGTTGATGCAGAAGAATTGGATTGGGCGTTCTGAGGGAACTGAAATACTTTTTGAAATTAATGGTGTGAAATGGCCGGTATTTACAACAAGGCCGGATACAATTTATGGAGTTACATTTATGGTTGTTTCAGCGCAGCATCTGCGACTTATGGAGTTAGTTACAGATAAACAAAAGAAAGAGGTTGAAAGATTCTTGAAGAAATTGAAAGGCGTTTCTGAAAAACAACTTGAAGAACTTGATAAAGAAGGAGTTTTCACGGGCAGTTATGCTATAAATCCTGTAAATAATAAAAAAGTTCCGGTTTATGCAGGCAATTTTGTTGTTGCTGATTATGGAAGTGGAATGGTTATGGCTGTGCCTGCGCACGACCAGAGGGATTATTTGTTTGCAAGAAAATACGGGATTGAAATTAAAGCAGTAATTCAGCCAAGAGAGGGAGAAATTGATTTTACAAAAGAATCGAGAGCGTATACTGGAGAGGGATGGTTGATTAATTCGGACGAATTTGATGAAATGGAAAATGGAAAAGCCAAAGAAGAAATTACTAAATTTTTAATAAAGAAAAAAGTAGGACGCAGAGTTGTTAATTTTAAATTAAGGGACTGGCTTATTTCCCGTCAGCGTTATTGGGGAACGCCGATTCCGGTTGTTTATTGTGATAAGTGTGGAATAGTTCCCATAAATGAAAAAGATTTGCCAGTTGTTCTTCCGGAAAAAATTAAATTCGGAAAAGGAAATCCGTTGACGACAAATGAAAAATGGGTTAATGTGAAATGTCCTTCATGTAATGGAAAGGCCCGCCGTGAAACGGACACGATGGATACTTTTTTTGATTCTAGTTGGTATTATTTGAGATATGAAGATAATAAAAATAAAAATAAACCATTTGATTTTGATAAAGTAAAATACTGGATGCCTGTTGATCAGTATATTGGAGGCGCGGAACATGCAACAATGCATTTGATTTACGCTCGTTTTTTTACAAAGGCCTTAAGAGACTTGGATTTAATCCCTGAAATTGATGAGCCGTTTATTAAATTGTTTAATCAAGGGCTTTTGCATGGTGCCGGCGGGCAGAAAATGTCAAAGTCGTTGGGCAATGTGATTAATCCTTTGGATATTGTGAAGAAATATGGTGCTGATTCCCTGCGTTTGGCTTTAATGAGTTTGGCTTCTCCTGAGAATGATACAATTTGGGATGAAAATGTACTAGTTGGAAGTTTCAAATTTTTGAATAAGGTTTATGATTATTTTCAAAATGTTAAGATTGTTAAAAATTCTGATAAAAAGATTGAAAGTAAATTGAATAAAATTATTAAAGAAGTTACGAATCAGATTGAAAATTTCAAATATAATTTAGCTATTATAAAAGTCAGGGAATTGTTTAATTCTTTACCTTTGGAAAGCGATAAATTGGTTTTGGAAAAAAGCTTGAAACTTTTAGCTCCTTTTTGCCCACATATTGCTGAAGCGCTTTGGGAAAAAATTGGAGGTGTTGGTCTGCTTTCTTCTACGGAATGGCCGAAAGTAGAAGAAGCGAAGATTGATGAGAGTTTGGAAAAGCTAGAGCAAGATGTTATGAAACTTGTTGATGATATAAATCATGTGGTTAAAATTATAAAAGAACGGGAAGGAAAGGAAGTTTCAAAATGCCGGGTTTATGTTTTGCCTAACGAAAAGAAAAACTTTATTGAAAGCGTTGATGAATTAAAGAAGCGAACAGGTCTTGATATAAAAGTTTATGCGGTTAACGACAAAGATAAATACGATCCGGATGGAAAAAGCAAAAAGGTTAAGCCCGGGAAGCCGGGAATATATTTGGAGTAAGATTTATTAAGTTCTTAATTTTGAATGTGAGTAATATGAATGTTAATTCTGAAATTACAAGAGAATTTATGAAAATAATGAGGGAGATTAGAGATACTCCCAGGGCTTCTAAAAATTATGTTGAATCTTATCATTCTAATTTAATTGGAAGAATTGATTCAAGTATTCCTCTTGGCTTGCATCATAAAATGCTACATCAAGCTATATGGATTAGTGGTTATATGATTTATAATGATTTTCCTAACTTGGACAGGGCTGAAGAAGGTTATGTAAATTTTGGTCAGATAACAAGATTTGACATTTGGTATGCTAGAAATTATGCAGAATCACATAAAGAAGAAAGAAACGCTTGGGTTATATCTATTTTAAATCAAGCTGAGGAAGAGGCGCAAAAGTATTATGGTCATCATCTTGATGAAGTTGTAGTTGCTCTTTAGGG
>JBBSYJ010000011.1:2505-7220 GCA_038045305.1 Nanobdellota archaeon | reverse complement strand
GCAGCGACGGATTCTTCTTTTATTATTTTAAAGTTTCCGATTTCAGAAGTGTTTGAAACATGCGGGCCTGTGCAAATTTCTTTTGAGATGAATGATTTTGGATTTCCTATCGTGTAAACTGATACGAGTTCAGGATATTTTGAACCGAATTCTGATTGCGCTTCTGTTGCCATTGCTTGCGTTAAAGGAATTTCTTCTCTTGTTACTAGAAGAGCTTTTTTTATTTTGTCGTTTACCCATTGTTCAACTTTTCTTAGTTCGTCGTCTGTTAACTTTCTTGGGAAGTTGAAATCAAAACGCAAACGTTCTGGAGTTATATTTGAGCCGCGCTGTTTTATATTGTTATCTTTTAGCACTTGTCTTAGCGCTTCATTTAATAGATGCGTCGCTGTGTGAAGTTTCTTAGTTGCTTCTGAATCGTCAGCAAGTCCGGATTTAAAACGTCCGGCGGACATTGTTCGTGATAAGTCCTGATGTTTCTTGAATTCTTCATTATATTCTTCCAAGTCGACTTCAATTCCTTTTTCATCGGCAAGTTCTTGAGTCATTTCAATTGGAAATCCGTATGACTGAAATAATAAAAATGCCTCTTTTCCTGGAATTATTTTTTTAAATTCCTCTGCGAATTGGTTGAATTTTTTTAGGCCTTTTTCAAGTGTCTCAAGGAAACGCAATTCTTCTTCGTCGAGCGCAGAAGTTATTGACTTATGATTTCGCGCTAGTTCGGGGTAATCAGTGTATTCACGAACTATTATTTTTGAAATTTGCGAAGTGAAATTTTCTTTTATTCCTAACTGCCTGCCAAAACGGATTGCTCTTCGGATTAATCTACGTAAAACGTAGCCTTGATCAGTATTGGAAGGTTTTAGGTGTTTGCCCTCTCCAAGAATGAATGTTGCTGTTCTAATATGGTCTGCTACAATTCTCATTGCCCTGTCGTCGTCAGAATCTGAAGATTTGTATTTCTTCTTAGATATTTTCTCAATTTCTGACATTATTGGCTTGAATATTAAACTTTGGTAGTTATCTTCTAATTCATTTAGAATTGTTAAAGTTCTTTCAACACCCATTCCAGTATCGACGTTTTTTTGTTTTAATGGCTCGTACTTTTCGTATTTATTTTTATTGTATTGCATGAATACATCATTCCAAATTTCAACCCAATTTTCGTCTTCAGGATTAAATTTTCTCGGAGCTTTTAGGGTACGTGCCTTCCAGTAAAACATTTCTGTATCTGGACCGCACGGGCCTGTTAAACCTGCTGGCCCCCACCAATTTTTTTCTTTAGGCAGGAAAGCAATTCTTTCATCTTTAATTCCAAGTGATTTCCAAATCTTTGCTGATTCATTGTCTTTTTCTGAGTCCTTATCGCCTGCAAAGCAAGTTACTGCTAATTTTTCTAAAGGAATTTTTAGTTCTTTTGTCAGGAACTCGAAAGAGAATTTTATTGCGTCTTCTTTAAAATAATCCCCTAAAGACCAATTACCCAACATTTCGAAAAAAGTGTGATGAACTTTGTCGCCTACTTCTTCAATGTCCCCTGTTCTGATGCATTTTTGAACAGATACAAGACGTTTTCCCAAAGGATGATTTTGTCCGAGGAGAAAAGGAACTAAAGGATGCATTCCGGCTGTTGTGAATAATACAGTAGGATCATTTTCTGGAATAAGCGAGGCCGAAGGGATGTGTTTGTGCCCTTTATGCTTGAAAAATTCAATATATTTTTTTATAAGCTCTTGACGGGTTATCATGATTTAGAAATGAGTATTTAGTTTATAAAAATAATGCCTTATCAAACTCTCAACTGCTTTAGCTTGTTTTGAATTTCACGAATCTGGGATTCAATATCTTCGTCCTCATTAATTTCTTTTGATGTTTTTATTTTCTCCCTTTGGGAGATATTTCTTTCTTCAACAGATTCATATTGTTCAAAATGATGCTTTAGAACATTTGGAGTTTTTATTTTAGGTAAGTCATTAGTGAGTTTTGTTAGATTATTAAGAACTTCTCTCAAAGTTTTCTGCATTTTTGCCTTTGTTTTTAATTCCTCCAGACGCAAGAGTTTGTAGTTTTTTATTGTCAATGCAATCTTTAGAAGATTTTGCTCGATTAAGAGAAAATTCTTTTTTTTATCAAGGGCCTCCTCATATTCAAACATTACATAAATTGGATTTTGCTCTGACATTTTATTCGACCTTAGAAAACAAATCGTCGTTGATTTTTTCTATTTGGGATTTTGTTGTAATCAATTCCTGCTCCCAATATTCAATTTCTTTTTCTTCTTCCTCTTTCAATGTTTTTATTTCATGGAGCATTTTTTCTATTTCATTTATTTTTTCATGAGTATCATGAAAAATTTTTAGTGAGTCCTCAAACTTATCCAGGCGAATAAATATTGGCTCTATCTCCTTTACTTTCCTTGCTGCCTCGCTGAATCCTTTTGGTATTTGGTAAGTTGATTTTTTGCTAAATCCCTTTACCATTGGTATTTCTTTTGTTTTCATTTTTCTTGGAGCTTCAGGCATTTCTTCGTCACTATACTCGGTAGAATTACCTGAAGCATTCCATTCCTCTTCTTCCCCTTCGATGGCGTCTTTGATCGCATTTTGAGAGAAAGCATCAGCAGTTGCGTTTGAAGGATAAGAAGGAAGTTGCTGCAGCGGTTCTTTATTGTAATTGTCGTCTGGAAAATCAGGTAGTGACGGCAGCTCTGGCAGTCTTGGTAAGGAAGGAGCTTGGTCTTCCTCGTTTATGTCTCTTTCAGATTCTTTTTTCCCAAATAACCCCATTTTTTAAAACACTCTTTTTAATATGTATAATAAATAACATATGTTTTTAAACTTTTATTTTTTTAGGATATAAAGTAAAGTTTTTATATTGATGAATTTTAAAAATACGATGTTAAAAATTATTCTCCAGGAAGTTGTTGCGACAGTTATAGGAAAACAGTATGAAGCCATAGCAGATTTATTAGACAGCAAGAAACATGTTAATGAATTTATAATTGCTAAAAAACTTGACATAACTATAAATCAGACGCGAAATCTTTTGTATAAACTTTCGGAACACGGCCTTGTTTCGTCTATGAGAAAAAAGGACAAGAAAAAAGGGTGGTATACTTACTTTTGGAGAATTGAAGTCCTGAAAGCATTAGAATTCTTGAAAGGAATGATACAAAGAAAAATAGAAAATATTGACAGGCAAATTGAAAGCAGGGAAAACAAAACATATTATTATTCTGAAATTACTGGTGTTGAATATACTGAAGAAGTAGCGTTGTCTTATAATTTTATCTGCCCTGAAAGCGGGAAGCTGCTTGTTATTCATGACAATACAAAAGTTTTGAAAGATCTTGAGAAGAAAAAAGAAAAATTGAAGGAAGAACTTAAAGGAATTGATGTTGAAATTGAAATTGAAAAAGGAAAAAAGGGAAAGGAAAGGGACAAAGAAGTAAAGAAAGAAGAAAAACAAAAGGCTGTAAAAAAGGCGGAGAAGAAAGCTGAAAGAGACGCTCTTCGCAAGAAAACTCAAAAAGTATCGAAGAAGATTTTGAAAAAGTCTGTTAAACATTCAAAGAAAACTATAAAGAAAGTGCATAAAATTAAAAAGAAAAAAAAGTGAAGGTTTAAAATTATTCTTTTGCAATGATTAATATGGCTGTTTATCAAATTTATCCACAACGAAAGAGAAGTATCTTTTCTGTTTTGAGTGTTAACACCATTTTAATATTTGTAACTGTTCTTTGTTTTGGTTTGTTTAGTGTTTTAGTCCTTACAGGGACTATTCCTATTGATTATATTGCTCTTCGTCCGTCTAATATTCTGCAAGGAAAATATCTTTGGACATTTTTGACGAGTATGTTTATGCACGGCGGTTTTTTTCATTTATTTGCCAATATGATTTCGCTATTTTTTATAGGGGGCTTAGTTGAAAAAATTATAGGAAGAAAGAGATACTTTTGGTTTTATATGATTTCAGGAATTTTGGCCGGATTATTTTTTGTTTTGTCTTCGCTGTTTTTTACTTCGGATATGTCTGCTTATGCAGTGGGTGCGTCAGGGGCAATTTTTGCTTTGGTGGGAATGTTAGTTCTTATTACCCCAGACCTTCCAGTTTATGTAATGTTCATTCCGATTCCTGTCAAAATGAAATATGCTGCGCCCGGGCTTTTGGTTTTGCTTTGGTTAATTTCAGTTACTCCAATTGCTTTTGGCGGACAGCAAATTCCAATTGGTAATACTGCGCATTTCGGTGGATTATTGGTTGGTTTGGTTTACGGAATTTATTTAAGAAACACTTATCCTAACAAAGTTAAGAATATTTCAAAAATGTTTCATTGAATAATTTGTGTATTATCCCTTTCTTTCATTTTAGAATTTAATAAGATTAATTAATAACATTAATAAATGATTTTTACTAAATTAGTTTATGGCAAATAAAAGAATCCTCAAGAAGAAAAAATCTTATTTAGCCGAACAGTATAAGATTTCTTGGAATTATATTAAAGAATCACAAAAATATATATGGAGTATTGTGATTCTCTTTTTCCTTTTTGCTTTGATTGGATTGTTTTTTCCAGTGCCTTTTGGACTTGAAGGAAAACTTTTTGATGTTCTGAAAGAGCTTGTTGCTAAGACAGAAGGATTGAATGGGGTAAATTTGATTACATTTATTTTTTGGAATAATCTGCAGGCGAGTTTCTTTGGAATTGTTTT
>JBBSYJ010000011.1:0-2405 GCA_038045305.1 Nanobdellota archaeon | reverse complement strand
TGAAGATGGGTTGGTTAGATAAAACTTTAATGATTCTTGCCGCGGTCGGCGCTTTAAACTGGGGTTTAGTTGGCTTGAAAAGTTTTGGTGCGATTGATTATAGTTGGGATTTGGTAAGTTTGATTTTTAGCGGTTTGCCTTGGCTTGCTGCAATAATTTATTTGTTGATTGCAATTAGCGGTGTCTGGGTTTTGATAAGAACTTTTCAAGATTAAAATTTAAGAATTAAGAGTTTTGTGTTACAAATGGGTTGTTCTCTTTTTCCAATTGGCTAAGTTTAGAAATTACAAAACGAGTTTCATCAGCTATCTTTTGTAAATATTCTAGAGGATTTATAGGAACCAATTCTTGTAGATATAATTTTTGAGAGTAGTTATAGGGTTCGTTTGGCCTTATTTTTATTTCTTCATTTGATTTTGAGATTGTTAAACCCTCTTCGTTGTAGGTTATATAACATATTCGCGAGTTATTATCTAAATAGAAATCATTTTTAAGTTCTCTTCCATTTCTGTCTAAGTTTAGATTACTCATTTTAAGATTGTTTATTCTTTTAAATCGGAAATTCCAAGCATGAGGAATAATAATCCAATGAGGATTACAAACCAAATTAACCCTCCTTTGAAAAATTCCCATGCTGCGTTTCCAAAATTCCAGAAGCTTCCCCATTGAGGCGAGAATCCCCAAATGAGAATTGCTGCTGCAATCAGAATTAATCCGACTAGTATTTCAGCCCATTTGTTCATTGTAAAATTAGTGATTGATTTGTGTTTAAAAAGATTTTGTTGCTTTAATATGGGTTATTTTTTACTACTCTTATTGAATGCTGAAGCGACAATCAAAGGAAAAACGAGAGTTGCATCTGAGTAGACCTTTACATAATTATCTTTGTTGCCTTTGATTTTCCCCCATGAGATTGCTTCTTCAGGAGTTGCGCCCGAGTCGGAGCCGTCAAATTCCTGTGCGGCGTTTATATAAACAGCGTAGTCCGCTCCGTCACGGAAAAGGTTTGCGTTGCAGACCGCGTGCTTTATTATTCCCGCGCCCAAAATTATCATTCCTGTTTTTTCGGCATTTATTGCAATGTCAATTAATTTCTTTAAATCGTCTGTTACATCAATTTTGAATTCAGGATTTGATTGTTTAAAGAAATAAACCATATCCCCGGTTGAACCGTCTAAAGGAGCAGGAAGGAAGACAGGAATTTTGTTTTTTGAAGCCCAGTAATAAACTGATTCGGGATTGTTTATTTCTTCCCCTAAGAAAGAGACAATTTTTGACATTGTTATGTTTGCGCCTGATCTTTGCATTTTTAATAATTCGGCTAATTTTGGATTTATCCAGTCCTCATACATTACGTAACGGTCATTCGGAACGAAGATGTTTCCAATTCTGTTGACTCCTTTTTCTCTTAAAGTTTTTCCTGGCTCGTCAAATTTTCCTAGGACAAACGGCTTCAAGCATTTTATCAAGTCCTCTTCCAGGCCGCCTGTTGTTGTTATAAGAACGTCGACAAATTTATTCTGCACGAGGTAACGAATTATATCCCTAATTCCTGAACTTATCATTCCTGAAGTGTACGCAAGAAAGATTGTTGCTTTTTCTTCGCGCATTTTTTTAACTAGTTTTATTGCTTTCGCCAAATTTGATGCCTGGAAGCCAATTCCTTCGTAAGAGTTGAGAATTTCTTCTGTTGAAAGTTCTTTATTAAAATCCGGGCCTTGAATCTTGACTCCTTGTACTTGCTCCGCTTTTTTGAAGACGGACTTTCGCGCATTCTCAATTTTTTTCTTCAAATTCATGATTTTTTTAGTTAGAATGCATTTTTAAGGTTTAAGTTTAATAAAATTTAAATATAAGGGGCTATTGAATTTATTATGGACGAAAAAAGTTCTGATATTAAAGAAGTGCAGGAGATTGTTGTTACAGAGAATCCTCTTAAGAATCTTGAAAAAGAAAAGGATTTTGTCGACGTGCTTAAGATGTTTGCACCAGGAACTTCATTAAGAACTGGGTTGGATGATTTGTTAAGGGCAAGAATGGGCGCACTGATTGTCTTTGACAATGGAAATGTTTTAGATCTTGTAGATGGGGGTTTTAAAATAAATTCAAAATTCAGCGCGCAAAAGTTGGTTGAATTGTGCAAGATGGATGGCGCAATAGTTTTAAGCAATGATGGAAAAAGAATTTTGTTCGGAAACACTTTGCTTTTCCCGGGAGTTGACATTCCGACGAGAGAGACAGGAACACGGCATAAGGCGGCTGAAAGGACTGCTAAGAAAGCAAAAACAATTGTAATTGCTGTCTCTGAAAGAAAAAATAAAATTTCTTTATATTATGGAGATATGAAATATGAGCTTGATCATAGCTCTGAAATTTTGCGTCGTGCGGCTGAGACGCTGCAAATT
>JBBSYJ010000010.1:0-1954 GCA_038045305.1 Nanobdellota archaeon | reverse complement strand
ATAATACAGGAAGAGTTGGGCTTGGAGTTGCAGCACCAAAATATTTATTAGAAATTGCTAATAATGAATCATCGTTGAATGTTTCTGGAAATTTGTATGTTAATTCGACGAATGTTGGAATAGGTACGATGACACCAGTTGATACTTTGGATGTTCAGTCAATATCAATTCCGATTTTGGGTGTTGCTCAAAGAACAGCATCTTTCGGGGCAGGCACAATTTATTCAAAAATAGATATGGGATTGTTATATACGACAGCAGAAGCTTTTTACCCGTTGGGTGAAATCCAAGCAATCAATGAAAACACGGCTGCTAGTGCAGGAACTTTGTCTTTCCTTACACGGCGCGCTCATACGCTAACTGAAGCTATGCGAATTAATTCAACAGGCAACGTTGCAATTGGAAATTCTTTGAATGTTTCAAGCAATCTTTATGTTAATAGTTTAAATGTTGGAATAGGAACATCTACACCTACTCATACATTAGATGTTCGTGGTGCTGGAAACTTTAGTTCTACGGTTTGGATTAATAATGCAACTGATTTATCAAAATTGATTATTAATGATTCTAATGCTAATTTAACTAATTTATTGGTTGGGGGAGCAAATCAGTATAATTCTTTACTTGCATTAAACTCAGGAAGTGTAGGGATATGGGATAAAGTGGGAACTTTGACAATAAGTAGCGACACTGCAGAAACGGTTTTTATGACTTTTTATGGGGGTAATGGTTATAACTCTTTAAATACTCAAAATGCTTATGTGACTTTATTTGGGAGAATGGGAGCTTCTGCTGAGCCAAATGGTTTTTGTTCATCTTGGTTTGCAACAAGATATGGGGAGAATAGTGGATTTATAACAGACATAGTGATACTCTCGAATTTAGAAGGATGTAGTGCAACAAGTTATGATATATACATAAAAACAGGTACTTTCATCGGACAAAGCACTTATAAAATTGAGGGAGTAAGCGGAGCAAAATGGCTGCATAATGCTACTTTTAATGTGACAACAAATCCTGGGGCAGCAACTAATACAACTGTATATCTTGTTCCATTCGAACACGTAATTCAGAATAATGTTTGGATAAATGGTACGACCGTTGCAATAGGAAGAAGTACTCCAACATCTTCAGGTTATAAGTTAGAAGTAGCAAATTCAGCAAAAGCATTAAATGTTTCTGGAATGCTGTATGTTAACTCAACAAACATAGATATAGCAACAGATAAGGGAGTTTACGCTTTAAATGTTAAGGGAACAGGCAACTTTTCAGGAGATGTTTATATTAATAATGTGAACGCAACGACGTGGTTATACAATCAAACTGCTGTTACAAAGACATACGCAAATGGAATTGTAAACGGAAACGCGACTTATATTTACACAAACTGGACAAATACAAATACAAATATTTTAAATAACAATACAGCAAGAAACACTGCGAGTTTTTCAAACTGGACTGCTCTTGGAACAAACATAAATTCAAACATTTCGTCGATGATTTCGACTAATAATACTTATTGGTATAATCAATCCATCGATTACTCATTTAACTGGACTGGGAATGCTACGGCTATATGGACAAGAAGCGGGATTGCGCAAGTTGGAATTGGAACTTTAACTCCAACAGCAAAGTTGGATGTTAATCAGACAGGTTTGGGCGGAACTATTACTGGAATAAATGTTTCTTCTATTAATAATGGTGGAACTCCAACTACATATGGTTTGCATGTGTTAGCAAACGCTACCTCACCATCCTCTACGCCAACAGTGTATGGTGGAAAATTCATAGCTTGGGGTTATTCAGGAGTTGGTTCTAACACAAAAAGTTATGGAATTTTTTCAAATTCTACAGCAGATGGAGTTGCTGGAAGTCTTAGTTATGGAGGATACTTTGAATCTAAAGGGATAGCGGGGGCTTCAACTGCCTATGGAATTTATGCAACAGCTTCGGG
>JBBSYJ010000009.1:1919-7522 GCA_038045305.1 Nanobdellota archaeon | reverse complement strand
TCTTCAGGTAATTCATCGGCGGAGGCGCTCACCAATATTCTGTCATAAGGTGCTTTTTCTTTCAAGCCAAGTTCTTTGCTGGCTTCATAAATTTTTATGTTACTGTAATTTTTTAGGATTTTCCGGGAACGAGAAACTAACTCAGGAACAATTTCTACACCATAAACTTCTCTTTTGTCTCCGATTAATTCAGATATTAAAGCTAAAACGTAACCGCTTCCCGAACCAATTTCTAAAACTTTCATATCTTTTTTTAATTCAAGCAATGAAAGCATGAATGCAATTGTGTATGGCTGTGAAATTGTTGCTCCGTAACCTATGGGCAAAGCGACGTCTTTGTATGAATAATCTTTGTAAGCCGACAAGATAAAATTTTCTCGGGGAACTTTTGCAAAAGCGTTTAAAATTCTTTCTGAAAATCCTTTATATTTTAACAATTGAATTAATTGGTCTTTGTTCATAAAACAAAAAAGATTATAAGATATAATAACTTTTCTTAGAAATGGAATCAAGCAAAATTCTTAATGTAATAGGGGTTTATCTTCTTTTTATGGGAGTTTTTTCCATAGCTTATTCGTTTTTTGCGCGTGGCAATACAAGCCAAGTTTTTTGGCTTTGTTATGTTTCGTCGGTATTCTTTGGATTTGGAATTTTAACACGGAAATCAAATTTAATTCTTGCACAGGTCTCGATAATGACAATTCCTTTAATTATTTGGAATGTCGATTTCTTTTATCATTTGGTATCTAATAATCCTTTATGGGGAATAACTAATTATATGTTCGTTCCGGATAATTCACTACTTGATAGATTTATTTCGTTGCAGCATATTTATACAATCCCTGTAACTTTATTTTCTATATATAAATTAAAAGATAAGAAGGTCTTTTTTAGCAGGATATTAAAGATTGCTTTCGCGGAAATGATATTTATCTTTATTCTTATAAAATTGTTTACTTCTCCAGATGAAAATGTAAACTGCGTCTTTAGAAATTGTCTGCCTTTTGAGATACCTCTTTTTTATGAATTTGTTTGGTTTGCAGCTGTTTTTTTAGGAATAACTGCAGTTTTATTTGTCTTATTAAAAATAATAAAAATCAAACGTTCGTAGTTAGTAATATTTTCTGGTTAGCTTATTTTGTTTTTGGGAAAATTTATAAATTAAGTTAACAGCGTTAAGTTATGAGAAAAATTATGCCGCAGGAAATTGAGGTCTGGTATTTGCTTCCTGCTCTTAGAAAAGAACTTGCGCGAGTTTTTATTAAGGATTATGATATGAAACAAAAAGAGGTTGCCGATATTCTTGGAATTACGGAGGCTGCTGTTTCGCAGTATTTGAGTTCGAAGAGAGCTGTTGAACTTAAGTTTCCTAAAGAAGAGTTGCAGCAGATAAAAATTGCTGCGGATAAAATTGTTAAAAATAAGAGCGGAGCAATGGAACAGCTATCAAGCTTGTCAAAAAAGTTTATGGGAAATTCTAAAACAATCTGTGATTTGCACAAGAAATATGATTCTTCTATTCCACACAAGTGTGCAATTTGCGCGACGAATTAAATGAAAATTTATAAAGATTATAACTGTTGTAGAAAAATGGAAATGACTTATGACAAAGAAGCTGATGCTTCATATATTTATTTTAAAAAGATAGAAGCTGGAGAAGTAGCTAGAACTATAGAGTTAAATGATTCTATAAATATTGATTTGGATAAGGATGGAAAGATTTTAGGGGTTGAAATTCTCGATGCGAGCAGAAATTTGCCGTTAAATTCTGTTAAATCTCTAAAACAAATAAATTAATCAAAGACCAATTCACCTTTTTCCACGCCTTCAACTACTTTGTTTGCGTCGTTAATCATTAAATCAATCATTTCTTCATCCATTCCGTGCCCTAAAGCGCCTTGTTCAATTGTTTCAAATTCAGAATAACCGCACCCGATACATGCAAGCCCGTACATCAAGAAAACCTGAACAGCATCGGGGTAATTCTCAACAACTTCAATTATTGGCATTGTTTTTGTTATCTTTTCCATTGTAAATTAATTAATCAATTTTAACTTCAACTTCGCCGTCTTTTTCGAATCTACACTGGCATCCTAACCGGAATTTTCCTTCCATTCCCATATTTTTCTCTGGTTGTGTGTAGCTGTTTAATTTATCCATTCCTTTTTCAATTTCAATCAAGCATGTTCCGCAAACTCCATCTTCGCATGAGAAAGGAACTCCCAAATCTTCCAACGCGGATTTCATTTCATCTGGTTCATTAATCGTTTTGTCGCCGTGGTCTGATTTTATTTTTTTCATAGAATTATCCTGGGCGAGAAGTATAAAAAGTTATTTATTTGATTTTTTCTTTGCTTATGTATTCGTAGGCCGAATACGCTGCAGTGCAACCATCTGCAACACCTGTGATTAATTGTTTGAAAGGTTTATCGGTGACATCGCCTGCGGCAAATACTCCTGGAACATTTGTCTCGGACGTTTTATGGTTAATTATTATCTCTTTCTTTTTATCAACTTTAACGCCTAATCTTTCAGCTAATTCAGAAAGAACAATATGCCCAATTGCTACAAAGAGTCCATCTACAGCGAGCTCTTTTTGTCCTTTGTAATGTTTATCTAAAATTACCCCTGTAACAACTTTGTCTCCTTCAACTTCTTTGACTTCATTGCCTTCTATAACTTCTATTTTCTTATTTGCTTTTATTCTTTTCATATTTATTGGTTCGGGATGTAGTGTGCTACGGGAAATTATGTAAACCTTTTTTGCGTGTTCCGCTAAAACGAGAGCGTCTTTTGCTGCAGAGTCAGAGCCGCCTACAATAGCAACAGTTTTATTTTTGAATAATGGGCCATCACATAACGCGCAATAGTTAACTCCAGCATTTTCAAATTCCTGCGCACCTGGAACCTCTAACTTTTTCCATTTTGTTCCGGTTGCAAATAGGATGGTACGACCTTCATACTCTTCTTTTTTTGTTTTAATAACGAATGCCTTTCCAGATTTTTGGATGGACTCGACTAATTCTTGTTTTATTGTTACAAGGTCGTAGTCCCGTGCGTGCTCTTCCAGTTTTTTTGCCAGGTCTTCTCCTGAAATTTTTTTGAATCCAGGATAGTTCTCAACAACGTTTGTTGTCGTTATTACTCCACCTATAGGAAATTCAGAGCCGTGAGTATAACCAAGAATTAATGTCTTTAGACCTAAACGCGCAGCGTACATTCCTGCCGCTAAACCGGTTCCGCCACCACCAATAACAATAAAATCATATTTTTCTTTTGCCATAATAATAAGAATGAAAAGAATTTTTTAAACCTATCTTTGATAACTTAAGCTGCAGCCTTTGCAAATTTGGTAACCACTTGTAGAGTAATTGCCTAAAGAATAATTTGTAAATTTTGACATGTCGTAGGCTTTTGGCGGTTCAGCATATTTAACTTGTTCTTCAAGGTTTGCCATTTAATCTCCAATATACCCTCCTTTTTGAAGATTCCAAAGCTTCCTATATTCTCCTTGCTGTCTTATAAGTTCTGAATGTTTTCCTTCCTGAACGATCTTTCCCTCTTTCAAAACAATAATTCTATCTGCGTTCATAATAGTTGATAGCCGGTGCGCAATTATTATTGCGGTTCTTCCTTGCAAAAGTTTTTGTAGATCCTTTTGAATCTCGTGTTCTGTTTCAGAGTCAAGAGAGGAAGTTGCTTCATCTAATATTAAAACTTTTTTGTCCGCTAAAATTGCTCTCGCAATTGAGACCCTTTGTTTTTCTCCGCCGCTTAGACGAACGCCCCGTTCACCGACTATGGTATTCTCCTTCTGTGGGAAATTTTTGATAATTGTATCAAGCTGCGCAAATTTCATTGCTCTTAGAACTTCTTCACGAGAAGCGTTTGGTTTTGAAAAAGCAATGTTGTTGTATATGGTATCATCAAACAAAACACCCTCTTGTGGAACAATGCTTAATTCACTTCTCAACGATTCTTGTTTTACATCTTTAATGGCTTTGCTGTTAATTAAAATTCTTCCTTTTTGCACGTCATAAAACCTGTAAAGAAGTTTTACAATTGTTGTTTTGCCAGAGCCCGAATGTCCTACTAATGCTATTTTTTCATTTGGTTTTATATTCAAGTTGAAATTGCTAAATATCTTTCTCTTTCCGTAACTGAATGAAATATTCTCAAAGTCAATTGCCCCTTTTTCAATGGATAGATTCTTTGCATTTGGATTGTCTTTTATTTCATTTTCTATTTTTCCATATTGAAATAGTTCTTCAAAGTCGGACAGCGCACGATAAAATCCTTTCATACCCCATACGAATCCGAACATCGGTCCGACGACGTTCCCGTAAACTGTGTATATAAAAACAAGCGTTCCTAAGCTTATTCCTCCGTTTAAGAAACTGACAAATGGGAAATAAAGCATAAAAAATAAACCAATGTTCAAGATTAATATCTGTCCCGAGTCAAACCACCTGTAAAATCCACCATATCTTTTGTCGGCTTTGAGTGTTTTCTCACTTGTTCTCAAATATAATTTTTGTATATAGTTTTCTTTTCCGTAGTATTTTATCGAATCGACATTTGTAAATATATCGCTGATGAATCCTTTTTCCCTATCTTCAAGAGTGTTGTAAATTGTTTTATATTTCTTTTGAACTTCTTGGAGATAAAAACTATATCCTATAAAAGTAATTGTTGTGGCAAGCAGAACCAGTGAAGAAGTAAGATCAAATACCGCAACTGATATTCCTACAACAATTAATTGAATTATTAATGGGGCTATATTCATTACTGCAAGATCAGTCATCGTTTCTATTGCACTTCTTCCCCTGTTAAGCCTTGAAATTAAACTTCCAGTTTTATGCGTTGTGTGAAAATCATGGGACAAACTAATTATGTGGTTAAAATATTTTCTTTTTAGATTTACTGATAATGTCGTATCGAGTTTTATTAAAAGATGAACCTGAATCCATTTTCCTATAACTCTTATTATTACAATACTTAGAAAAACAATTGTTATAATTCCAAGAAAGTTAAGGAAGACATCTTTTGGCAGATTTCCATTAATATATTTAGTTCCTTTATCAATTGCAGCTTTGAAAAGAAATTTGTCAATAATAAAAAGGCTTTCGACTATTATTACCAATATGAGAAGTCCAAAAAATGAATACTTGTAATTAGTGAGCAAACTCCAGTACTCTCTAAGATTGTATTTAAAATTCGGATTGTACTTATTATATTCTTTGATTTTATTTGCCATGTTTGAATGTGGTGAATTTAATACTCGGTCTGCACAAAAATCCTCGAAAGAAGTTTACATAAATTCTTTTAGAATGCATTTCTGAAGCAGGGTCGAAGCAATCGGCATTACACACTTCTTTGGCCGATTAAACTTTTTATGAAAAATCACCTTATAAATTTTCCTCTTTTAACTAAAATAGCGAAAATAGATTTATATACTTTATCCGCTTAGATTTATTATGAAAGATTGGATTGTTATGGGCAGTTCAAGTAGGAAATCTCTTGATGACGAAGAGGATTTAGATGAGGTAGAAGATAGTTTTGAAGAAAATTCTAATGAGGCGGATTAATTTATCTTTTTGCTA
>JBBSYJ010000009.1:0-1819 GCA_038045305.1 Nanobdellota archaeon | reverse complement strand
GGAATATCACATCCTCCGAAACAATTTCCTAACCATATAATGCATTCACAATCGGTGTTTTCTTCAATTGCGTCGACAACTTCTTTTCCTCTATGTTTAAGTCCGTCAGGAAATTGAAGCAGAACCGACTTTGCGTTGTTTGATTTGACTGCTTCTATTACTTTATCTATTTCGAAATCATACATATTTTCGTATTTCATATCTTTGTTATCTAAACTATCTTTCATAATTTAAGATTGAAGGAAGAGTTTTTAAGGTTTGAGGAATATCTTAATTAATGAAATCAAAAGAAGTTAATTATAAATTATTTCTTTTAGCAAATATTATATTTTCAATTGGGCTTGGGATATTCTATCCTTTTTGGATTTTATATATTCAAAAGATTGGGGGAAGTTTAGAATCATTTAGTATTGCTGTTGGACTCTCAATTATGGCTTCTGCTATTTCTGCTTATTTCTTTGGGAGTGTTAGTGATAAATCTGGAAGAAAACCAATATTTATTATTTCTGGATATTCTCTTGCTGTGATTATATTCCTTTATACTTTTGTTAGTAATGTTTGGCAACTTTATGTTTTGCAGATTGTCCAAGGAATTTTACAAACAGCTTATATTATGATGGAATCTGTATTTCTTGCAGATATAACTCAGAAGTCAACGAGAGGAAAAAATATCGGTTTTTATAATATGATTATGGGGATAATAACAGCTCTTTCAGTTATTTTAAGCGGATTTTTAATAAGCGAGCAATATTTTAAGGGCATATTTTATGTTGTTTCAATCTTAATCTTAATTTCTACAACTATAATGATTAAATTGAAAGAATAGGCATTTACTAAATCTTAGATTTTATTGTGATATAAAATTTATAAATGCTTAACTATAGTTTATTTACATGCAAGACATTCATATACTATTATTCTACAAGTTTGTTAATCTTGGGGATAAGGATGAGATTGAGAAATTAAGGCGAAGCCATTTGAAGGAATGCGAAAAGATTGGTTTGAAAGGAAGAATACTCGTTGCTGAAGAAGGAATCAATGGCTCGGTTTCCGGAACTAAGGAGCAAATTGATAGATATAAAAAATTGATGCATTCCAAAAAGCAATTTTCTGATTTATGGTTTAAGGATGATATTGGAAGGGCGTTGCCTTTTACTAAAATGACAATTCTTGTAAGAGATGAAATTGTTGCGCTCAAGAAAAAAGTAGATATGTCTAAGGCAGGAAATTATCTTGGGCCAGCGCAGATTCTTGAATTGTATGGGTCTGACGGAAAATTGAAAGAGGGAGTTGTTTTTTTAGACGCGCGAAATGATTACGAACATAAGATTGGAAAATTTAAGGATTCTATTCAAGTTAATACAAAGACGTTTAGGGAGTTTCCTGAAAAAGCAAAAGAGCTTGAGAAAATTAAAGGAATAAAGGACAAGAAAATTGTCATGTATTGTACAGGGGGAATTCGCTGCGAAAAGGCCTCTGTGGTTTTGAAAGAAGCGGGTTTTAAAGATGTTAACCAGATTCATGGAGGGGTAATTAATTTTGTTCAGAAATATCCTGACACTTTTTGGGAAGGAAAACTCTTTGTTTTTGATAAACGAATGGTAGCCGATGTGAATAATGAAAATAAAGAACCAATAACTGAATGTGAAGTTTGCAGTATTCCGTGCGATTTGTATAAGAATTGCAGAAATCCTGAATGCGACAAGTTTGTTGTTCTTTGCTTGGATTGTCAGTTTAAACTTCATGGATGCTGTTCTCAAGAATGTTTCTTGGACTTTCAAAGATCTTCTAGAAAAAAATCTTTGGTTAATCAAGGACG
>JBBSYJ010000008.1:0-5744 GCA_038045305.1 Nanobdellota archaeon | reverse complement strand
GGTTGTAGCAAGTCGCAATATTTATAAATAAAACATTGAATGTTTTTTTATGCCAGCAGCCCTTTCACTTAAACAAGACGCTTATGCTTTAGAACTATACAAACTTACTTCAAACTCTGTATCACTGGCAATAGAAATGTTTTATGATAAATACCATATTAGGCTTGCAAAATCAACAATGAAGAGAAAATGGGGAGATGCAGGTTACGAACCTAATTCACATGGAGGGGTGAGAACATATTCTAATGGTGTTAGTCATAATTCTCCTTGTTGGGGTGTAAGTGCAAAGAAATCAAATAAAAAATATCTTGAAGAAAGATGCAGGTTTACTCTTAATTAGGCCTCAAATTCCAATTCACTTTTAATTTCTTGCCCGTCGATTTTAGCAATGCGCGCAATTTTTCCTTTCCTTTTCGCAAGTTCTCTTACTTTGGCAAAATCCTTTTCTTTTTTCATTTCTTCAGGAATAACTATGTCTTCAACAAAGAAAGTATGGTTTATTACAGCCTCCTTGAATTCAGGTCTTTCCAAGACAAAACTTTTTCCAAGCTTTTCGTCATTGGTGATTAATTTGCAAAAATCAGGATTTGGCGCTTCTTCTCCTTTGCTTCCCGGTTTGCCTGACTTCGGTGCTTTTGGCTTTATTTTCAATTCTGTCATGCTATCGCGCGTCTTGAAAGACAGAGCAAAAAATGCTTTTGGAAATTCTTTGATTAAATTTACAATTTCTTTTCCAGACATTTCTTTTTCAATTAAGTAACGTTTAACTCCTTGAAATTGTTTTATTTCTTTGAAATCAATTTTTCCTTTTAAGTCAGAAGTCGAAACAATTGCCCCTGTAATTTGGACACGCGCATCGCCAACTTTTTCAGCGACATCCCTAACAAGTTCATTTGCAAACTCTGCCGAAGTATTAATAGTATATTTGCCTTTTACACAACGCGCTTTTATCACAGCGCGGTTTCTGAATTCGCCCTTGCTAAATTTAACAAATTGTGCATGAACATTCTCATCAAAAATTTTATCAGCAACTTTTTTTATAAAATTCATCCAAAAGAAAATTCGCAGCAGCTTTTAAACTTTTTCAAAAACGAAATATCAAGGTTTATAAATTTAAACTGCATGCAAGTAGTATGGATGACCAATATATTAACAGGATTATGACGACGGCGATTTTAATTATTCTGGGAGTTCTTGTATTCTTTTTAGTTAAACCAATTTTAATGTCAATTGTTTTGGGAATAATTTTGGCATATATCTTTTCTCCAATTTATAACTTTACTCTAAAGACAACAAAATCTCCAAATATTTCTGCAAGTTTAATTTCTACAGTCTTGGTTTTACTTATTGTGTTAACTCTTTGGTTTTTAGTGCCAGTTCTTATTTCTCAATCAATAAGAATCTACGTCGCTGCGCAGCAAACTGATCTTATAACTCCTCTAAAGATCATCTTTCCTAAAATATTTTCATCTGAATCTTTTACAAACCAAGTCAGCACGACTTTGCATTCATTTATAGCAAAAACTGCAAATGATTTAGTAAATTCTTTAACTAGTGTCATACTTAATTTTCCTTCTTTTGCTTTGCAGCTTACTGTTGTATTCTTTACTTTCTTTTTTGTCTTAAGGGACAAGGAAGAAATGGTTGATTATATAAAGAGTTTGTTGCCCTTTTCAAAAGATATTGAGAAAAGATTATTTGAATATTCAAGCGGTATAACCAGTTCTGTTATTTATGGTCAAATTATTTTAGGGATATTAGGAGGAGTTATTATTGGAATTGGATATTTCATATTTAGAGTTCCAAACCCCCTTTTCTTAACTTTTTTAACAACTATTGTAGGTGTTTTACCTATAATTGGGACAAGTGTTATATGGATTCCTGTAGTTATATTTCTTATAATTGGTGGAAGCAATATTGCAGCAGGAGGAATTGTCTTCTTCGGGATAGTTTCATGGATAGCCGAGCACGTTTTGAGGCCGGCAATTGTTTCACAAAAAACAAGTATGAACTCTTGGGTTATACTTATAAGCATGGTCGGAGGTTTGTTCATGTTTGGAGTTATGGGACTTATTTTAGGGCCGTTGATAATCTCTTATTTATTAATAATTCTTGAAATTTACAGAAAGAAAAAGGTCTCCGGCGTCTTTATTGAAGGCCCTGTAATCAATCCAAAATAACACGAATATCTTTTTAAATTTCATTAATATCTATTTTTATGGGATCAGAGACAAGAAACAGATTAGTTGAATATTTTAAGAAAAATATCAAAAAAGGATACTCCGCGGATTCTTTAAGATGGACTTTGATTAAACAGGGCTACGCGCGCTCTATAGTGGACTTGGCTTTGGCGCAGGCGTGTAAAGAAATTGAGAGTGTTAAAGAAAATAAAGAAAAGCCGACGATAAAACATGAGTTATATGACGAGAATGACAATAAAGTTTATGCAGATGTAAAACCAAAAAAGTCATGGTGGAAAAGAATTTTTGATTTCGATTAAAATTATATAGTAAACTTTAAAACAATTTATTGTTTTCGTCTTCTAGGAAAACTTTAAAACCAAATTTGTTCTAACTTTTTTATGCCCGCGTGCGCAGAATGGTATTGCACCTGGTTTGAGCCCAGGGCCTTTATGGCACCCAGGTTCGATTCCTGGCGCGGGCGTTTTAGAATCGAACCTTTAGGTTTAGCAAAAATTGTTTGCAATTTTTGGTAGGTCGAGCTTCATGTTTTAGTGAGGCCCGATTCCTGGCGCGGGCGTTTTTCAATAAATTTAAAAACATAAATTTATTTTATTAAATATGGAAAAGAAATTGATATTATTCTTGTTTGCTGCGCTTTTATTGCCTTTAATTTCTGCGACTTGCACTTTGCAGCCATACCTAATTAATTAAGATCCTTATCCTGCTGTTCCAGGCGAGTATGTCAAAGTTGTTTTTGGTTTGAGTGGAGTTGCCGACACTAGTTGTGGAATAATTGGTTTCCAATTAAATCCAAATTATCCCTTTTATCTTGATCCTGGTACGCCTTCTTCAAGCACTATAAATTCCGGAACTTACGTTAAGGATTACAAAGATCATTGGTTAATTCCTTATACATTGAGAGTTGATAATTCTGCTTTAGATGGGATAAATAATATAACTGTTCAATATTCTTCTTCTCAAGGTATTCAAAGCACTGATTTTCCCATAGAAGTAAAAAACCTTATTAATGAATTTGATGTAAAAATTACTGACTATTCTCCTGATACTAAACGACTTACACTTCAAATTTTAAATGTTGGAAAGAACGATGTAGACGCTTTGACTATTGAAATACCTTCCCAAGATACTGCTGTAACTTACGGAACTAATTATCAAATCATTGGTTCTTTAGATGTAAACGACAATGATCAAGTTATTTTCAATGCCGACTTAAAAGACGGCCCTATAAAAGTAATAATTCAATATAATGATTTAAATAATGTAAGGAGAACTTACGAACCAAATATAAATTTTGATTCAAAACTTTTTTCTCGTAAAGTCCCATCAGGGCAATCAAACTTTTCATATATGTCTTTCATATATGGAATTTTATCAGTTGTTGTTCTTTACTTTGCTTATCGATGGTACAAAAAGCGAAAGCATAACAAAGAAAAGCCATTGAGAATACATTAATCACTAAACTCTTTCAAAACTCTTTCATCTGGGCTTAAAACAAAAACATGGTCTTCCTTAAAACGTAAGCCACGATAAATTCTTTGATACAATTCCCTTTTTGCTTTATCTTTGTAAAATGCCCAGTAATGCTGCGGCTTTGTTTGGCTTAAGATTTTCCAAAATGCATCTTTGACATTTGGGTTTGGATATTTTGTAAAGACAATGCTGTTGCACTGTTCTCCTGGAAAGTCAATACCACGGGAACTTCGTGTTGAAAATAAAATGTCCATTTCTCCATTCTTAAATTTTTTAATCATCAAACTTTCTTTATCTTCATTTTGAATTTCTTGTAGTTTCTCCCGCGAAATTAAATTTCCTAATTTTAATTCTTCTATTTCTTTTTCCGACGGCAAGTCAGTAAAAGCATTGACATGAACCAAAACTGGTTTCTTCGCAATTTCTAGGCATTTGTCTAATGCTTTTAAGTATCCTGCCCGAGAGTTCTTTCCGTTGAAAAAATTATCATACTTGCAATCAAATTCTAAACCAGTTCGTTGAACTGTTATTTGCCCTTGCTGCTCAACTTCGGCGTCTATGATTTTAAAATTATCAAGGCCGAAAACATTCCTTAAAACATCTTCAGAATGAACTGTGCCGGACATTAAGACAATAATCTTATTTTTGTCCACGATTTCTTTGAATTTTTTTGCAAGGTTTGTGGTAACCAAACTGATAATTAAATTGTTTTCTATTTTATGAAAAGTAACATATGTTTCGTCTAAGAAATCCTGGAACATTTTTGCTGTCTCTTCAATTTCAAATAAATAACTTTCCTCATCGACTTCAGCAAGAAATTCTGGATATTTCAAGAACAAGCTTAACAATTCAGATATCTTTGTGTCTTTTAAGGGGATAATTTGTCCGGAAATTCGTGCCGATTCTATTCTTCTGTCATTTTTTATTTCTTTTACTATTTTGTTTATTGATTCTGTAATTTGCTCAACAATTTCTTCACTTGAATAAATATAATTTAATGAATTTTGCAATCTATCTAAATTTAAACTTCTTTGATTTGAGAAACTATCGAGAAATTCATCACACTCGTCAATAATTTCAACTTCTGTTTCTGGTTTTCTGTTTAATGCCGTCTCAAGTTTGTATTTTAACGAATTGAATACTATTACATCCGAGTCAATATAATCATTAAACTGCCCGTAAAAACCACATCCTTTTTTTCTTTCATAAAATGTAAACTTCATCCCGTTTAATCCTTTATAAGTTCTTTTTTTCGCACCCTCAAAGATTTTACTTTTCAAATCAAATTCTTCCGGAACAACCGGGCTCCAATACGGGCAAATGCTGGCAACCGGCGCGCGTTTCACATCTTTTATTGTTATAAAGTTTGTAGGATTAATATTATGAGAATTTTGTTTTAAATATTCTTTTATTTTTCTAAAATTCTTTTCCTTTATTTCAATTTTGCATGGCAGGTCGTACCTGTCAGCGGACTTATCGTCATTTTTTTTATTAAACATTTCTTCCCTTTCTTCTTTTGAAAATTTAAAGATCCCAAGCGTGGAATCAACTTCCTTTTTTATTATGGGAATTCCCTTTTCATTTTCTTTAGAGAATCTGCACTCATGATTTTTTCTCCCGGTTATTACCGAAATTTTTAACTTGGTTCCGTCATCTTTAAGGAGATATTTTCCACCTTCATAGTCCCTTTTGTATTGGTTTTGTAGATTCTTCCCCGGAACAACCACGCTGCTTTTTCCAAGTTTTCGTGCAAGGTTTAATGCAATTGCGCTTTTTCCTGTTCCACAAACCCCATGAACAAAAATTATCTTTTCTCCTTTTCCTATTAATTCCAGAATTTCTTTAATAACATCTTCCTGGCTTTTCCCATTGCTGAATTTCAGTGGGGCCAGAAACCTTTCACCTTCATACAAATTCCATAACATGTTAATTCACTTCTTTATATCATTTAGAATTATTTTTCTAAAACGATGTTGATTATAAATTTAATGTACTATTCTCTTGTACAAACTAAAGAACTCCAACTACAAAAGTGTGGGGTTTGAGGCGTTGTTAAAAAATAATTTAACC
>JBBSYJ010000007.1:22637-40993 GCA_038045305.1 Nanobdellota archaeon | reverse complement strand
CTTGAACATAAACATTTTGCTGAACATTATTTGGATAAGCGCTTGGATTTAATTCTCCCCTAATTCCTTCACTTATACCAGTTTGTATTGCATTATAACCCATATCTCTAATAAATGCCTGTCCTTGAGGAGGAAGATTTTGACAACCAATCATTCCTAACAAACCTACAGAAGCAACAAATGCCTTTCCTTGTTTAGATAATTTATCTAGGGTTTTTCCCATTAATAAGTTAGAAACAATCAATATTTAAACATTATTATCTTTTTTAGATAGTTCAAAACACCCAATTTCTTCAGAACAATAAAATATATAAACTTCAGCTATCTTTTTGTTTAATCTGCGTGATTTTTTTACTACCCAAACATTTTTAAACCAACTTTCGCAATATTTTATTATTCAGTAGTTGTTAAAGATATTACAGCCCTGTTGCAACTATTTTAACTAAACTCCAACCAAAAAAGATGCACATTCTTCAACCAAAACACACGAAACTCAACGAAAAAGACGCTCAAATCTTGCTTGACAAATTAAATATTTCTAAATCACAACTTCCAAAAATTCTTTCTAGTGATACGGCTCTTCCCGAAGGTTGTGAAGTTGGGGACATAATTAAAATTGAAAGAAAAGAAAAAGAAAATACTGTTCTTTTCCACAGGGTTGTTGTATAATGTCCAGAAAAAATGACCATATAATTGTAAAAAGATATTTTGAAGATCATTCATTAGTTGAGTCAAACATAATTTCTTTTAATCATTTTATAGAAAAAAGAATGCAGGAAATCGTGAACGATGTTAGCGAGAATATTGAAAGTGACGAATTTGAGATTCAGCTCGGAAAAATTGAAGTTGGAAAACCACAGATTATAGAAGCAGATGGAAGTTCCTCGTTGATAACTCCGAATGACGCGCGACTTAGAAACTTGACATATTCAGCACCTATAACTATGGAAATGATGGTTAAAAAAGATGATCAAGTTGATTCTCAAACCGTCGAAATTGGAAGAATTCCTGTAATGGTTAAGAGCAAAGCGTGCAATACTTATGGAATGAATGAAGAAAGATTGATTGAAAATTTCATAGATCCTAAAGATCCCGGGGGATATTTTATTGTCAATGGAAATGAAAGAGTTATGGTTATGGCAGAGGATCTAGCGGAAAACCAGCCGTTCATAGAAAATAATAATAAAGGTGAATTAAAATTAAGGATGTTTTCTCTCAGGGGAACTTATAGAATTCCAGTAACAATTTCAGAAAGCAAAGAAGGAATTTTTGAAACAACATTTTCAAGATTTAGAGATATCCCTGCAGTCATACTTTTGAAAACATTAGGAATGACAAAAGAATCGGACATTGCAAAATACATTGGAAAAGAAACAGACAGTGTTATTGTAAATTTGTATGAATTTGCAAACATACAAAATGTAGAAGACGCGATGATGTACATTGCTGAAAAGACCGCGCTGCAAGGAACAAAAAAAGAAATCTTGGACAGAGTTAAGCAAAGAATTGATTCGTATCTTTTCCCTCACATTGGGACTAAGAAAGAAGACAGACCAAAAAAAGCAATTACTTTATGCAAATTAATAAAACAATTTTTAATTGCAAAAGAAAATCCAAAAATAAGAACAGACAAAGACCATTACGCGAATAAAAGAGTCAGATTAAGCGGCGACCTTTTAGCAAGTTTGTTCAGAGTCAATCTTGGAATTTTGTTAAGGGACGTTCAGTACTCATTGCAAAAATCTTCGAAGAGAAAAAAATTCTACTCTATAAAAACAATCGCTAAGTCGACGCTGTTTTCACACAGAGTTGAATCAGCAATAGCAACTGGAAGCTGGACAGGAGAACGTTCTGGAGTGACTCAAAATATGGACAAGACAAATTATTTAGCGACTATTTCGCAGCTGCAGAGAGTTGCATCTATGCTTGCTTCTGATCAAGAAAATTTCATGGCAAGAACTTTGCACCCAACGCATTACGGTCGTTTTTGTCCTATTGAAACGCCTGAAGGAACTGAAATTGGTTTGAGAAAAAATCTGGCGATTTTGGCGCGAGTATCGACGAGAATTGATCTTGAAGAAGAGAAGTTTACAAAAGAAGCTGAAAAAATCGGCTTAGACAGAGAAGGTATTGAAGGGATGGAAATTTTCTACAATGGAAGATACATTGGAAACGTCAAGGACTCAGAAAATTTTGTCAGAACCATAAGAGAAAAAAGAAGAGCAAGTGAACTCCCAGTAGAATTAAGTATAAGAAACGATGCGAGCTTGAATGTTATTAATATATCCACGGAGCCGGGAAGAGTTTTAAGACCTTTAATAATTATTGAAAACGAAAAATCAAGATTAAAACCGGAGCACATGGTCAGACTTGAACAAAAAGAAATGAGATGGATTGATTTAATAAAAGAAGGTGTTATAGAATATATCGATGCTGCTGAAGAAGAAAATGCTTTGGTTGCTTTATTTGAAAAAGAAATTGGAGAGAAAAACACCCATTTAGAAGTTGATCCAATGGATTTGTTTGGGGTCATAACCTCGTTAGTTCCTTACGGAAATCATGACCAGTCATCTAGATTAAACAGAGGTTCTAAGACGCAGAAACAATCTCTTGGAATTTATGCTGCAAACTATCATGCGCGACTTGACACGGATGTCAGTATATTACAATACCCGCAAAAACCAATTGTAAGAAGTTTCGTGTACGATACTTTAGAAACATATCCTGCAGGACAAAATCTTGTCGTCGCTATAATGCCTTATGAAGGTTACAATATGGAAGACGCGCTGATATTCAATAAAGGAAGTGTTGATAGAGGAATTGGAAGAAGTTTTTATTATCGTCCATATTCTGCAGTTGAAATGAATTATGCAGGTGGATTGAAGGATCAAATTTTAATCCCAGACAAAGATACTTCTGGTTACAAAACTGAAGCAAGTTATAGATATCTTGAAAACGACGGAATTGTTTCCCCTGAAGCCGAAGTCGGCGAAGGAGAAGTTTTAATTGGAAAAATCTCGCCGCCAAAATTCCTGTCTGAAGCTAGAGAAATCGCTGTACGAACAAATAAAGAATCTTCAGTTACAATGAGGCAAGAAGAACAAGGAATTGTCGACGCTGTTTTCATAACTGAAGATGATGAAGGAAATAAGATTGTTCAGATTAAAACACGTGACCAAAGAATTCCTGAACTTGGAGATAAATTCGCAACTGCTCACGGACAGAAAGGAGTTATAGGTGCAATAATTGCTGAAGAAAACATGCCTTTCACTTCTCGAGGAATAAAGCCGGATGTAATGTTTAATCCTCATGGTTTGCCGTCAAGAATGACTGTTGGATACTTATTGGAATTACTTGCTGGGAAGGTGGGCTGTTTAAGAGGGGAAGTTGTCGACGGAACTTCATTCTCTGGAGAAAGTAAAAAAGAATTGGAAGAAGAATTGAAAGAGATGGGATTCAGATATGATGGCAAAGAAACAATGTATAACGGAGTTACCGGAAAAAGAATGGATGCAAAAATCTTCATCGGAAATTTGTACTACCTTAAGTTGAAATATATGGTTGGAAATAAAATTCACGGCCGCGCTTCCGGGAAGATTGCGTTGTTAACACGTCAGCCCGTGGAAGGACGTGCACGAGGGGGAGCATTAAGATTGGGAGAAATGGAACAGCAAGCACTTGTTGCTCACGGCGCGTCGCTGTTGCTTAAAGAAAGATATGACTCTGACAAAACGGTCTTATATATTGGAAAGAAAAGCGGGGAAATTGCAATCAAAGATAATATCAGAGAAAAGATTTACTGTCCAGTTTCTGGAGAGACCGACGTGGAACCAGTTGAAGTTTCATACGCATTTAAATTGCTAGTCGATGAGCTGTTAGCTATGCACATTTATGCAGCTTTCGATTTAAAGAATAAATACGAATAAAATGTCATTAAAATCAAGACCTGTAAAGAATAAAATTGGATCAATAAGATTCAGCTTAGTTAATCCTGAACAAATTAAAAAATTATCAGTTGCAAAAGTTGTAACACCCGAACTTTATGATATAGACGGATATCCTGTCGACGGAGGATTAATGGATTTGAGAATGGGTGTTGTTGATCCTGGACTGCGTTGTCGAACAGATGGGGCAGTTATAAAAGAATGCCCGGGATATCCTGGAAGCATTGACTTGGCAAGATCAGTAATACACTTGAAATACGTTCCGCTAATTGAAATGGGTTTGAGATGCTTCTGTCATGACTGCGGAAAATTAATGTTAAATGAAAAAGATCTCGCTAAATTCAGCTCTGCAAACAGAGCCAAGAAAGCAAAGGACTCAAAGAAATGTCCTTATTGCAACGCAAACCAAGAGAAAATTAAACTAGACAAACCAACAAGTTTCTATATAGGCAAAAAAAGAATTTTCCCTACGGAAATAAGGGAAATGCTTGTTAAAATTCCTGATGAGGATCTGAGAAAAATAGGGGTAAACCCCGAATCATCAAGACCTGAGTGGTCTGTTTTAACGACGCTGTTGGTTCCTCCTCCAACGATAAGACCATCAATTATTCTTGAAACAGGAGAAAGAAGTGAAGATGATATAACACATAAATTATCAGATATTATAAGAGCTAATCAACGACTTTGGGAAAATTTGAATGCAGGAGCTCCAGAAGTTATAATTGAGGACTTATGGGACTTACTCCAGTACCACATTACAACATTCTTTGACAATTCAGTTGCTCGTGTTCCGCCCGCTCGTCACAGAAGCGGACAGCCATTGAAAACAATAACTGAAAGAATAAAAGGCAAAGAAGGAAGAATTAGAAAAAACTTAGCTGGTAAAAGAGTAAATTATTCTGCAAGAACAGTTGTTTCACCAGATCCAAGAATTGAAATCAATGAGGTCGGTGTTCCTTATGAAATTGCAAAGATTGTTACAGTCGCTGAAGCGGTGACAGATTTAAACATTCACAAACTGAAAGAACTAGTTAATAAAGGCGAAGAATATCCTGGAGCAAATTATATTATAAGACCTGATGGAAAAAGAAAAAAGATAACTGCTGAATTAAAAGAAGAAATAATAACCGAACTTGTTACTGGATATAAAGTTGAAAGACATTTGCAAGACGGCGACATAGTTTTATTCAATCGTCACCCGTCGCTGCACAAAGGAAGTTTAATGGCGCACTACGTAAAAGTTCTTCCTTCCAGAACTTTTAGATTGCATCCTGCAGTAACATTCCCTTACAACGCTGACTTCGACGGAGATGAAATGAATATTCACTCCCCACAGACGGAAGAGGCGCGCGCTGAAGCAAAGATTTTATTGGATGTAAAGAAAAATTTAATTTCCCCTAAGAACAATTCAAATTTAATTGGAACAAAAGCTGATGCTATTACTGGAAATTATTTGCTTGGGTTAAACGAGCTTGACAAGGCCTATGCTAATCAATTATTTTTCAAATCCGGAATTGACCTTAAAGTTTCCAAGAAAAGTATTTCAGGATTGGAGATTTTCTCACACATAATCCCAAAAGGAACTAATTTTGAAAATGATTCTGTAAAGATCAAAGACGGGAAAATCGTCTCCGGGCATATTGACGGAAGCACATTTGGAGAAGAAGATGGAGAGCTGGTTAAAGAATTAGACAAGGCATTCGGAAGAACGCAAACGTTAGAGACATTAAAAAATATATTCACTTTAGGTACAAATTACTTAACTGATAAGGGAATTACGATTTCCGTCGAGGATTTGGATTTGGATGAAAGTATTATTGAAAAGGGAAAGGAAGTAATTGCGCGCGCTGAGAAAAGAGTTGAGGAATTAATTACAAGTTATTACGACGGCACTTTAGAAATCATTCCTGGAAAAACATTTGAAGAAACAAGGGAATTAAAAATTCTACAAACATTAAATGAAGTAAGAACAAAGATTGGGGAGATTGTAAAAAAAGAATTCCCTGAAGACAATCCTGTTAGTAACATGATAAAGTCAGGAGGCGGCGGAAATATCTTGAATATTACGCAGATGGCTTCGTGCGTCGGACAACAGGCATTTGCCGGCGGAAGAGTTGATATTGGTTATGTTGACAGAACACTTTCATTTTTTAACAAAGGAGATTTATCCCCTCGTGCAAGAGGATTCATCCACAGTCCTTTCATAAAGGGCCTGCGTCCCGACGAATTTTTCTTCCAGGCAATTACAGGAAGGGACTCACTTATGGATACAGCGTTGAGAACTCCAAAGTCAGGATATCTTTACAGAAGATTGGCGAATGCGCTGCAGGATATAAGAGTGGAATACGATGGAACGGTAAGAGACAGCAATAATAATATAATTCAATTTATATATGGAGATGATGGGAAAGACGTTTCAAGGTTGCATTTGAAGGAAAGCAAAGTTGATGCGGGCGAAGCAGTTGGAATTGTAACCGCGCAATCGTTCGGAGAGTCATCAACGCAAATGGTTCTTAATACATTCCATATGGCAGGAGTTGCAGAAATGCAGGTTACTACTGGCCTGCCAAGAATTATAGAAATTTTCGATGCGCGTAAGAAACCTTCATCGCCAAAAATGGAAATTTACTTAGATAAGGATTCAAACAACGAAAAAGATGCAAGGACCATCGCTGAAAAGATAAAAGAAGTCAAGCTCAAGGAAATCGCGTCGCATGTCAATTTGGACTTCGGCAATAAGATTATTGAAATTGTGCTTGACAAAGAAGGAATGAGAAGAACACACACTAATTTGAAAAAAGTCGCAGAAAAATTAAAAGATCTTGGATATAAAGTTAGCGAAAGAAGCGAGTCCGTCGCTATTAACGCAAAGGACTCAACATTCAAGGAGATTTACAAAGTAAAGGAAAAACTTAAGGAAACAATTATCTCCGGACTAAAAGGAATTGAGCAAATTTTAATTGTCAAGAGAGACAAGGACTTTGTAATTATAACTTTAGGAACTAATTTGAAAAAAATAATCGAACTTAAAGAAGTCAACATTGAAAGAACAATTACAAATGATTTATATGAGCTGGCAGAGGTTTTCGGAATTGAGGCCGCGCGACAATTGATAATAAATGAAATTGATCATACATTAAGAAGCCAGGGCTTAGATATTGACATGAGACATTTGAAATTAATTGCAGACACTATGACCACTGCAGGCCTTGTTAAAGGAGTTACACGAATGGGAATCATTGCACAGAAAGCATCGATACTTGCCAGAGCAACTTTTGAGACACCAGTAAAACAATTCGTCAACGCCACCATAAAAGGGAACAGGGACTACTTAACAAGCGTCGTGGAGAATATTATATTAAATCAGCCAATTCCCGTCGGAACAGGGCTTCCAGGATTAGCGGTTCAGGTTGTTGGCTCTTTAGCAAAGAAAGATTCCGAAAAGAAAAAAGCCGATTCAAAAATTGTTGAGCAGGTTAATAAATAATTTACAAAACAAAAGTTTAAAAACAAAATAATTCTTCCCGAATTAACAAAAGAGTTTTCAAAATGGTTAGAACAATTGAAATGCAGGACATGCGTTACCTTAATCTTTTCGAAAGAGTTACTAGGGTCACGACGAGATTCTGTATAAAATATAACGACACGCTGATTTTCTGCGTGCCGCAAGCGATGATTGCGCGCGCCGTTGGGCCTGAAGGAAGAAATGTAAGAAAGCTTCATGAAATTCTAGGGAAGAGAATTAAAATAATTTCAGCGCCGCAAGGAATTGAAGATGCAAGCAAATTCATTGGAGAGATTGTTGCGCCTGTTACATTCAAGGATTTGGAAATCAAGGACAATGAAATAATTCTAACTGCAGGAAGCCAAAGCAAAGCCGCGCTGATAGGAAGAAATAAAAGGCGCCTTATGGAAATGCAAAAGATTTCGCAAGATTTCTTTAATATGGATTTCAAGATTGTTTAATTAAATATAATGATAACCTTTTTAAACTAAATCTAGTAAACTAACTTATGGGATTATTCGGTGCTCAAAAAAAGATAAAGAATGCGAGAAAGTTCAGATGGAAAGACAGAAAATACAAAGTCAGAACTCTTAATCTTTATGCAAAATCAGATCCTTTGGGCGGAGCGAATCAGGCAAAGGGGATTGTTCTTCAAAAAGTTCAAAAAGAAGCAAAGCAGCCAAATTCAGCAATGAGAAAATGTTGCAAAGTTCAACTAACAAAAAATGGTAAAACTGTTACTGCATTTATTCCAGGTAATTTAGCACAGAAATTTATAGACGAGCACGACGAAGTTATAATTGAAAGAATCGGTGGAAAACAAGGGCGTTCGAAAGGGGATATTCCCGGCGTTCGTTATCAAGTTATAAAAGTAAATGATCAACCATTGCACAGATTGTGGACTGGCCAGATCGAGAAAGGTAGAAGATAATGAGAACCACATCATTTTACTGCATGAAAATGCTGGAAGGTAGACGTTAAGATGGGTGGTGGAACTGGAACAGGTTATGGTAATAGTACAACTACAGCTCTTCAAGAAGCACAAAACCGAAGAAGATTAGAAAGTATTATTGATGTTGTAAAAATATTAAATGTTGATGATGTCTATATCCCAAACACCAAAGGAATTGCTCGTGAGGAGTTAATAATAGGATTTAAAGCAGAGGGTTATGATATTAATAAAATAAATTTTAGTTATCAAAATAAAAAATATGAATTTATTGCCTGCAGTATTGGAGAAAGAATATTAAGAGGTATAAGGAGAACAGAATAAAATGTCAGAACAAAGTTCAGCACAAATAAAACAAATACAAAAGTTCAAAGTATTCGACAAGTACGACCTCAGCGAAGTAAAAGTTGAGGATTTTGGATTAAGAAGCATTATCAACTTAACTCCAACATTAGTTGTTAAAAGCCAAGGTAGAAATGTCATGAAAGCAGGACAAGCAAGGGTAAATATTATTGAAAGATTTGCAAACAGAATTGCAACTGCCGGACACCGAAGCAAAAAACACAAAATAGAATTGGGGCATGTTACAGGAAAATATTACAAGAACATGAGAATATTCTTGAATGCATTAGATTTAATTGAAAAAAAGACGGGAAAAAATCCCGTACAGGTATTGGTTAAGGCAGTTGAGAATTCTGCGCCTCGTGACGAAATTACGATGATTGAATACGGCGGAGCACGTTATCCTCAAGCCGTCGATGTTTCACCCTTGAGAAGAGCTAACTTAGCAATAAGATGGATTGTTCAAGGAGCATCGGACAAGGCCTTTGGAAAAAAGAAAGATATCACACAAGCACTTGCTGAAGAAATTGTTTTGGCCTCCGAAAACAACGGAGAAAGTTTTGCTGCAAGAAAGAAAAACGAAGCTGAAAAGCAAGCGGATTCTGCACGATAAATATATATTTGATAATGATAAATATTAAAAAGTTTAAAGTAATCCTATTATTATGAAATCAATAGATAAAATTCTTTGTCTTTTTCCTTTTAACCCTCAGTTAGAATATAAAACGGCTGATGTAATTTCTGGAGGAATAGATGCATTCAAGATTATTGGATTAATTACTATAGGTCTTGGTTTAGTTGGAGAAGAGAAGTTGCGAGGAATGGACACGGTTTTGATAGGAATGGGGATTTATGGAGTTTCTGTTACAATAGATTATGTGGCTCAGAGAATAGCAGATAAAAAATTTTATTCTGATCATTAATTGTAATTCTTAATAACAATCAATCTTTTAAATACATTAAATATTTATTTTTATGGATAAACGACAGTTATGGTATGAAATAGTTCCTGATGGAGAAGATGTTGTTTCTAGTGATAGAATTGAAAGAACATTAAAATTTCCCAAAAAAGTTGAACTTGATTCTGTAAAATATGAAATGATAAAGGTTATTACACTCAAAAGGGGAGCAGGGTATATTAGCGAATTTTATGCCAACAATGGATCTTGGAAGAAAATTGATGCAAGAAATGGAAGAGGAAATGATTTGCAAGATATACATAACGACGCTGTTAATTATCTAAAAGGAAATTATGTAAATCAGCACATAAGTGAATGATTTAAGATATAAATCTTATTAAACTATTAATTTTTTTGAGAGTTTATGCCTTTAGAAAAAAAAGATTCGATTGAGACAAAATTTAACAGCGATGGAAGTATTTCTGTTCAAGTTCAACAATTCATCTTAGATATGAAAACATTTAATTGGGGAAGACAATATTCATATAAAGAAAACGGGGTATATATTTTAATTGACGATCTTTTTAGAGATAATAAAAGCAAGGAGGTTAGAGGGAGAAATTTGAATTCATTTCTCGCTGACAGATTTATGAAAGAATTTTGGGAAAGATATTTAACTCATCACCATAATGAAGAAAAAGTTGGCAGAAAGATTTTAGCGGACTATCCTATACATATGGAGCAATGGCATTTTGAAGGCGAAGTTTATTTGAGAAGTGAGTAAGTATCAATATATTTTTAAACTCTTTTTATCTGTAAAACTCATGTTAAATGTAAGAAGCAATTCTAACTGGAATGTAACAGCTAGATGTAATTCTAAATCATATTTTAGCCCCGTCAAACATTTTGGCCCGGCTATATAACAATTCTGATAAAAATGGCCGAGGCAACAACTTACAAAGATAATGTGAATGATGTTTCTAATGAATTATCTAATTTAGAGAAAGAAGTCCATGATGAAATTTTTTTATTACTTTCAAAAAATCGGCCCTTGGGAGAATTGCCTTCTACAATTGATTTTTTAGAGTTGTATGGACCCATATATTCATACCAAAAGAAAAAACATGGAAAATTAAATGGAAGATTATCAAGAACTGTTAGAGATTATATAAAAGATCGATTAAAAGAATTGGGATTAATAGAAATAAGGCCGGGAGTATATAAACATCCTAGTTTAACTGGTGGGAGTAGAGATAACGCAATTTATTTACTAAGAGAATCTCCTGAAAGAAGAGAAACTGCAACTTCTGGGGATTAGAATTTATAAAACGAAGATTTTAAAAAGCATTTTACCGAATGATGATTGTTCTAATATTTTATTAGAGATAAATATAATAGCGTAGAACAAAGTTCAACGCAAACAAAATTTCAAGGAAATTTCGTAATGACAGAACAAAGTTCAGCACAAACACAAAATCGGGAGGATTTTGCATAATGGCAGAAAAAGAATCACAATTTCACAAGATACAACGACTAAGTAAGGACCAAAAGCAAATTAGAAATATAGCGACAAGCGCGCATATTCACCACGGAAAGACCGCTTTGACAGACAACTTATTGGCTGCTTCAGGATATATGGCTGTAAAAAACGCGGGAAATCTTGAAGAGGGAATGGCAACATGGCAGCATTCAGACGAGCAAGAACGACTTATGACTGTCGACTCTGCAAACGTTTCTATGGTCCATGATTATCACAAAGAAGAATTTTTAATTAATTTGATTGACACGCCCGGACACGTTGATTTCGGCGGAAATGTTACAAGGGCTATGAGGGCCATCGACGGAACTGTTGTTCTTGTATGCGCAGTTGAAGGAATGATGCCTCAGACAGAGACGGTAATCAAGCAGGCGCTCAGAGAAAGAGTAAAGCCGGTCTTATTCATTAATAAAGTTGACCGTCTGATTAAGGAATTGAAACTTACTCCTGAAAAAATGCAGGAAAGATTTATAAAAATTTACCAGGACTTCAATAAACTTGTAAAGAGCATCGCTGAAAAGGACTTTGGAAGCAAATGGGCAGTCGACATTTCAAACGGAAGTGTTGCTTTCGGTTCAGCGAGAGAAAATTGGGCTTTGTCAGTTCCGTTCATGAAGAAAAAAGGAATTTCTTTCAAAGATATTTTCAATGCTTACACAGCTATGAGTGATGAAGAAAGAAAGGACTGGTTCTGGAAGAACGCGCCGTTGTATGAAGTTCTTTTAGATATGGTTGTAAAACATTTGCCTAATCCTTTAGAAGCGCAAAAATACAGAATTCCAAAAATATGGAAAGGTGATTTAGATTCAGAATTTGGAAAAGATTTGTTAAGTTGTAATCCCAACGGCAAACTTGGTTTTGTTATTACAAGAATTGTAATTGATCCGCGCTCGGGAAAAGAAATTTCTGCTGGTCGTTTATTCTCAGGAACGTTAAAACCTGGAATGGATGTTTATTTGAATTTAGCAAAACAGAAAAGAAGAATTCAGCAAGTTTTAATTTACAATGGAGTTAAGCCGGAGCTACTTGATGAAATTGGCCCAGGAAATGTTCTTGCAATTTCAGGAGTCAATGCAGAAGCGGGCGAAACAATTACTTCTGAGCCGGAAACTGCATTTGAAGAATTAAAACATATTTTTGAGCCGGTTATTACAAAAGCAATTGAAGTTAAGAAGACCGCAGATTTGCCGAAGCTGGTTGAAATTTTGAAGCAAGTTGCTAAAGAAGATCCGTCGATAAAAGTTGAAATTAATGAACAAACAGGAGAGTCGCTTATTTCTGGAATGGGAGAACTGCATTTGGAAATTATTGAAAACAGAATCAAGACAGAAAAAAATCTTGAAGTTAAAACTTCTGCGCCTATAATTGTTTACAGAGAAACAGTTGCTAAGGCGTCTGGCTCAAAAGAAGGAAGGTCACCAAACAAACACAATAGTTTCTTTATTAAAGTTGAGCCATTGGAAGATGAAATTTTTAATGCAATACAGAATGGGGATTTGCCTGAAGGAAGAGTCAAGAAAAAGAATGATGAATTATCCAAAAAATTATATGAAATGGGATGGAGTGGAGATGAAGTAAGGGACGTTAGAGATATTTTCAAAGGAAGTATGTTTATAGACGAGACACGAGGGGAAGTTCATATTGGAGAAGTTATTGAAATGATTCTTGACGCGTTTGAAATGGTAATAAAATCAGGGCCTTTGGCTCATGAGCCGTGCACAAAAATGAAAGTTACTTTAACAGATATTAAACTTCACGAAGATGCTATTCACCGTGGACCTGCACAAGTTTATCCTGCAGTTAGAGAAGCAATCACTGAAGCAATGAGAGATGCTAACGCAACTTTGTTAGAACCATTGCAAATTCATGTTATAGACGTTCCTGGAGATTTCATGGGAGCTGTGACGAAATTAGTAGGCGGCAAGAGAGGACAAATGCTTGACATGACACAAGAAGGAATGAGAACGGAAATCACTATGAAGATTCCGGTTGCAGAAATGATTGGATGGTCGTCCGATTTGCGTTCAGCGACGGAAGGAAGAGGAACATCATCGTTGAAGGATCAGTTGTTTGAAAAGATACCAACTTCAATACAAGCGGACATAATTAAGAAAATCCGTGATAGAAAAGGTTTGGCCGAAAACCAGTAAAAAATATTATTTTAAAACCAATTTATCAAACAACTTCCATTTCTTGCAAACTATACATTCTTTTTCATAATCCGGGCATCTTTTTCCATAATTCTTTATAATCCATTTTTCCAATGTTTTATTTTGTTCTGCGAACTCTTTCTAATTTCTTTATCTATTTTATTTTTCATCTTGATTTAAAATTCATGCCCTAAAATCTTTTTAATAAATTCTTCAATCTCAACAATTCTTTCTTTGTTCAAGGAAACTTGTAATCCGTAAGGAGTGGATTTTGTTATAATAAATCCTTTTCTAATAAGTTCCTGAGCAATTTTCTTAATATCTTTTCCTATATAGGATGGAAATCCTCTTCTCAAAGTATCAAAATGAGTATGAACTCCTCCAATCACCTTTTTTCTTCTTAAATGATAAAGTATTGTTGCTTTTATTTTATCTTCGTCATCAAATTCCATGAATTATATAATTATTTTAAAATATTTAAATGTTTCTAATATTGTAATATAAAAACATAATAAGAAACATTTATAAACAAACTAACTAACTTAGTAATTATGGAAAATGAAACAATCTTTGTGGAAGTGTTTGGGAATAACCCTATAACAAAGGTTTTAGATTTTCTTATAACTTATCAGCTATTTGATTATCCTTTAACGGAAATAGCTAGAAATTCCGGAGTTAGCTATTCAACTCTTCAAACATTCTGGAGCAAATTAGAGAGAAACAATATAGTTATAAAAACAAGAAGAGTTGGAAAATCTGATTTATATAAATTAAACACGAAAAATCCTGCTGTTAAACAATTGTTAAAGCTTGATTGGAATTTAATCAAAGGTGCAGAACAAGAAATTAATGTTTAAGCGAGAATCAATAAATATTTAATCTCAATTTATTTTTCTAATTTATGTTACGAAATAAAAAATTAATTTTATCCTTAATGGCTTTTATTATGTTTTTATTTATATTAATTATAATTGTTAATGGAACGCCACAAGTGGACTATTCAGTAAGTTCTGGAATTAATAAATTGCGTAACCCTGTAATGGATGGATTTTTCATTTTCCTTGGGAACTACTCGAGAGAAATTATGATTGGGTTTGCATTGATTGCTGTATTAATTTTATATATGGGAAAAAGGAAGAAAGAATCTTGGATCTTGCTTTTTAGTTTAATTTTGGGTTATGTTTTTGAACAAGCAATAAAATTTACTGTTCACCGAGCACGTCCGGGAATGCAACTTGTCCAAGAAATTGATTATGGTTTCCCGAGCGGACACGCAATATTTTCTATAATTTTGTTTTCTTTATTAATTTACTTTTTTAAAGACGAAATAAGAAATAAGAGGGCGCGTTTAGTTTTTATTTTTGCTAACATATTTTTAATTTTGCTAATCGGCTTCAGCAGAATTTACTTGAATATTCATTGGTTTACCGACGTGATTGCAGGTTATTTGGTAGGTTTCGCAATCGTTAATTTTGTCTTGTATTTGGTTGAATTAAGAAATTAAGAAGGGGTAGAAATAGAAATCTTTAAAAAGGTATTTTTTTATAGTAGAAATACCAAACATAATTTAATTTAACATGGCAAAAACAAAACCAGCAATGAATGTAGTTTTCGTCGGGCACGTTGACGCAGGAAAGTCAACTACAGTTGGACAACTTATGTTCCAGACCGGCGCTGTTTCTGCACAAGAAATGGAAAAATTAAAGGCTGAAGCTCAAAAGCACGGCAAAGTTGGTTTTGAATTCGCTTATGTTATGGACAAAATTAAAGAGGAAAGAGAAAGAGGAGTTACAATTGACCTTGCCTACAGAAAAATTATAACACAAAAATATGAAATCACAATAATTGACGCTCCGGGACACAGGGACTTTGTAAAGAACATGATTACAGGAGCTTCACAAGCCGACGCTGCTTTCTTAGTTATTGCTGCACCTTCAGGAGTTCAGCCACAAACAAAAGAACACTTATGGTTGTTAAGAACAATGGGTGTTTCAAACATTTCAGTTATAATTAACAAAATGGATGAAATTAGTTACGATGAAGCAAAATTCAACAAAGTTAAAGAGGACGTTTCTGCACTTTTGAAAGTTGTTGGAGTTAAACTTGAAACAGTTCAATTTATTGCTGCTTCAGGTTTGAAAGGGGATAATGTTGCTAAAAAATCCACTAATATGTCTTGGTACAAAGGACCAACTATTTTAGAACAATTTGATAATTTCCCAGCTCCGGAAAAACCTACAAACTTGCCTTTGAGAATGCCTGTTCAGGATGTTTATGAAATTACAGGTATTGGAACTGTTCCGGTAGGAAAAATTGAAACAGGAGTCATGAAACCCGGACAAAAAATTATAGTACTTCCAGGAAGAACTGGAAAGGGTGTTGCTGGAGAAATAAAAACAGTTGAGGCACACCATGAAACTTTGCCTCAAGCAGAGGCTGGAGATAATGTTGGTGTAAACATAAGAGGAATTGGAAAGAAAGATATTGCTAGAGGAGATGTAATTTGCGACGCTGCTTCCCCTATACCAATAGTTGCTGAATTCATTGCTCAAATCGCAGTAATAAATCACCCAACGGTTTTAGCTAAAGGGTACACACCAGTATTCCACGTTCACACAGCTCAAGTTCCGTGCCAATTTGTTGAATTGATTGAACAAATTGATCCTAAATCTGGTCAAGTTATGAAGAAAAATCCGGACTTTTTGAAGAATGGAGATGTTGCTAAGGTAAGAATAAGACCTCAAGGAAACTTATGTTTGGAAACATTGAAGGAAAATCCACACATGGCAAGATTTGCTGTAAGAGATGCCGGCGCAACAGTTGCTGCTGGAATGTGCATCGAGATTGTTGAGAAAAAATAGATTCTTTAATTACACTTTTTGCGAATATTAAAATATTCGGAAGAAATAAATTTCTAGTATTTTCAATATTGTTTTGATTAAATCAGCTTTATCAACTCAACAATGCTTAAATACTAAAACAATTATTTTTTATTATGCTTAATAAAGGAATGTCAAAGGCGGAAATTGAAGAGGAACTTAGAGGAAAGGGCGACTTTGTTAAGGTTGATTATCTTAATAGATATTTGAAAGAGACGCCGTCTATTGACATGCGGAAATTCGCTTTTTTGAAAATGGCTGAGATTTATGAAAACAAAGGAACTTTCATTGAAGCGGCGCGAAACTATGAAAATGCCGCAACCTCGTCGCTGACTTTTGTGGAAAAAATTGAGTATCATATTAAAGAATGCCAAAGTTACATTAAAGGAAATGAATTTGTACGTGCAGACCAGGCATTGAAAAAAGCTATGGTGGAGGCGAACGCGACACAAAGAAATGAAATTTACATTAAAGTAAAGGAATTCTACAAAAGAATGGCAGAAATTTACGAAAGAGAATCAAAAAGAAATCATGCGGTTCGAATTTATGAAAAGCTTCTTTTAATGAGAATTTCCGACATTGAGAAAAAGGAAATAAAAGATAAATTAAAAGGCCTGTATGAAAAGCTCGGAAAGATAAAGGAAGCTAATAAGCTGGGCGAGTGATTGCATTTTAATCTTAATAACATTTAAATACTAGCAACATCTTTAATATATAATTAGAAGAGTATCAAGCTCACAATCCGACTATTATTGGATTTCACATTCACATTCACTTGAACACCTTTATTATTCGGTGAGACAAGATATTTTTCTAGTCCGAAATCATAAGATTTTGGTTAATTAAACAAGGAGAATGTTAAATAATGGTAGAACAAAGTTCAACCAAAATACAAAATCGGAGGATTTTGCATAATGGCTAAAGTAAGTCCTGTATCAATCAAGTATATGATACATGCGAATCTTGTTGCTGAAGGCGCTTTAGAAAAGCCTGATGTGATAGGAGCAATATTTGGACAGACAGAAGGTCTTTTAGGATCTGAACTCGAAATGAGGGAACTCCAGAAAGAAGGAAAGATAGGTAGAATTGAAGTTGACCTTGAACGTTCTGAAAAAAGAACTATGGGAAAAATTCATATTCCTACCGCTTTGGACATGTCTGAAACAGCATTAATAGCTGCGGCTATAGAAACAATTGAAAGAGTTGGGCCCAGCGATGCGCAAATAGAAATTGACCGAATTGAAGATGTAAGAGGAAGCAAAAGAGATTTCATAATTGAAAGAGCAAAAAAGCTCATGGGATCTTTAAGCAGCTCGACTGACTCAAGGGAAATTTCAAATCAAATCAAAGAGTCGACAAGAACTAATTCAGTTGGAGAGTATGGCGATGAAAAATTGCCGTGTGGAGATCTTAGTGGAAATGAAATTATTGTTGTTGAAGGCAGAGCAGATGTTGTAAATCTTTTGAGAGCGGGAGTCAATAATGTTATCGGAATGAACGGAACAAAACTTCCTTCAGCGATAAGAGAACTCAGCACAGAAAAAGACATAACATTGTTTGTCGATGGCGACAGAGGTGGAAAGTTAATTGCGCAAAACGTGGTTGACAACGCAAAAGTCAAATGGATTGCTGTTGCGCCAGACGGAAAAGAAGTTGAAGAGTTGACTGGAAAAGAGATAATTATGAATCTCAGAAAAAGAATGCCGATTGATGAATTTTTTTCCAAGTTCAGAACGAACAACGGTTTCAATGGTTCTAAAAAAGAATACCCTGAAGAAAGAATTTCTAAAGAAGTAATAGAAAAAATTGAGCTTACTTCCGACGATAGAAAAAAGCTGAAGGAATTATCTGGTGAAATCGCTCGAAGCGACAAAGCAATTCTTTTGAACAGCTCTTTGGAAGAAGACAGACGAATTTCTATCAAGGCGCTTGCACCAACTTTGAGAAAGGTCAACAACAAACCAACGATAATTGTGATGGACGGAACAGTTACAAAATCAATTGTCGAAGCGGCAGAAGAAGTTGGAGTCCAAGTTATTGTAGCAAAGAATTTCGCAACAACAGATACTCAAATTAAATTGATGAGCTTGTAATTATTTTTTATTTTTGCTCATCTTTTATTTTTATTATTTTAAGTTAATTTTATAAACA
>JBBSYJ010000007.1:18187-22537 GCA_038045305.1 Nanobdellota archaeon | reverse complement strand
TTTTTTATTTTTGCTCATCTTTTATTTTTATTATTTTAAGTTAATTTTATAAACAATTTTATTCTTAACTTGTTATGAATAAAAGGGGGAAAGCATTAATTGTATTTTTAATTATTGGAATAATTATAGCACTTGCAGTTGCAATTTACTTCATGTTTTTTTTCCATTACAGCTGCGCGGATAATGACCTCGCATGCTTCAAATCATACCAAGCAAAATGTCTTAAAACAAAATTTATCAATGATCAGCCGGATGCGACCTGGAATTATGTGATTCAAGGAAAAAGCAAAGGAATTTGTGAAATAGAAGTTACAATTTTAAAAGTCAAAACAGGGGATGTTGGGAATAAAGCTCTTGAGGGGCAGAGTATGATTTGCTCGCTTCCTATAGGCAGCATTGATTCTCCCGAGTCGGACACTTCAAAGTGCCACGGCCGCTTGAAAGAAGAAATGCAGAATTTGATAATTCAAAAACTCCATTCATATGTTGTTGGCAATTTAGGTGAGATAGAAACGAGCTTAAATTCAATTAATTCCATACAAGGAAATATAACTGCTGGAAATTCTAGTTAAAAAATAAAGCGGGCACTTCTGAGGGATATATTTATAATAAAGCGACCAAATGTGGATGCTATATTCTTGAGTTCAAATAGAAAGTTTTAAAAGATTGAAAAGGTGTATTATTGTTAACATAATCCCGGGTGATCTTTGGGTTGCCCGATGAAATATAATGGAAAAGACAGTATTCTTTATTGATGGAGGTTATTTATCTTTTATTTCGAAATACTTTGGTAAAGGCAAACCATTAAAAAACAAAATTGAGAAATTTGCTCAAAATATTGCCAAAGTGAGGAATTTAGAAATTGAAGAAATTTATTTTTATACAGCCCCACCATATCAAAGCTCAACACCAACTATTGAAGAAAATAACAGACGTGCTAACTATGATAAATTTATTCTCAAACTTAAAGAAGTAAAACCAAAGATAAATATCAGAGAGGGAAGAGTTCAAAAAAGTGAAGATGGATTTCAACAGAAGGGTGTCGATACTTTACTTACAATGGATTTACTTAAAATTTCACAAAAGAAAGAAATTAAGAATCTGATAATATTAACTTCAGATACAGATTTTGTCCCAATTATTCAAGAGATAAGAAAAGATTTTAGTGTTAAAGTTATTTTGGCATATTTTACAGACAGAAAAAGAAAGTCTGCCTTTTCTTTATCTAACCACTTATGGGATATTTGTGATGATAAGATTTTAATCAAAAAGGAGTTCTTTGAAACTTAAATGAGCAAATAAAATAAAGGACAAAATGCCCAACATCTTTATATATTCTTTTTTTAAAGTTTAATTATGTCATCGTTATGGAAATTCGGGCCTTCTGGACTTGGGCCGGTTAAAACTGCGCTTAATGTTTTGGAAGAGTATAATAGATTAGGATTGAAAACATGCGAGATTGCATTTACTTATTCTATTTACATAAAAAACAAAGAAGACGCGGAAAAGATTGGGGCGAAGGCGCGCGAACTTGGAATTGAACTGCGAATTCACGGACCGTACTGGATTAATCTTAATTCTGAAGAGCAAGAAAAAATTGAAAACAGCAAGAATTTAATTTTAAGATGCTTGGAAGTTGGGACTTGGCTTGGAGCTAAGATTGTTGTTTTTCATCTCGGGTTTTATGGCAAAAGAAGCAGGGAGGAGACATATGAAAAGATAAAAAAGAACCTTTTGGAAATTGAAAACGAAAGAAAGAAAAGAGGCTACACGTGTGAACTCGCTCCTGAAACAATGGGGAAAGTAAACGTTTTTGGAAGCACTGAAGAAATAAGAAAACTTGTAGAAGATACGGGTTGCAATTTTTGCATTGACTTTGCGCACATTCTTGCGCGCGACAAAAATTACAGATTTGAAGAAGTGCTTAAACTTTTTGAAAAATTTGATAAATTATATATGCATTTTTCAGGAATTGTATATGGAGAAAAAGGTGAGAAACATCATATAAAAACACATAAAGATGAATGGAAGAAATTCCTGAAAGCGCTGCCAAAAAACAAAGAAATAAGCATTGTAAATGAGTCACCTTCTCCTGTTGAAGATGCTATAGAAGGATTGAAATTTTCAATGCTTAGCTCCGATTAAAAATCGTCGGAGGGCTTAGCTTTATCGAGGACAAATGAAATATAACTCATTGTTCCGACAGCTAGTGACAGATTACCTACTAGATAATTAAACATTATGTTGTCACCACAAAGTTTATAAAAGAAATTTGGATGGTAATTCTGCCAAAAAACAATGTTTTTTGGGTAACTAAATTAAATAAAAAACATGAAAAAAATGGAAACAAAGAAACTTTTAGTTTCTTTTTTGGCTATCGCAAGTTTGTTAATTGTAGCAACTGCATTTGTAAGCGCTACAGACGAATTGGCTAGCAGTGTTTCAACTTTCATCGATAATGCTGGAGCAGATAGTTCTAGTATTGTTGCTGGAGATACAATAACGATTCAAGTTATATTCACATCTGATGTGAATGCATCTGACGTTACTGTTGAAGTTGAGTTAGAAGGCGATAAAGCTGACGCTCAAGTTGAGACAAAACCTTTCGATGTTGAAAACGGCCACACGTACACAAAGTTCTTGACTCTTAAAGTTCCTTACGAACTTAAAGATCAACTTAGTGATGACGCAACTTTGACTGTTAAGATATCTGGTGATGGTTACAAAACTGAACAACCTTATGATGTAAGAATTCAGAGACAACCATACGAAGCTAGTATAATGTCTGTATCTGCAGATCAAACAATAAGCGCTGGGGCAACATTCCCTGTAGATATTGTTTTGAAAAACACAGGTTACAACAACCTTGACGACGTTTATGTTACTGTTATGGTTCCAGAATTAGGACTTCAGAAATCAGCATATTTCGGAGATATTGTCTCTGTTGAATGTGATGATGAATTTAGTTCTGTTAAGAACTACAACGTTGACATTTCAAGAAAGTGTAATGAAGACGACCAAGATAGTGTTGCAGGCAGAATCTTTTTGAATATGCCATACGACGCTAAGGCCGGAACTTACACATTGCAAGTTAAGGTTAGAAATGACGACGCAACTACAAGCTCAAGCACACAATTTAATGTGCAGAACAATGTAGCTAATGAAGTTGCTGTTGACAATTCGCAAAAATCTGTAGCTGTTGGCGAGAACGCTGAGTTCAATTTGTTACTTGTTAACCCAACTAACCAAGTTAAGGTTTACAGAATAGTAACAGAATCAACAAGCGGTCTTTCCTCAAGTGCGGACACTTCCGTTGTTGCTGTTCCAGCAGGATCAAGCAAAAACGTTAGAATAACTGCTAGCGCACAAGAAGCAGGAGAATATCAATTCACTACGAGTGTATTCTCTGGAGAGCAATTAGTTGAAAGCGTTCCTATGACCGTAAAGGCCAGTGGAAGTTCAGCTGCAAGCAATCCTCTTGTAATCTTGACAGTAATATTAGCAATAATTTTTGTTGTATTGCTTATTGTATTAATTGTCTTGATGTCTAGAAAGCCAGAAAGAAGCGAAGAATTTGGAGAAAGTTACTACTAAATTTTTTAATTTTTATTTTTTCTTTTATAATTTTATTTTTTTATGAGCTAGCGGGAGCTGGGATGAGATGGATCAATTAGATTATGAAAGATCAGTGGTTGAGGAAAGTTTTAGACAAGAATTCCTAAATGGAATTGATTTAGAAGAGGCAAGACCCTATATAAAGAGAGTTTCATACAAACCAAAGCAGGCTTACAGTGATAATATTATATATACAGACAATACAATCATGATGCGAACTTCTAACTTACCGGCGAAGTTACTAGGAATAAAAAATGTTAGATCCACAATATCAGTTTATCCATGCTCTTTTACCCTCCAGAATATTGGTGAATTTAAGAGTATGTTAATAGATCATGAGGGCTATCATGCAAAAGACATTTTTGAAGAACCGGAAATATTGCTCCTTCCCCTAATAAAATTAAAGAAAGTATTAAACATTCCCTTAATAAAATTAAATATAGATAAATTAGATGAATTGTATTTACAGGCCTTATACAGAAATATAATAGGAGAACTAAGAGCAAATAGAAATCAATTAAAAAACATAGACAAAAGAGAAACATCTTCCTCATTTAAAAAATCTTTGGCAAGTAAAATCGAAGGTTACGAAAAACTAGGACTAAAGTTCGCAACGGATTTTCAACCCTCGTAATCTTAGAAATTATATTTTAAGTGAAGTTATTTTACTAATGCCGTCATGCATGCTGACACCGTAAAGATTTGTTGCATTTGAAATAATTTCGTCGTTGTGAG
>JBBSYJ010000007.1:11965-18087 GCA_038045305.1 Nanobdellota archaeon | reverse complement strand
TGCATGCTGACACCGTAAAGATTTGTTGCATTTGAAATAATTTCGTCGTTGTGAGTTATGATAATATATTGGCCTTTTTGCATGTATTTATTTAATAAATTTGCTAAACGCTCTGAATTTCTTTTGTCTAATGCAGCATCAATTTCATCAAGAATGTAAAAACAATACGGGCGAAGTTCTTGTATTGCGAAGATTAATGAAAGAGCGACCATCGTCTGTTCTCCTCCTGAAAGAGAAGTAACGTCAAAATATTTTCCGTGACCGGTTTTAACTTGAATAGCAACACCGCCTTCGAACGGCTCTTTTTTATTTTCCAACTCAAGAGAAACAGCGCCTTTTGTCGAGATTTGCGCAAAATTACGCGAAAAGATTTCGTTCAAATCCTCCAACGTTTTCAAAAATGTTTTTCTCTTCCTTATATCGATTTCATGAATTATTCTGAATATTCCATCTTTTTCTTTTGTTATTATTTCAACTTTATTTTGAATCTGATCGTATTCAGCTTTTATTTCGTCGTAAACCTCTAGAGAACGCAAATTAACTGAACCGATTTTGCTTAGTACGTCTTGCACGTTTGCAAGTTTTTCAACCAGCGCCTCCCGTGATAATCTTATTGGTTCAATACCAGAAAATTCAAGCATTTCAATTTCATAATTTTCGATTTCTGCATCATAACGCGCCTTTTCAATTTTAAAATTATTAACGTCCTGCTCAATAGTATAAATAACATTCTGCTTTTTTGAGACCTCTGTTTCAACCTCGCGAATTTTACTTTGCAAAGAATCCCTTTGAGAAATAAATAAATTAAACTGTTTGCTTAAATTATCTTCCTGTTTTTTCTTTTTTTCCAAAGATTCCTCTTTTGACTCTATCGTCGATTTCAAAGAGCCAAGCTCTTCTTCTATTTCCTCTTCTTCACGCGCAATTTGTTTAACCTGAAGCTTTGCCCTTTCAAGTTCCCTTTGCTTAAATGAAATTTCAGAATTCACATTCTCTTCGGAACGCAATGAAATCTCCTGCACTTCAAGCCGCGCGGTTTCATATTTATGTTCTATATCAGAATCATTCTCAAAGTTTGTTTCCAATGCCTTTAATTTTTTATCAAGCTGAGAACCCTCAACTTTTATTTCATTAATCTTTTCCTGCAATGCCTTAAGCTGCTGCGTCTTTTCACGGATGGTTTCAAGCTTCAACAAATCCGAATTTCTTTTTGAAATTTCTTCAGATATTTTTTCAATTTCTTTATTTAGCAATTCCCTTTGAGAATTAATTTCTTTTAATTCCTTTGTAGCATCTTTAATTTGTGATTTTAACTTTTCAATTTCAGGAAGCGTTTCTCCCTTTATAGAATGAACATGATTTTCTGTTATTTTGCTTTTGCATACAGGGCAAATATCCATCTTAGATATTTTTTCTATTAATTTATTTTGCTTGTCAATTTCAAATTCATTTGTGTGTGAGATTTTCTCAATTTCTCTTTCACGAAGATTTAAGGAGTTTAGCCGCTCGCGTTTTTGCACTAGGCCTGCTTTAAGCGTTTCAAGAATTGTAGGGGACGATTTCCTGTCAAAAAGCTCGGAGCCGAGTGTCTCTATTTGTTTCAAAATAAAATCGGACTCGTGCGTGTAATTTTGAAAAAGGGTCTTTTTATCTTGCATGCGCTCACGCAACGATTTAATTTCTGATTTTGTTGTGTAATAGTCCTTTCTTTGCTCTTCAAACTTTTCAAGCTGCGCTTTTTTTGCCTGCAATTCCTTTTCTTTTTTTACAAGTGTTGGGGACTCCTTCTGTAAATCCTTTACAGATATATCCATTTCCCGCGTGGAATTAGCCAAGTCCACTTTTTGTTTTTGAAGTGAAGATAATTTTGCCTCAAAGTTTTCCAATTTAACATTTAGTCCAGCAAGTTCAGCGCGCAGATTTGCAATTTCAACATTTAACTTTTCCTGCTCGAATCCGGTTGATTGTTTTATTGTCAAATTTATTTTTGCAATTTGATCTTCAGAATTGGAAATGTTTGTTTGTAACAAAACAATTTCTTTTTTTATCTTTTCAATGTTAGATGAGCGTGTTTTTATTTCTTCAGTCACTTGGGAAGATTGTTTTTTCTTTTTTCCCAAGTCGTATGAAATTATGCTTGATTTAAGGCGCCTTACATCCTGCTCTAATTTTTTGAATTTCAAGGCCTGCTGTCTTTCTTTTTCTAGATTATTTAAGTAAGCCGTACGCTCTCGCAAAATTGCAGAGACCTCTTTTAATTTTTCTTCTGTGCGTCCTAATTCTTTTAAGGATTTCTCTTTTCTCATTTCATAAACAGAGATTCCAGAGACCTCTTCAATAACCTGCCTTCTCTCTTCTGTATGCATCCTTACAAAATTCTGAATTTCTCCTTGAAGAATTATATTGAAACCGTTCGGGTCAATTCCGGCTTGCGCGAGCAAAAACAAAATATCTTGGCGCGTTTTTACTTCGTTGTTAATTTTGTAAATTGAAAGTCCGTTTTTTCTGACAACTCTTTTTATCGAAATTTCAGAAGAATCAATGCTGAAGACATTATCTGAATTATCAAATACAATTTCAACTATCGCTTCTTTTGCAGGGGAAGCAATTTTAGAACCCATAAAAATTAAATTGCTCGCTTTCGCCGCCCTCATTGATTTTATTGATAAACGCCCAAGAACAAAACACAGTGCGTCAGAAATGTTTGACTTCCCAGAACCATTCGGCCCGAGAACTACATTGATTCCTTGATCAAATGGAATTTCGGTTTTCTTAGGAAAACTCTTGAATCCATACATCACCAGCTTTTTAATGTAAACCATTAAAAGACACCCCCTGGTTTCTTTTGAACTTCCTCAAAGCGCTGAAGGGCGATTTTTTAAATTGCCTCCGTCGAAAATCGCATCTCTTTTTTGACATAACAAAAGAAAAGTTAGAGATATTTTTAAAGATGACGTAGATAAGATTTAAAAACAATATTTTGTTATTTTATTCATGAAACAACAACTTCATCCGGGTGTAAAATGGGCTTGGAGAGTATCTAGTTACTTGGGGTCATTATTCCTTGTACTATTTTTTGGAATATGGTTAGGGGTTTTTGTAGGAGCATTTGTGGGCAAGATATTGTTGACTGCTTTTATTATCGCAGTTGGGCTCTTCCTTCTTCTAGTCATATTTACAGAGATTTGGATTCCTTTGGCTTATAATAGATGGTTCTATGAATTTACAGATACTAATTTGAAGATAGAATATGGGGTTATATGGAAAACTTACAAGAACATTCCTTATGAAAGAATACAAAATGTTGACATTCATAGAGGTATAATTGCAAGGATGTTAGGATTTTCATCAATTAATATTCAAACAGCAGGTTATTCTGGAGGTTATAGTAGAAGAGGATATGGCGGAACTTCTGAGGGGTCTATTCCTGCAGTTGATATGGCAGAGGCGGAGAAAATAAGGGATTTCGTTATAAAAAAGATTTCTGGTAAAAAATCTGGAATCTAAATATCCAATTTCATCTGGCTCTTTTTTGTTATTAAATCAGTCCATGTCGCCCATGTTTTTCTGAAGATGCCATCATGCTCGTATTTTTCCGAGTATTTTTCAAGGAATTTAATTGTGTTTGGGTCGTGGCAATAACCAGAGCCGATTTCGTTGCCGTATTTTTCCCTTAATTTATCCATTTCTTTTTCGCGAACTGATTTTGCAATTATAGACGCAGCGGAAACAGCCAAGTGATTTACATCTGCTTTATGCTCAACTTTAAAATTTAAATTTGAAAGATTATCGACGTGCCTTTTCAAATAGTCGCCCCATTTAACTAGCGAAACGGACGGGCAGTCAATTATTACTTCTATCTCTTTGAAGCCCTTGTTTATTGTATTAATTATTTTTGCGGCAGCGTGAGCCTCGAGCTCATTTAATTTTGTTCTGTTAAGATTTACTTCTTCCAAACCATCAATTTCGTTTGGGGTTATTACGACGATTTCAAATGTTTCTGCAACCTCTTTTATTTTGTCAACTAAAAATTCCCTTCTTTTCGGCGTCAGTTGTTTAGAATCCTTAACTCCAAGCCGCACCAATTCCTTTTCGTGTTTGTCGTCAATAAGCACACCAGCGAGAACCATCGGGCCTATTACAGGGCCTCGTCCTGCATCATCAATTCCAAGCTTAAACATCAAAAGAAAAATTTTAAGGAGTTTATAAGATTTTGTTTTATAAATCTTAAACTCTACAACTCGAAACCTTTAAAACAATTTATTGTTTTCGTCAACTAGAAGACCTTTAAAACAACTTGGTTGTTTTCGTCATCCGGTCTAGTTAAAACAATTTGTTTGTTTTTGTTTTCTCTTAGGAAACCTTTAAAAGAACTTAACCTCTGAAATTATTAGCGAGGTAGAGCAGCCTGGAGTGCTCGTCGGGCCCATAACCCGGAGGTCGCGTGGTTCAAATCCCGCCCTCGCTATTTGGATTTGAACCTTGGTTTATGAAAATTTGTCGAGCAAATTTTTGTAGGTCGAGCGAACGTGAGACCCAAATCCCGCCCTCGCTATTTATTTTTTGCATGCAAGACAAAGAATTCCTTTGTAAGATTCTTCTCCAACTAAAACTGCAGTGAAATCAAATTCTGCAATTTGCTCCTTATTACCTGTTGCAATAATCTGCCCTTTTTTTACATCCTGAAAATTTTCAATTAAGATTTTTTCCGCTTCTTTTGGAACTGCGGAGAACACTTCAAAAATCTCAATTTTATTACTATAATTCTTTCCATTAACAAAATTATTTATTAAATCAACCGCATCCCGCGCATTTTCTTTTCTTTCGTGAGACCCGACTTCAATGCTTATTCCACATTTAACAAAATCAATTAATGCTTTGCCGCTTGCAAAAAACTCCGGCATGATCATTATCTTTTTTAGTCCGAGTTTTTTTGCTAATTCCATTTTTTCCGTATTGGGCTTTGTTATTATCCCAAACATCGGGCAAGCATTTGATGACGAATGCAAATCAATGACGTAATCAAAATCCTTTAACAAATTGGTTAAATAATATGCAATTTTTTCTTCATGATTCCCGTCCGCCTTTCCAGAAAAACATCTATTCAAATCGCAATCTATAAAACGAATATTTTTTTCTACAGCAAGTTTGTTCCCTATAAAAAACGGGAAAGGAAGCTGCTTAACAACTTCCAATCCGTATTGTTCGTTTCCATGGACGCAACAAACAATTCCAAGTTTCATTTTACTCCAATTGCAAGTACCGCATCCCCTTGATTTATATTTAATTCAAAAACGTTCTTGAAAAGAGCGCTTCTCGTAGGATGTACCGGTTCCTTGTCATAAAAAAGTCCGCCGTAATAACCTTTAACAACTCCTTTTTCATTTATCTCGCATCCAAGATATTTCGCAAAGTCCTTTAGGACTGCTTGAATTCCAGAAGGGGTTGGAAATTCGTTTGGGTAAATCTCTGCGCAATAATTTTCCAAAGACCGATACATATTTGGATTTTGCGTCCTCAAACTGATAAGGGCTGTTCCATCTAAAACTTGGTTTGTTAACTCGCTAAAAATTCCCCTTCCCTGAAATTGAGGATCTATAGCGACACCTTCTACAATAAGCGAAGGTATTCCAGAAAATTTTTTACAGTTATAGCTTCCCATTGCAATAACTTTATCCGATTCCAAAAGAACTAAGTTCTCAGGAGAGGTTACATGGTTGTAGATGTCTTGATAATCCATATCGGGACGGCCAAAAGCATTTCTCACCATCGACACAATTTGGTCCAATCTCCTTTCAGATTTTTCTCCTCCAAAAAAAGATTTTGGATTTCTTATTTTAGAAATTACTGCCCCGCCAAACTAAAGAAGACACAACTTGCTGCAAATCGTATTCGCAACACAATTTAATTTCATTTGTTTTTTTGTTTCTCATTTTATTTCTCCCGCCTTTCGGCATTTTTTATTTGAGACGAAATTAGAGTCCAAACTAAAGAAAAATATAATTCTACTGCCACCGACATTTAGCGTTAGCCATTTAAAGTGGAGAATAAAGTAGTTTATAAATTTTTGCAGGAAAAGCCTTCCGCTATCTGCTCTCTTTCTTTAATCGATGATCAATCAA
>JBBSYJ010000007.1:0-11865 GCA_038045305.1 Nanobdellota archaeon | reverse complement strand
ATTTATAATAATTTATATTAAAGTTTATAAAATAGAATTTTTTAGTTCTTATATGAAAATTGGTGATTATTTCATTTATGAAATTTTTATAATTGTGGGAGTGGTTATGGCTGTTGGAACTCTGCTAAAAATCTTCTTAGTTTTCAATTTTTCTGATAATTGGTTTTGGTTTATTGCAGGAGTTGGACTTGCAGTTGAGGGTTCAATTTCCTTAGCAAGACAAAGAAAATTTGATAAAAAATTTAAAATAATAAAAAAAGAAGAATACGAAACTCTTATGAAAAAATAGAGTTATAAAAATAAAAATTTAGAGGATTAATTAACAATTAAAATCCTCTTTTCTTAGCGTAACACTCTTTACAAAATACTGGTTTACCTTCAGTAGGTTTGAATGGTACTTCGCAATCTTTGCCACAATCAGAACACTTTGCTTTATGCATTTCTCTAGGGCCAAAATCTCTTCGGAATCCACCGCCTCCACCACTGCCGCTTCTTCTGTTACCACCGAAGCTTCTTCTATCAGATCCTCCGCCTCGGTCGTTGTCGTTAAAACTTATCATTACTAGCTTGCCTCCTTACATTTATATGAACTTAAGGATATAGAAATCTATAATTGTGCCTATTTAAGTTTATTGGTTGGATTTTTTTGGCATTTTTAAGAAAATTTAAAAGGGTTGAGTTACCTTCCTTAAGATATGCCCGGATGGCCCAGCGGTTACGGCGCGAGATTGCTAATCTCGTTTCCTCACGGATTCCCAAGTTCAAATCTTGGTCCGGGCGTAAACCTTTTTTTGGTAAGCAAAAGTTTATATTTCAGTTATTCTGAATGTTTTATATGTAAGTTTAGGAGGTATAAAAATGAAAGGTAAAATTAAGTTTTTTAATGAAACGAAAGGATTTGGATTTATAACTGCGGAAGATGGAAAAGAATATTTTGTCCACAGCACTGGACTGAATTCGGGAGTGTCTATTAGCGAAGGCGATTCAGTCACATTCGAGATAGAACAAGGCGACAAAGGTCCTAAAGCTTCTAAAGTTAGTAAGGATTAATTAATGGTCCGGGCGTTCATTCTAAAACTTTAAATATATAATCTTCATATAAAAATGATGGACGATTCAAAAGAGATTCATGAAGAGATATTGCATTGGGTCAGCAAAGAGTTTAAGGAAATATTAGATGGCTCTGAACAAGCGATTTATATTTATGTTTGTGACAGGCATAAGTTATGCAATAAAAGATTCTCTTCAATGTTGGGTTATAATTCTCAAAAAGAGTGGGAAATGAAAGATGAAGCGCTAAGTGATGTTAAAGATGAGGATCAAGAATTACTTGTTTCTGCATACCGAAAGGTGATGGAAAATAAAATAGGTTCGAGCATAAATATATCGTGGAAAAATAAAAAGAAAGGAAATTTTGTAAAAACAAATGTTATACTTGTTCCATTAAGTTACAAGGGAGAGCTATTCGCTCTGCACTTCATAACAAAAATTTAGATTTTCATCTATCCCAAGGTTCTTTATACGGGCGATTTAAAGCTGAGTAAATCTCATGCTCGGTTTTTCCAGCAACGCGCTTTCCGGTTTTTCTATTAAATAATCCGTGCTGAGTTAATTTGAAACCCTTATTTTTTGCGATTACTCTTAAACCAATGTTTGAGCCCTTTTTTCCTGAAAATGCAAGAAGCGCTGCACCCCATTCTTCTTCGTTTGTGTAAAACAAATCCAAATCAATACCATCGACTCTCCAAAAAGTTCTTTCTTTTCCCGCTTCAATATTCTTTCCTTTCTTTGACATGAAGGCCTTTATTTTTTCTATGTCTTTAGGAATTAAAACAATATCAACATCGTGAGGGTTTTCGCTTTTTCTCCTGATGCTTCCAACTATTTCTATTTTTTTGGAATAGGACTTTAATTGTTTAACAATTTTTGACGCAAAATTCAAAACCAATCTTCCTCTTTTTTCCATAGTTAATTAAAATATTGTTAATTAATAAATTTTTTGAAAAAGCTTAAAAAGTATATTTTGCAATATATATAATGGTTAACGAGATGATTTGGAATTCTTCAAGAGAGTTTTCTAATTTTGTTGCTGGAAGCGCCTTTGGCGCGTTAATCGCAATCGGAATTGTTATGCTTGTTATATTTTTAATTGCTGCATATATTTTCATTTCTTACGCATGGATGATCATTGCAAAAAAGTTAAGATATAAAAGACCTTGGTTTGCTTGGGTTCCGGTTTTGAATATTATTATGATGCTTCAGCTTGGTTCGTTCAGCGGATGGTGGGCTTTGCTTTTGTTAATCCCAATACTTGGATGGATTGCGGTCTTCGTTTTGATTATTATAGCGACGTGGAGAATATTTGAATTACGAAATTATCCTGGATGGTATAGTTTATCTTTAGCAATTCCAAAATTAGGAATAGTGCTTTACATGATTGCACTTGGATTTGTTGCATGGAATGATAAAAAGAATACAAGAGTTTCGGCAAGAACTGCAACAAGGAAAGTTAAAAAGAAAAGAAGATAATTACTTTCCAATCTCACTTGTTTTTTTGTATCTTATATAATTTTTTTTAAGAACGTCGACGACTTTCTGGCGCTCTTCCGCGTTTCCAAGACCTTTCCAATCCAACAAGATGAACTCGTAGTCCTCGGTAGTTTTTGCTATTGCTTCCTTTATTTTTTCTTCTGTAATTGGGAAATTATATTCGGCAATTACATGAGAAATTGCAACATTGGATTTTAATTGTATCTCGTTAAAGCTTGGACAGTAGTGCGGGCCGCCTATTGCTATTGCAACCTCACCATAAGGATTGTCCTGAAATGATTCGATTGTTTCTTTAATTGTTTCAGCGACGACAAAACACGCGCTCAAGTCCTTCCATTCATTTTCGGAAGAGCCGACTTCAATGAAAACACACGGCTTGCTTATCAACGGGCCGTGATGGGTTGCTTCCATTGTTATTTTATATTTTTTGTCTAAATTATGTTCCTTTGCAACCTTATGAAGTTTCTCAAAAATAAATTTATTAAAAATTCCAGATGCTGGGCAAACCTTTCCCGGAACGCCGCCGTAACGTGTCTCACTGCCAAAGTTTCCGGGCGCGTGAACGCACAATGACTTCTCACCTGAAGATGATTGATGTTTTGAAGCGAAGATTATAAAATCATATTTTTCAAATTTTAATTTATCAAACGAAGAATCGCGAACTATTTCTTCTTCAACCAAGTAAAAATCAAAAGAGGGCTTATCGTGAGACGATGGCCATAAAGGACTTTGCCTGAATTGAGACAATTGCGTTGTTATATTTACTCCTGCCTTGTCTAATTTTGATGCAACGATTAAATATTTCTTGAATGCCATGAATTTTCAGAGACGATTAGAGTTATAAAGATTTTTATGTTTTGGAATTGAAAAAGTAAGATAATAAGTTTAATCATAAGATTTATAAAACTATATATTAGTAACGATAGAATGCATTATCCAGAATTATTTTATGGTGTGAATGTTGGAAGAATCCAAAAAGATAAAAGACATTTCCCAGAAAGCATTGTAGGAGAATTTGGAGATTTAAATACAGAAGTTTTGGGGGGAAATAGTTTCAAAAGAAGGGCTAGAACTTTTTGTAGGAGACAATGAAGGATATTCTGATTTTGGATTAGATAGTGATAGTTATGAAGATGGAACTGTTCATATTGGTCAAAAAATAAAGAGTACGTATGGTTGTAACCATAAAGTTGATGGAAAAAGTAGTGGAGGTTCAGAATGTACTTTTTTTGATGTCAAACAAATTATTGATTTGAGACAAAATCCCTCTAAATTAATTGCCAAATTAAAAAAGATTGGTTTGGATGTTAACCCTAATGAGCTAGCTCTTTATGGAATTAGTGGAATTGATTAATATTGAGTTGGGAATAAGTTTATAACAAATAAAAATAAATAACTTTATGCAAGAAATTGTTAAGATATTAATTGGCCTTGTTATTCTAGGACTGGGAATTCCTATTGGGGATTTTTTGAGAAAACAAACGGAAGAAGAATTGAAAAGCGGGCGCAAATGGTTTGGAATAATTGTTTTAATTTGTCTTGTTGGTGCAGTTATGGCATTAATTTGGAGAGATGACGCGCTGCTTTTCGGATTGTTATTCATTGCAATTGTTACTTCAAGAAGCTTGAAAGTTAAGAAGAATAAGAAAAATAAAAGATAATTAATTATAATATCTTTTAAAGCTCCTAGTTAATTCTTTATGAACAACTTTTAATTTGCTGACTTTGATATTGTTTCTTTTTAGGGTGTTTAGATCTGCAAGAATGTATGCCTGTGTTTCGTCCGCTAAAACGTTACTTGAGTAACCCTCTATCTTAATTAACAATTTATTAATTTTAGCACTCTCTTTTTTATCAATTTGTTTAACGATTTTATTTGCTTGCTTTTTATAATTTAAATTTGTGTAGTATAAAGCGTGGGTAACTTCGTGCTTCAGATCTTTTTTGTTTCTTTTTGTGAAAGTTCCTATGATATAAAATTTCTTTTCTTTAATTGTTTTTAATTTTTCAATAAGTTTGTTTTCTTCTTTGGATAAAGGATTGAATTTTCCTTTGAAAAATGGCTTTAAGGCAGAAGATGGGATGTTAAAGGCCTCCCAATCAGTATAATATTCTTTTGTATTTTTATCATTGCTTGATTTTAAATACCATTTTCTAAAATGATCTAATGTGAATATCTTTCCTTTAAATTTTGGGGATTCATAATACTCTTGAATACGTATAAAAGAGAGAAATAGTTCGTGCTGCTTAGCGAAAGTTATATGGTAAATTCGCGGCGCAAGTTTATGCATTTCCATAAGAGTATAGAGTTCAATAGCTTTAAAATGTTGTTTTTTGCTGTTTTAATAATATATTAAATTGTATAAATCCTTAAAAATAGAAGCAACATTTGAATTTAATGGATGAAAAGTTAGATGAGAAAATAATACAAATAGATAGAATTTGGATAGCAACTAATTTAGGTCTTGATCCAAGATTTGTGGAATTTTCACCAGTGGGTGATAATAGCCCAAGATTTTATCATCATCCAGCGCTTGATGGTTGTATAATTTTATCAGATATGCATTTAGCATTAAATAAAGGCGAAATAACAAAAAATTCTGGAGAGGGATGGAATGGACATTGGAAAGGGTTTAAACAAATACCTTATGCTCAATTCACAAGAGGTTATTCAGGTGATGAAAAACCTGTTGACATAAATTCTTTAAGTTTTGAGCAGGCTGAAAAAGAATATGGAGTAGGGTACATTCGGGCAAGATATGAAAAAAGCTTAGCATTTTATTTGCTTGGTGTAGACATGAGAAAAATATGGAAAGATCTGTCTAAACCAAATATACCGATAATTAATTATTAAAACGATAACTTCAATAGCTTTAAAACCTTATTTTTTGTTAAATTTCATAATCAAAGTTATTAAGTATTAAATTAAACAAGAGAAATCTTTTAAAGGTATGAAAAACTAGATTAATTATGAAGAAATTATCAGAAATTAAAGAAAGGATAATCCCGATTTTGAAAAAAAATAAAGTGAAAAAAGCAGGCATATTTGGAAGTTATGCCCGGGGGGATAATAAAAAGAACAGTGATGTGGATCTCTTGGTTGAATTAGATGAAAAATGGGATTTATTTGATGTGATAGGACTTAAACTTCTACTTGAAAAAAAACTGAAAAAGAAAGTTGACTTGGTAGAATATGAAACAATTAGGCCAGAATTAAAGGAATATATCTTAAAAGACGAAATAAGGATAATATGAAAAGGGAGTATAAATTGTTCTTGAAAGATATTGAAGAAAGTGCAACATTTATTGAAAACTACACCCAAAATCTCTCTGAAGAAGATTTTAAAAAAAATATTCAAGTACAAGATGCAGTTATTAGAAGATTAGAAATAATGGGTGAAGCAAGCAAAAATATTCCAAGAGCATTTAAAGAGAAGAATCAGAATATTGATTGGCAAGAACTTTCTTCTTTTAGAAATTTTATCACACATTCATATTTTGAAGCAAGTTTAACAAAGATATGGGGAATAGTCGTTAAACGAGTTCCAAAGATAAAATCTGAATTAAAAAAAGTAAAATTTGTTTAAATGCTATACATAATAGGACTTGGATTGAATGTTGATGGAATTTCGACGTATGGACTTGAGGTCGTGAAGAAATGCAAGAAGGTCTATTTAGAGAATTATACAGTTGACTTTCCTTATTCAATGCAAGAATTAATTGATAAATTGGGAAAGAAGTTTGAGCTGGCGGACCGCGAGTTTGTTGAGAGTTTTGAAATTATAGATGAAGCAGGAAAAAAAGATGTAGCTTTGCTTGTTTACGGCTCGCCGTTTTTTGCAACGACGCACATAGCATTGATTCAAGAAGCAAAGGCGTCCGAACTAAGGTATAAAGTTATTTACAATGCTTCTGTGTTTGATGCACTCGGCGAGACAGGATTGCAGCTTTACAAATTCGGGAAAATATCATCAATGCCAATGTGGAAGAAAAATTACGAACCGGATTCGTTCATAGATATTGTCAAGGAAAATGAAAGCATCAATGCACATAGTTTAATTTTAATTGATCCGGGCATGACAATTGATAATACAATAATTCAACTTGAAAAAACAGCGAAAAATAAAGGGGTCAAACTTGGAAAATTAATTGTATGTCAGGCACTTGGAACGAGACATAGAAAAATTCTTTACAGGGACTTTTCAGAATTGAAAAAATTCTCTAATGTAAAATCACCTTACTGTATTATAATCCCTGGAAAGCTGCACTTCTTGGAAAAAGAAATGCTTGAAAATTACGAAGAAAAGGATTAAGAAATATTTTGCGAAAAGATAAATTTAGATATTTGTTCATTCTTTATGGCTATGAAGAATTTAATTTCTAGTAAGATTATCATAGCTATTGCTGAAATTATCATTTAATAGCGAAGCTATAACTTAGTTTCGCAGGAAATTCTATGAGTTATAAAAATAATTCTCGCGCCGTTGAGGGATGTTCTATGGATTTCGGAAAGGGAAAAAGCTGTGTTTTTTATGGGAAAGAGTGTGATTATCGTGGTAAAATAAAGAAATGCCCGTATTATAGAGAGTATTTTATGTCTGAAGAAGAAAAAGAAAAAGAGCAAGTGAGAGGTCTTAAAAAAATTGTAAAGGAGTTTGGATTAAACAGGAAATAATTTATAAAGTTGCATAGAGTTTTGTTAAAATGGAAGTTAATGAGATTGAAAAAGAGATTGTTAAATTCTGGAAAAAGGACAAAACATTTGAGAAATCACTGAAAAAGACAAAAGGAAAGAAACCGTACATCTTTTATGACGGCCCGCCCTTTGCGACAGGCATGCCTCACTACGGACACATTCTTGGTTCTGTAACAAAGGACTTGTTTGGAAGATTCTGGACTATGAAAGGCCGATACGTTAGAAGGGTTTGGGGATGGGATTGCCACGGACTTCCGATTGAAAATATTGCTGAAAAGGCATTAGGAATAAAAGCAAAAGATGAAATTGAAAAAATTGGGGTGAAAAAATTCAATGAGTGCTGCAGAAGCAAGGTCTTGGGTTACGCCGACGCGTGGAAAGAAGTAATAGAAAGAATAGGAAGATGGGTTGACATGAGCAACGACTATAAAACAATGGACAATAAATATATTGAAAGCGTTTGGTGGGCTTTCAAAAAACTTTATGATAAGGACTTTATTTATGAAGGCGAGAGAATTTTAATGTACTGCCCTAGGTGCGCAACGCCTTTAGCCAAAGCAGAAATTGCAATGGATAATTCTTATCAAATGATAAAAGACGAATCACTTGTGGTGAAATTCAAATTGGTCGGAGAAAAAAATGTTTATGCTTTGGCTTGGACGACGACGCCTTGGACTTTGCCGTCGAACTTGGCCTTGGCAGTCAATCCAAACTTAGATTATATTTATATTAAAGACAAAAAGGACGGAAACGTTTATTTAATAGTAAGAGAGGCGTTGGATAATTTTTACAAAGATAAAAATGATTATGAAATTGTCAATGAAATTAAAGGGAGAAAGCTTGAAGGAAAAGAATACGAACCATTGTTTCCTTATTTTAAGAATACAAAAAACGCATTTAAATTTGTTCTTGGAGAGTTTGTTACGTCTGCAGACGGAACAGGAATAGTCCATACCGCTCCAGCATTTGGAGAGGATGACTACACTGTTGGAAAAAAATACAATATCCCTATAATTCAACCAGTCGACGATAAAGGAAAATTCACTTCTGAAGTTTCTGATTTCAAAGGAATGTTTGTTCATGACTCAAATATTGAGATAATAAAATTTTTGAAGAAAGAAGGAAAGATCGTTCTTGTAAAAAAGATTGAGCATGAATATCCTTTTTGTTATAGGTGCGACACAAAATTGATTTACCGTGCCATACCTTCATGGTTTGTCAATATTCAAAAGATAAAACCAAAGGTTCTTGAATTAAGCAAAAAAATTAATTGGTATCCGGATTTTTTAAAAGACGGGCGAGTGAAATACACAATTGAAACAGCACCGGATTGGAATATATCCAGAAACAGGTATTGGGCAACGGCAATTCCTATTTGGGTTTCTGATGATGGAGAAAGATTAGTTATTGGAAGCGTTGAGGAACTGAAAAAATATGCTAAGAATCTTAAGGGAAAAATTGATTTGCATAAGGACTATTTGGATGATATAATTTTGGAAAAAGACGGTAAGAAATTCAAAAGAATTCCAGAAGTTCTTGACTGCTGGTTTGAATCGGGGGCAATGACTTTCGCGCAGTTCCACTATCCCTTTGAAAACAAAAAAGAGTTCGACGCTTCCTTTCCTGCGCAATTCGTAGCTGAATATATTGGGCAAGTGAGGGCATGGTTTTATTATATGATTGTTTTGTCTGCAATTTTATTTGAGGACGTACCTTTTCAAAACGTTGTAACAACCGGAACAATATTAGGTGAAGACGGGCAAAAAATGAGCAAAAGCAAAAATAACTTCACAGACCCCATGGATTTAATCAACAAGTATGGCGTTGATGCTTTGAGATTTTATTTAATGAGCTCGCCAGTTATGAATGCGGAAAATCTAAACTTTTCAGACAAAGGAGTAGAGGAATCATACAAAAAGGTTATTTTACTGACGTATAACACATTAAGATTTTATGAAACATATAAAGGCAGTGAGAAAACGAAAAAAACAAACTCAAAAAACCTGACAGATAAATGGATTCTTTCAAGATTATCTGATTTTGGAATTAAAGTTGGGAAATATTTAGAGGACTATAACTCTGTAAAAGCGTGTGAAGAGATACGTGAATTTATTGAGGACTTATCGACGTGGTATATACGGCTTAACAGGGAAAGATTTGAAGAAGAAAAGATTGCAAAAGAGACCTTAAGATATGCTCTTGAGAAATTTTCAAAAATCATTGCACCAATACTTCCTTTTGTCTCGGAGAAGATTTATCAAACATTGGAAGGCGAGAAAAAGTCAGTACATTTAAGTGAATATCCTACTTTCAAAGAAAAAGATATTGATAAGAATTTATTGAAAAGAATGGAACTGGTTCGTGAAATTGTTTCTACTGGTTTGCGAGAAAGAGATAAAATACAAATCGGGTTGAAATGGCCATTGGCCAAAGCGACAATTATAGGCGGCGACTTTAAATTAAAAAAAGATGAAGAAAAATTGATTGAAGAACAATTAAATGTAAAAAAACTTTTATTTAGAAAAAGCAATGCAAATACTAAAAATATCTCTATTGAATTGGATAAACAGACAAATCCAAAGCTCGAAGCAGAAGGTTACGCGCGCGAATTAACAAGGCAAATTCAGGAATTTAGAAAGAGGTTGGGACTCGAAAAAAAGGACAAAATAAAATTAATTATAGAGTGTGACGAAACGCTTAGGATAATTTTGTCGACGGAAGAGAAATTTATTTCAGAAAGAACAAATGCTAAAAATATTAAAATTGTTACAACTAACAAGGAAAGATTTAAAAACAAAGTCGACTTTAAAGTAAAAGAAAAGGGGGGAACACTTTGGGTTGAAACGTTAAAAAAATGACTACCCACTGGTGATTTAATCATTTCATCCTTTTCAGATAACAATATTTAAAAATAAAAAATAACAAAAGATAACAATGATAGTTAAAGAAGAATTTTTAAGTAGGTTAAGAAAAATTTTTGACCTTAATCTTTATGAGGTAAAGGTATGGGCTGCGCTTCTTTCACGAGGGACTTCTACGGCTGGAGAGTTAAGCAACATTTCGGACGTGCCTAGGTCAAGAACGTACGACATCCTTGAAAGTTTGGAGAAAAAAGGATTCATTATCATGAAACTCGGCAAGCCAATCAAATTTATTGCCTTGAAACCGGAAGAGGTTGTTGAAAGAGTCAAGAAAAATTTAATGAGAGATGCCCAAGATAGGACAAAAAGACTTGACAATTTAAAAGAAGATGAGGTCCTTGAAGAACTGCACAATTTATTCACGCAAGGCGTGAAGTTTGTGGAGCCATCCGACTTGAGTGGAAGTTTAAGAGGAAGACAAAACTTGTACAACCATTTGGATATGATGATACGGGACGCGGAAAAGACAATTACAATTGTAACAACAGCTGAAGGTCTAAACAGAAAGTTTGAAGCGCTCATGCCTTCTTTGGAAAAATGCAAAAAACGCGGGATTAGAATAAGAATTGCAGCGCCAATTGACAAAAACAATCTGAATGTTGCGCGCGACTTAAAAAAAGTTGCCGAAGTTAAAAGCATGGAAAATATGAAAGCGCGTTTCGTGGTTATTGACGGCAACCAATTAATGTTCATGCTTCTAGACGATGAAAAATTCCATCCTAATTATGATATTGGTGTATGGATAAATACCGAATTCTTTGCTTCTGCATTAGAACAGATGTTTGAATTGGCTTGGAAAGAGATGAAATCAATAAAGTAATTCCATTTCTTAGCTCCGATAAATCGTCGGAAGAAATGAAGCCGGTGAAGTGATTATATTTCTTCAACTTTTAGTAAAGGTTAAAAACAACTGATTGTTAGATTTTATAAGAGGGGTTGATATGCATCATTTACATAAAAGAGTAAGAAATTTAGATGCTTGGGATTTGCTGCTGTTAAAACTGACAGCTTCGATGTTTGTTGTAATTCTTTTTAGATTATTCAACGAATTAACTATTTTTGTAAATTCAATAAGTATTTGGGTTTTTGTTGTGCTACTTTTTGCATTCGGCGCACGGCCTTTTACAAAGTACTTCAAAAAGATGAATTAAATATAAAAAAAGAAAAATTCTCACCAAGAATAAGAATAATTTTTATCAAAAAATAAAAATAAAAACAAATGTTCGGACTTATTCTCTAATAATTGCTAGAATTGCACTTATTAAAGTTGTAATTACAACGACCCAACCAATAGCCATTGTCAACCAAAGTCCTGCTGTAGTTGCCCCACCAAGCCATGTTGGAAGAACTAAATCTGTTCTTATAAGTCCAAACCCAACAGCCAATGAAACAACAACTCCTGTGAACCATGCCAAAAAGTGCAAAGTTCTGGAATCTTGTTTAGCCATATCAAACCTCCTTTTTTAATTTAATATTTAATATATCGAGGATAAATCTCTTTAAAAAGATTTGGTTTTTTACAAGGTAAAAAATAGGCTGAAAAACTGGAAAATTTGCGAAAAACATTAAATAAAATTAAAAACAACAAAAAAATGATTACATTTTATCAATTGTTTCAATTCCTAAAAGGTTTAACGAATTTTTTAGAACTTGTTTGAATGAATCAACCAAAGCGAGCCGGAAATTTTCATTTTTTGA
>JBBSYJ010000006.1:0-35977 GCA_038045305.1 Nanobdellota archaeon | reverse complement strand
ATTAAACGAATCATAAACAAAATCAGCCTTTTTACTGTTATCTGGAAGATCTACAACATAAAAAAAAGAAGATACTTTATTATATTCTACTTTTGCAACCCTTACTAAACGCGGCACGACAATTTCAACTCCACTTACACTTTCAATAATTTTAACATCATGGTCATTTAATTTTTGGGCTACTGCGCTTCCTGGAGGTCCGAAACCAGAACCCTTATTTTGCACCGTTAATTTGTCAACAGAAAGCGCATTAAACTGTCCTGTTATTGCAGTTCTCAATCCACTTCCCAAAGAAATTAAAGCAACAACTGCAGCGATTCCTATAAAAATTCCTAACATTGTCAGCCAGCTTCTCAACCCTCTGTGTTTTAGGCCTTTCCAAGACAAATTAAAATATTCTTTAATCATAATTATGAAAACATTTTTTATTTATGGGAAACTTTTTTCCATTTATTTTTCCCAATTCTTTTTTCAACCTTTTCAATTTTCCCGTCTTTTATGGAATAAATTGTTCTTGCATATTCTCTTGGAACTTCAGGATCATGAGTAACCATAATTATTGTCTTTCCTTCTTTGTTTAATTTTCCTAAAAATTCTAGGACAATTTCTCCAGTTCTTGAATCAAGGTTTCCAGTTGGCTCATCTGCAAGAATTACTTCCGGGTCATTGGCCAAAGAGCGCGCAATCGCAACTCTTTGCTGTTGTCCTCCTGAAAGTTGATTAGGATAATGGTCCATTCTATCCCCAAGTTCAACTAATTTAAGAAGTTCTTCAGCTCGTTCTTCCCGTTTTTCTTCATGGACGTTTTGAAAAAGCATGGGAGCATAACATTTTCTTTTGCTGTTAGATTATGTATCAAATTAAATTGTTGAAAAATGAATCCAATTTTCTTACCCCGGATTTGCGCAAGTTCTGACTCATCAAGATCTTCTATATTTACTCCATCAAGATAAATTTTTCCTTCAGATGCGTAGTCCAAACTTCCAGTAAGATTCATGCTTGTTGATTTTCCTGAACCAGAAGGCCCCATTATCGCAACAAAATCTCCTTGCTCAATTTTTATATTGATATGGTCAAGTGCTTTTACAACACTCTCTCCCATTTGATAATATTTTGCAACGTCTTTTAATTCAATTATTACCTTTGCCATAATTCTTATTGCGTTTAATTATATTTAAGCTTTGTTAACATAAGTTTTAAAAACCATTAAATAGCAATATTATTATGATAATTCCAGTTAGATGTTTCTCATGCGGAAAGCCAGTTGGTCACCTTTGGGAAGAATTCAAAAAAAGGACAGCAAATGGCGAGTCAGCAAAAAAAGTTCTAGATGAACTTGGTCTTGAACGTTATTGTTGCAGGGCGGTTTTCATAGGACAGACTGACTTAATTGAATTAACTGGTAAGTTCAAAAAGAGTTGAAGTCATAGATAGATTTTTAATTAACTATCATGTTAACATATTATGGATTTTAAACCTACATTGTGGAAGAGTGTTGTATCTGTTTTAGTTTTTATTGTTGCAGATTATATTCTCTCTTTACCAAAAGCCTGTTTGGAATTTGCAGGGGGCCCTGAAAGATGTTATCCTCTTATCGGATCGTCTTTAGATATAAAAACTATTTTTTTCAGTATACTCACTGGCTTAATCATCTATATCATCTGGAGTTTATTCCAAAAGAAAAATTAATCCCCATTCAACTTTCTTAATTTCCAGTGAGACATAAAACCACAACTCGGGCAAATAATAACTTTCATCCCTCTTTTTATTCTTATCTTTGGATTTTTATATGGCTTTAGGCATTTCTTGCAAAATAATTTTCTTTTTTCTTTTAAAGGAATGTTCGCCGACATTACAAGCTTCTTTATTTTTTTAACTTCGTTTGAACTTTTATTATCAATCTCTGAAAAGAATTCATCCATCTTTATTTTTGCTTCGTTTTTAGAAACTCTTTTTTTTACCATAATTACTTAGGTCAAAATCACTTTAAAAATTTAAGTTTATCTTTTGTATTTAGAAATAATTCTTTCACCAAGTATGCTTTTTTGCTTAACTTTGAAACTTTTTCCAAGTTCTATGAAGAATTTTCTTGAATTATAATAAATTATTATCAAGAAAGTGATAATCATTGCAAATAAAGCCCCAAGTCCAGCTAGGGCCATGTCTTTCTGCGCATCCCATATATCCCCTTGCGTTCCCAAATAAGCAATTCCCAAATCTCCCCCGTAAATCACTGCAACTGCCCATTCTATTATTTCATAAATTGCGCTAAATGCCAAAACAAATTCTATAGGAATATAAAGGCCCCAAAATCCTTTTACATTTGAAATTCTTACAAACAATTCCCTCAAAGGATAAGCTAGAAGCAGCCCGAATGAAAAGTGCACTATTCTATCATAATGATTTCGGGTTAAATCCAAAAAGTTTTGCATCCAAAAACCGAAAGGAACTTCAGAATAAGTATAATGACTTCCTATTATATGTAAAGTCATATAAACAAAAATTAAGCTATATGAAATATTTGAAAGTTTAAACCATCTGTATGAAACTAAAATAAATATTACAAAAGGAACAGTCAGATAATTTTCCATAATCCAGTCATCTCTGTAACTAACATTAAAAGCAAGAATACCCCAGACAATTATATATAAAATAAATAATATTAAAGCATATTTGTCTTTGAATTTAATCTTTTCATAAGAATAACAACTTATTGCAATTGAAACTAATGATAGCGATAAATTTATCCAAATTCCCAAATCAAAACTTATTTCAAGAGAAATAAAAATTGTAGCACCAGTCAAAGCAGATAATGTAAATTCATAAATATTTCTTCTTCTTGTTATATAAAAAATTCCCAGAAATAATAAAGCTATTGCAATTTTATACATATTAGAAAGAGTAACATAACTAACTCCTAAAAAGAAATATATTAAAAAGGCAAGAATGAGTGCTATAACAATAAACTCTACGCTTAACTTTCCCCCTCTTTCCATTTTAATTATAATTAAAAGTACTTTAAAAATTTTGATAAAAAGAAAAGTAAGACAGCTTGAATGCTTCGCATCTTGTCGGACACTACAACAATCAACGTAAACCCCTTAACTTCTGTGTTCGGAATGGGAACAGGTGTTACCGGTTTACTATGACCGTCTTAATATTTGAGATAAATAGTAGTTTTTAAACTTTTGTTTTTTGTTTACTATTCTGGAATTATTGAAACAATTTAATATTTCACTTACCTCTTGAAATAGGTGATAATAATAAGGAATGAAAATACTGCAGAATTAGTAGGATTAAGTTTTGGAGATGGAGGTTTAACTTATAGGAGTAATTCTAAGAGGGTTAAATTCCAACTAAGAGGAAATTTATTGGAGGATAAAGAACATTATGACTCATATATTATTCCTTTATTTAATAGAGAAATAATGCTACCAATTTTTTCGCGAGAGGTTGGGAGGGTATTTAATAAAAAAATGAATTTTTATGGTCTTTCAGTAGAAAGTGTAAATATAGAAAAGCCATTGAATTTTCTAGGAATACCAAGTGGGATTAAAAAAGAACTTTCAATTCCAAAATGGATTAAAAATAATAATAAATATCTTATCCGATTTTTAAGGGGATTTTTTGATACTGATGGGAGTATATCTTGTCAAAGAAATTATTCTATCAAAAACAATAAATATCATACTCAAATAAGAATTTATTTATCTTGTACCTCTAAAAAATTAATTGAAGAAATTTATCTTTCTTTAAAGTCACTTAACTTTAAATGTCTTATCTCAGAAAGAAAACCCTCTAATACCAACAACAAATCTTCGTATACAGTTAAGATTTCTGGAGGCATACAAGTAAAAAAATGGATGCAAGAGATAGGATCTAAAAATCCTAAACACCTCACAAAATATAATATCTGGGAAAAAACTGGTTTTTGCCCGCCAAATACTTCTATTACAATAAGAAAGAGAATACTTAAAAATGAATTATCTCCTTACTCTATTTATGCGGGAGTGCTAGAGTGGTCAAATAGGCAAGATTAAGGCTCTTGTGGCTTAGTGCCTGCGCAGGTTCGATCCCTGTCTTCCGCATATGCCCCTGTAGCTCAGCCCGGATAGAGTGGCGCCGTCCTAACAATCAAGGCAAGTTTGATAAAGGCGTAGGTCGCAGGTTCAAATCCTGCCGGGGGCGTTTGGATTTATTATGATATGGTCTAACGGGTAGTACGAGATAGTAATATTTATAATCTTTTAGTTATACCTTATTGAATGCCTATTTTTATCAAATTAAAAGATAATGAAAGGAAGAGATTATTCAATGCATTAAAAGTTAAAATGAATAAATCATGGAGAAAGATTTATCTTGATTTTAATGTAAGCAGAGCGATGTTTCTTCATTATCTTTCTGGAAGATTTTCTATCCCTGAAAATATTTTCTTAAAAATACAAGATATTGCAGGAGTAAGAATAAAAGAGTATGAAAGAATTACCAAAACAAGATTTGTTCAAAAAGAAATTCTTCCGCCTAAAATGGATAAAAAGCTCGCCGAAATACTTGGAATCTTAAATGGAGATGGTCATCTTTCCAAATTTAAATATGAAGTATGTGTTGTGGGGAATTCTAAAGAAAAGGATTATTTTGAATACTTAAAAATACTCTTTGAAAAGAAGTTTAACACAAATTTTACTCTTTTTATAGAACCTAATAGAATCAAATTAAGAGTTTATTCAAAAGGAGTTTCAGATATTTTGGTTAACATCTATGGACTACCAAAAGGAAAAAAACTCGGAAAGCTAAAAATTCCTAAGCAAGTTTTTATTTCTAAGGGATTTTTAATCTCTTATCTAAAGGGATTATTTGATACAGATGGTACTTTTTATCTAAGAAGGAAAAAAGACCCTGTTATAGAAATAAGTAGTGGAGATCTTAAATTTCTAGAGGAAGTAAAAAATGCTTTAGTTTATTCTGGCTTCAATATATCAAAAGGGACGAACAAAATCTCTATCTATAAAAAAGCAGATATAGAAAAATTCTTCAATTTAATAAAACCTGCAAACTCCAAACATTTAAAAAAACATCAAAATTACCTTAATTTAATGCCGCGTGGATAGGTCAATGGCTAGACTTTCTGCCTTCCAAGCAGGAGATCCGGGTTCGAATCCCGGTCCGCGCATGGTCAAGGATATAAGTAAAAATGGAAGAAAACAAAAAAACAAAATTTGGGAAGTTTCATGACAATTATTACAAGTTGTCTTTGTTAATATCCATACTTTTATTTATCACGTCAATAGTTTACATAGGTTATTTTTACAATCAAACTGGCGACTTTTTAATAAAAGATATTTCCTTAACAGGGGGTACTTCTGTAACTATTCCAAAAGCCCTTGATCCTATTAAACTAACTAACGACCTTCAATCTAAACTGGACTCAGTAAGTATTCATGAGATATCTGATTTAACTACTGGTCAGCAAATTGGGACTATAATCCAGACAAAATCTGATTCCGACGTCACACGTTCAGTTTTGGAATCTTACCTTGGTTACAAATTAACTACTGATAATAGCAGCTTTGAATTTACAGGTGCTTCTCTTTCCAGTTCATTTTATGAACAACTTATCCTTGCGGTTCTGGTTGCTTTTTTACTTATGAGTATAGTTATTTTTATTTTATTCAGATCTTTTGTTCCATCAAGCGCTGTTGTTATTTCTGCAGCAGCAGATATTTTAATGACACTTGCAGTAGTTGATTTCTTAAAAATAGAAATGTCCTCCGCAGGAATTGTTGCATTTTTAATGTTGATTGGTTACTCTGTTGATACAGATATTTTGCTTACAAATCGTGTTCTAAAAAGAGCGGGAAATATAAATGATAAAATTTGGAGCTCTTTCAAAACAGGAATCACAATGACTCTGACTGCATTAGTTTCTGTTTTAGTTTCTTTATTCATTGTAAAATCAACTTCAATAGTCTTAACACAGATTTTTACGGTCTTAACAATTGGATTGTTATTTGATATATTTAACACATGGGTGACAAATGTTTCTTTACTTAAATGGTATGTAATAAAAAAAGAAGGAGGGGAATCCAGGATGGAAAACCCTAAAGGAGTTCATAATGGCTAAACTTGGCTGGAAAATTTGGTTATTAATAATTGTTGTAATCTTTTCTTTAATAGCTATATTTGGAATTCCACCAAAATTTCTTGAATCTGGCGTTGTAATTAATTCTGTAGAAAAAAATTCCACAGTATTTAATCAGAGCTTGCGCCAAGGCCAGATAATAACAGAAATAAATGGCAATAAAATAGAGTCATTGGATGATTTTTCTGATATTGTAAATAAAACATTTGTAGGAAATGATCCTGTAAAGGTTGATATCCAAACAGACGAGGGAGAATTTGTTTTATTCCTTTCACAACCCCCAGAAATTACAGTCTCAAATATCCCATCTACAAATTTGAAAACTGGATTGGATCTTTCAGGAGGTGCAAGGGCTTTAGTTCAAGGAGAAAATCACACTTTAACTACCCAAGAAACATCAGATTTAGTTTCTATACTTGAAAATAGGTTTAATACTTTTGGAATTTCTGATGTGCGTATTTCTCCTGTCTCAGATTTATCAAACAATCATTTTATTTTAATTGAAATTGCCGGAGCAACACCTTCTGATTTAAATGATTTAATTTCTCAACAAGGAAACTTTGAAGCAAAAATAGGAAATGATACTGTTTTTATTGGAGGTAAGAAAGATATTACTTCTGTTGCGCGTTCAGGGCAGGAAGCAGGAATAACCTCTTGTTCACAGGATGCATCTGGAGTTTATTATTGTAATTTCCAGTTTGCATTATACTTAAGTCCGGTGGCAGCAGAAAGGCAGGGTGCACTTACTCAAAACTTGTCAGTTGTTCCGGGCGATTCATCAGGGAATTATTTGTCTCAGCCATTAGATCTTTATTTGGATGGACAATTGGTTGATAGTTTGAGAATAAGCCAAGATCTTAGAGGTCGTGTTACTACACAGATTTCAATTACTGGTTCTGGAAGCGGTACGACAAATGAAGAAGCAATAAAAGCCGCGCAGGCAAATATGAATAAATTACAAACAATTTTAATTACAGGAAGTTTACCTTTTAAATTACAAGTAGCAAAACTTGATACAATCTCCCCTACATTAGGTTCAGACTTTGTTAAATCAATTTTATTTGCAGGATTTTTTTCTTTAATAGGCGTTGCAATTGTTGTTGGTATAAGATATAAAAAAATTAATGAAGTGATAGTTCTTTTGATTACTGTTGTTTCTGAAATAATTATTATTCTAGGTGTCGCAGCGCTTATAAGTTGGAATCTTGACCTTCTTGGAATAGCAGGAATTTTAGCGACGATAGGAACAGGAATAGACCAGCAAATAATTATTCTTGACGAATCCAGGAAATATCATGAAATAAGTGTCAAAGAAAGATTGAGGCGCGCATTTGTAATAATTATTGGAGCTTACTTTACTGCATTAGTTTCTTTGCTTCCTTTGCTTTGGGCAGGAGCAGGATTGCTTAAAGGTTTCGCAGTTACAACTTTAATTGGAATTACTATAGGGATCTTAATTACTCGTCCTGCATTTACAGATATGGTTAAATCAATAGAGGAATAAATGTATCCGTCGCAACATTTGTTTTTGGGAATTTTGTTTGGGGTTTTACTTTTTTCCATTTGGTCGAATTATTTTGGTATTTCTGGAATGATAATTGTAATTGCTTCATCAGTGTTGATTGACGTGGACCATTATTTATATATTGCAATAAAAAAGAAACAATTTAATTTTTTTAAAGTAAAAAAATGGTTTCCTGTAGCCAAGAAGAAATTATTTGAACTAAATTCTGAACGAAGAAATAATGCTTATACTGGGTGGTGGTTTCTTCACGGGGTTGAATTTATGTCAATTTTTCTTTTACTTGGATTATTCTTATCCAAATATTTTTTATTTGTATTTTATGGATTATTTTTCCATCATATTTTAGATTATCTTCATGAGCATGATTATCATTATGATCGTTATGATAAAATATCTTCAATATATGATTTTTTAAAGTTTAGAAAGATGGAGTTCATTGATGATTAAACTTATAAAATACACCTTCAGTTCTGGAATTGCAACTTTGCTTGATGTTTTGTTTATATGGTTCTTGACTTCTTTTTTAGGGATTTACTACCTAATTTCTACTACAATCTCATTTACTTTAATTTCTTTGGCAAATTATCTTGTTATTAAAAATTGGGTTTTTTATGACAGAAAAGAGAGTTATGCAAAAAATTATTTGCTTTTTTTGATTATAGGGGTTGGGGGGTTAATCTGGACTCTTGCTTTAATGTACTTTTTTGTCGAGTTCGTCGGAATTAATTATATTCTTGCGAGAGTTTTGGCTGCATTTATAGTTCTTATTTGGAATTTTTTTATGAATAAGAAATTCACTTTTTCCTAATTTTCCCCCGAATATACAAATCTTCTTAAACCTTGAATTTAACGTTTTTTTATGAAACTATCTGTTATCATTCCAATTTACAACGAATCTGAAAATGTAGGGCCGCTTTACTCAGAATTATCGGAAGAACTAAAAAGATTAGCAAACAAAAAAACCATTTCTTCTTATGAAATAATCTTTGTAAATGACGGTTCAAAAGATAAAACTAAAGAAATTTTAGAGCAACTTTCAAAAGTGGATAAAAAACTCAAAGGGATTAATTTAAGGCGTAATTTTGGCCAGACGGCTGCTCTGAAGGCCGGCTTTGATAATTCTTCAGGGGATCTTATTGTAACAATGGATGGAGATTTGCAAAATGACCCTAAAGATATAGGGCGCCTCATTGAAAAGATAAAACAAGGTTATGATGTTGTTTCCGGTTGGCGTTATAAAAGACACGACTCTTTAGGAAAACGTTTATCCTCAAGAATCATGAATAATTTAAGGCAAAATTTAATTGGGGACTATTTGCATGATTATGGGTGTGCTCTTAAAATTTACAAAAAGGAGTGTTTAAAGGACTTGGAACTTTTTGGTGAACTCCATAGATATATTACTGCTTATCTTTATATTAAGGGTTACAAAATTGGAGAAATAAAAGTTAATCATAGGCAAAGGAAATTTGGAAAAACAAAATATAAATTTAACAGAGGATTGAACGGAATTTTGGATTTGATGTTCTTAAAATACTGGTCTTCTTTTTCAAATAGGCCGTTGCACTTGTTTGGTCGATTAGGAATTTATCAATGGATCTTAGCCGCTATAATTGTGATAGAACAAATAGTAAAGGCCTATTTAATTAAAGAATTAGCTTTCGGTCCTTTGCTTGCTCTTGCATCAATGCTTGGAATTACTGGGCTGATTACAATTATATTCGGATTTTTGTTTGAGATAACTTCTAGAACTTATTTCCGAGATGAGAAAATATATTCTATAAAAGAGATTTATAATTAAAATGTGTGGAATAATCGGGTTTAACTGGAATGATAAGAAATTACTAAAAAGTTGTTTACAAAAAATTAAACACCGGGGCCCTGACGCGACTTCAACTTTCCTGGATAGGTCTGTTTCTTTAGGTCATAATAGATTATCTATTCTTGATTTATCAAAATCAGGCATTCAACCAATGTCAAACGAAGACAAAACTCTTTGGATAATATTTAATGGGGAGATATATAATTATAAGGAAATAAAAAATAACCTTAAACAGAAGCATAAATTTAAGTCAAATACAGATACAGAAATAATCTTGCATTTATATGAAGAAAAAGGCCTGGACTTTGTTAATCAATTACAAGGAATGTTTGCCTTGTGCATTTACGATGTAAAAAATAAGAAACTTATCTTGGCTCGCGACAGAGTTGGAATAAAGCCGCTTTACTATTTTTCGTATGATTCAAAATTTATCTTTGCTTCTGAAATAAAAAGCTTGCTTTTATACAAAGGAATAAAAAAAGAGGTTAATCTTTCTGCTTTAGATACATACCTCACATTTAGGGCAAATACAACAGATGAGTCTTTTATTAAAGGAATAAAAAAACTTCCTCCCGGAAGTTTATTAATTTATGATTTAACAAGTAAGTCTTACTCATTAAAGAAATACTGGGACATTTCTTTTTCCTCAAAGATATCATCTGAAAATTATTTATCTAAGAAAATACAAGATTTATTAAACGATTCTGTAAAGGGTCGCCTTATGAGTGATGTTCCTTATGGGGCTTATCTTTCAGGAGGTGTAGATTCTGGGATTATTGTTTCATTAATGAAAAAGTTCTCACCACAAAAAGTTAAAACATTCTCTGTCGGTTTTAAAGAACAAAAATATTCAGAGACAAATGAGGCGCGTTTTCTGGCAAAGAAGCTAGATACAGATCACCACGAGCTTTTAATAGATGAGTCCTCTATAAAAAAACTTCCAGATATTGTTTATCATTCTGATGAACCGATTGCAGACCCTACTTTAATACCAATCTATTTTTTGTCCAAATATGCAAAAAAGTATTGCACAGTCATTTTAACTGGTGAGGGATCTGATGAAATATTTGGCGGCTATGCGCATTACAAATTTCTGAATTTTCATTCCAAAATCCTTTCAAAAACTCCTTTATTTATTAGAAAATTTGCTCTAAATTTATTTAGATTAATTCCAAATTCTATTCTTAATAAAAGATTCAAATATAGCTCTTCATTGGGAAAAAAAGGAAAAGAACGTCTGGAAAGATTTATTCTTTCAAACAATCCCTTTGAGCAATATTCTGCCCAGATTTCTATATTTGATGAAAAGGAAAAGAAAGAATTATTGATCCCACAAGTACATGAAGAGAAGAAAATTCTGAATAAAGAAGATATAATTAATTCCACGGAAGAACTTGATTTTAAAAATCCAATGGTTGAGGATTTGCTTATGAAAATTGACAAAATGACTATGGCCTCTGCAATTGAAGGGCGTGTTCCATTTCTAGATTACCGTCTCGTGGAGCTAGCAGCCAAGATAGATCAAAAACTAAAGATAAAGAACTTTGTCAAAGATAAGTACATCTTGAGAGAAACGTTCAAAGGCCTAATTCCTAAGCAAACAAAAGATAGAAAAAAGCAATACTTTTTTGTTCCTATAGAAAAATGGATAGCAAAGGACTTAATGCCCTTGCGTCATACTCTTTTATCTGAGGAATACCTTAAAAAACAAGGGATATTCAATTATAAATACATAAAAGAAATAAATTCGAATTTCAAAAAGTCCCCTTTGTATTATTCAAGACAGCTCTGGACTTTGTTGATTTTCCAGATATGGTACAAAATTTACATAGAAAATGAAAGAGTGGAAATTTAACTTAACTTACAAGAATGCGATCATTTTACTTTCAATTTTATTGGTAATTGTAACAATTTTAACCTCATTTTATGGATACACAGACATAGGGGATTATTCTGATGTCGCAAAATACTTTTCAGGGGATTATAACGCAGGAATAAGAAGCTCGCACTCTTATTTTTATGGATTTATTATGTCCCCTTTAGTTGGCTTACTAAATAATTATTTTGCATTCAAAATTGTAAACTTAATTTTTATATTCTTAATCCTCTTATCAATGTATTTTATAAGCGGCAAAGACAAAAGAATTATCTTATTATCTCTTGTTGCACCAGCTGTTTGGTATATATCCCCTTGGATTACTCCTATAATCATCTCCTCCTTTTTCCTTTTATGGGCTTGGTTTTTTATAAAAAAATATGATACAAACAATGATATGTATTGTTTATCCTTTGCCGGAATTTCTTTAGGGTTATCTTATATCTTTTGGGACACAATTATCTTTTTTGGGTTGTTCATGGCCTTTGTATTTATGTATAATAAGAAATTCAGCCACTTTACCCTGTTGTCTTTAGCTATATTTGTAGGGATTATGCCGAGACTTTTACTTGATCAATATCTTTTTAATTTTGCACTTTTCAGTATTATGAAGAGTTTCCTTGGTACTTTGGCGAACGCCTTTTTATTTGGTAGAGGTACCTCCTACGCTGGAGGATTATTTAATAAAATAATATTGTTATTGTTAATTTTGGTTTCCATACCTTTATACTATTGGAAGAATTACTCTATTGAAAATCTGAAGCAAAATAAAAAAACAATTATATTTCTCACTTTATGTCTTTTATTAATTTTTATAAATCCTCAAGTAAGGTATGTGTTTTCTATTTTTCCTATACTTTTGTTAACTGGTATAAAATATATTGATCAAAAAAGAATGAAGAAACAGATTATATTTTCATTAGTAATATCTTTAATCTTCATCTTTCCATATGTAGTACAATTTTATTACCATCCAAACACTTTGGATGGGAGAGACATAACTTACATATTACAAAATCCAGAAAATCCAAATTTATCGTCAATTAGCCGAGAATCTATTATATCCTCTGATTTGGACAAAATTGCAGTTGATTTTAAGAATGAGTCCTTTATTGTCGGCAACTTGGATGATGATTACCGGAAATTAGCACATATTTATTGGGGTAGTGGAATTAATGAATTCATAAGCATACAGGACTATCAATTATTTTTAGAAAACAATTCTAAGATATTATCTAAGAAATTTGAACCAATTCCAAATATAAATGAAAGGCGTTTAATATGGTTTGCCGGAGGGATTGACGGGAATAATTTGCATGAAAATTTAAATAATGTGAATTATGCCATAACATTTGGTGATGATTTTAGATATTCCAATTTTGAATTATATAAAAAATATGAGGGGCTTTATGTTTGGAGAAAGATAAATGGATAAATCATTTGAGGCGAAGTATCACTCCCTTGAAAAAGATCATTGGTGGTTTGTTGCAAGGCGTGATATGATCTTAAAAATTTTTGATATTTACAAAATACCCAAGACCTCAGAAATTCTTGATATTGGGTGTTCAGGCGGTGATTTAATTGAGGAATTAAATAAAGAAGATTACTCTAACGTTTTTGGTATTGATATAAGTAAAGACGCAATAGAGATATGTAAAGAAAAGAACATCCCATGCTCTTTTATGGATGCGCAAAAAATAAAACTTAAAAAGAAATTTGACATTCTTATAGCGTCTGACGTGCTTGAACATATAAAAGATAGAAATGCCGCAGCAAAAAACTGGAAGTCCTTGCTTAAAGATGGCGGATTATTAATTTGTTTCTGCCCGGCATTTAATTTCCTATGGAGCAGTCACGATGAGATAAATCATCATTATCAAAGATATGATAAAAAATCCTTTTCAAGACTATTCTATGATTGGAAGATCTTAAAATTATCTTATTGGAATTTCTTTCTCTTTGTGCCCATAACTTTGGTTCGTTTTACACAAAAACTAATAAAACCAAATTCAAAAAAAGCCAATTTAGCTAAAACACCGAAAATAATAAACTTTTTATTGACGAAACTTTTATTCTTTGAGAATATCTTACTAAAATATTTGAATTTTCCTTTTGGAGTAAGTATCTTTATTGTGGCTCAAAATCATTCCAAAAAAGATTAAATACTAAATTTATCCCTTGATTGTATGGAGAATGAAGAACTTAATAAAAATTTGAAATTTCTGGCCCGTAGTTCTATAATTGTATTAATTGGATTAATCTTTTCCAGTTTATTGAGCTATGTTTTCAGAGTAATAATTGCACGACATTTTGGCCCGGATACTTATGGCTTATTCTCAATTTCTTTTATGGTCTCTGGGTGGTTTGTTATCTTCTCACTTGTAGGACTTGGAGAAGGGGTAATACGTTATATCTCTTTTTACCGAGGGAAAAATGACTTTTTAAAGATTAAAAAGATCTTTACATTTGCATTGTTGTTAACAGTTCTTTTGAGTCTCTTTTTTGGAGTTATTATGTATCTTTCTGCAGGAGAGCTAGCAACTAGAATCTTTCATAATAATAATTTAACTTTATTTTTGCAAATATTTAGCATTACTGTCCCGCTTTTTGCAATTTCCCAAATTTTATTAGGAACAATGAAGGCATTTGAAAAGGTTTCGGAATATTCTTTCTTAATTAACATTTTTAATCCATTAATAAGAGTAATTGCTTTAGTAACCTTAATCTTCTTAGGATTTAATTCCTCTTCAATTGGGTTTTCAGTTGTGATCGGATATTTATTATTGTTAATTAGTTCGTATTATTTGTGCAGAAAATATGCAATTAAATATTTTACTAATTTAACTAATAAGTCCTCAGACTATGAAGGTATTAGCAAAGAGTTATTATCTTACTCAATCCCTTTAATGTTTGCCGCGTTCGTCTCTTCTTTGCTTGGTTGGGTTGATATTTTCTCATTAGGTTATTTGAAAAATGCGTCAAATGTCGGGGTTTATGATTCTGCACTGCCTATTGCAACGACTTTAACTCTTGCATCTTTCTTGTTCGTCCAACTTTTCTTCCCTATAATAAATAAAGAGTATTCAAAGAATAATCATAATTTAATAAAAGATTTGAGTAAGCAAGTAGGAAAATGGATATTTATTTTAAACTTGCCTTTGTTATTCTTTACAATTTTCTTTCCTAAAGCGATGTTAAATATTTTATTTGGGGCTAAATTCATTTCAGGGGGCTATGCTTTATCTATCCTTTCAATAGGATTTTTCTTTTATGCCCAGTCCGAAATAGGTCTGAATCTTCTTGGAATGATAAAAAAATCAAAGATACGATTTGTTAATATCTTAATAGCGCTTGTTATAGATGCAGTTCTTAATTTTATATTAATTCCAAAGCCGGTTATATTTTCACTAGATAATTCTGAAGGAATTATCGGAGCAGCAATAGCCACAACAATTGCCTATACTATTTATAGCATTTTGACCTTTGCGCAAACCTATCATTATTTAGGATTTTTGCCTTTAAAGAGAAAAATGTTTGGGGTTTTATTCTCCGCATTTGTTGCTGGTGGCGTGTTGTTATACTTAAGAAATTTAATTCCAATAAACTTCTTTTCTTTAGTCTTATTGGGTTTGCTATTTTTGTTAATTTATTTTGTAATGATTTTATTAACCAAATCGCTTGACAAAAATGATCTTTTAATTTTGAGAACTATAAAAAATAAGATGTCAAATTCATTTATTAATAAAACCAATAATTAATCCATTCGCTCTAGGAAAAGGGCTTTCAAATTTTATTCCTTCTATGTCTTTTTCTTCTATCTGGATCCATTTATTATCTTTTGAAATACGTTTCATAAAATAAACCTCATTTAATCTTATTTTCCCTTTTTTTATGAGTTTATCAAGTTCTGGATTATAATCTGCTGGAATTGTAAAAATAATTTTCCCATTCTTAGATAGAAGTTTCTTTAGGTTTTCAATAGTCTTTATTATTTTTGTTGGTTCTTTTGGACTTTCATCCCATCCAACATGTTCAAATGTAGATATTGCTACAATCAAGTCATATCTTTTATCTGTCTTGAAATTTGTAGCATCTTCATTGATTATTCTGGGAAGTTTTTCATATTTATCAAGAATGTCATGCTTTACATTGAAATAATGCGACAAAACATTCCCAATTTCCAAGACCTTTTCTGGTTCACATTTTTTTACTTCATTCCAAACTATTGGAACTTCAACTTCTCTTTCATTTCTCCATGTGGCATTATAAGGATAATAAAAATAATTGTAAGTTGCGTCGTTTAAATGAAATTTCCTCCATTTAAAGAGAATGTAATAAATATATTCAAATACCAACTTTATCCCATCTAAAGCGAATTTTATAGACCCTTTTTTCTTAAGAGAACTCTTAAGTGTAGGATTAAAATCTTCCTTGCTCATTTTAATTGAAGTTAGAATTGACTTTAATATCTTTAAATCCTGAGCCGCTTTCTTCCGCAATTTTATTTTTTATTTGAATTCTTTTTTTGTTTGCTATATGCTGCCTTATGTAAATTCGTCCAATTTCTTCTAAACTTTTATTTTCTTTTTTGGCATCGCTTAATTCAGCCACCAAATCCCAAAGCTCTTGATTGATTATTTGTAAGTTATTTATGAGATTCTTGTCTATTTTTCCTTTTTTCATTTCAAAATTTCTTAATGCCTCTTCTACAAGATCTAGCTCTTTTTTAACATTAGGATTTTCAGTGTTCTGGACTTTTATTCTTAAAACAGTCATTCTATCTATTAATTCTGACAAAGGTATTTCCATGAATTTCCATAGTTTAACCCTTTAAAAGTTTTTGCAGAAATCTATATAAACAATAAAAAAATCCTATCTTTATGCCTAAAACAGCATTAGTAACAGGAGCAAGCGGACAAATAGGAAGTTATCTATCTGAAATACTTATTGAAAATGGCTATAATGTTTTTGGGTTTGTAAGAAAAGGCAAAGAAGAGAGATTAGTTGATAAAGTTGAGCCTTTGTTTGGCGACTTAGAGGATTTAAACTCTTTGGAAAAAGCAATTGCTATTTCTTCTCCCGACGAAATTTATAATTTAGCTGCTTTATCAAATGCACGGGTTTCAATCAATGAACCAGAATATACTATGAAAGTAAATTTGCTTCCAGTAATAAAAATATGCGAAGTTGTCAGAAGGTTAAATCCAAAGATAAAAATATTCCAAGCCGGCTCTGCTGAGTTTTACGGAAACATGTCTGGAGTTGTCGATGAAAATACGGCCTTTGATCCAAAAAATCCTTATGCTATTGCAAAATTGGCTGCGTTTCAATTTATAAAATATTCTAGAGAAATGCAAGGTCTTTTTTCTTGTAATGGCATAATCTTTAATTCAGAGTCGTCAAAGAGAGGGGATGCATTTGTAACTAAAAAGATAACTGATAGTGTTGTAAAGATAAAGAAAGGAAAGTTGGAGAAATTATCTTTAGGTAATTTAAACTCACAAAGAGACTGGATTCATGCGAAAGACACCGCAAACGCTATATATCAAATAATGCAGCAACCAAGTTCTTCTGATTATGTAATTTCTCTTGGTGAGGATCATACAGTAAGGGACTTTGTAGATCTGGCCTTTAAATATGTGGGAATGAATATCTATTGGAAAGGAGAAGGGGTAAATGAAAAAGGTTATGACAAAAACGGAAAACTTCTTGTAGAAGTAAATCCTGAATTCTTCCGCCCGGACGACAGAGTAATAAAAGGAAATAATTCTAAATTAAAATCAATTGGTTGGAGACCGCATTATTCTTTCCCTGAAATTATTAAAGAAATGGTTGAATTTGATATTAATAAGTGAAGATAACAATTTTTTTAAAGAAACTTTTTTATGACTTTTTATGGTAAATACATTTCAAGAAATTCAAAGAAAATTAGGGTTGCCTCCTCTTAGAGTATATTCTCAGGATCCTAGTGGAAGTGAAGTAGATATATCTGTATTAAGGCCAAAAGGATTTACATTTCTTGATGACCAAGTATTTGGAGAACTTCAGCAAAAATGTATTAGGGCCTGTCATGATGTTTATATAAAATTAAATGATGAAAAAGGGATGCCTGGTCTATTGTATGTAGTAAGATTAGAAGAACCATGTAAGGGCCTTTTATGGCCAATTGGAGGAGGAATGGATGCAGGTCTTCATCCCCTTAAATCTTTAATAAAAAAAACAAAAGGAGAGAGTGGTTTGGATTTAAATCAAGAAAACATTCTTTATTTAATGCATGCAAGTGCAGCTATATATTCAATAAGTCCCACTGATGTTAGAAATTCTGGAGGAAAGGGTTATAACAATAGGGGATGTTATTCTACGTCAGATGTATTTTATGCGGAAGCCAATGAAGGTTCTGAAATAGCTCTTAATCATGAACATAAAAATCCAAGCATAATTACACCAAAAGAATATTGGGAATCGTTTAGGGCAGAACATGCTGCTAAAGATCCTTATTTACTTGATGGTTCAGATTTGGCAATGAAGGCCTTAGAAATGAGAATTTAATTAAGTCTATTTCTATATTCCTTTAAGTTATTAATTACCAAATTATACATATATTTTTATAAACTATTTTTAACGAAGGGTTTTTATGAAAAGGGCAATAATTACCGGGATTACTGGACAGGATGGTTCTTACCTTGCGGACTTTTTGTTGTCTAAGGGCTATGAAGTTCACGGCGTTATAAGAAGGACAAGTACTTTTAATAGAGAAAGAATAGTTCATATTCAAGAAGAAGGAACTTACACTTCAGACACTCCTAAAAAAAATTTCTATTTGCATTACGGCGATTTGACTGATTCTTCATCAATTGAAGAAATTATACGCACCGTCCAGCCGGATGAAATTTACAATCTTGGAGCACAAAGCCATGTAAGAATTAGTTTTGATATTCCCGAAAGTACTTCAAACATTGTTGCTTTAGGAACTTTGAGAATTTTAGAAGCAATGAGAAAATTCTGTCCCAAAGCAAAATTCTATCAAGCAAGTTCTTCAGAAATGTTTGGTAAAGTTGTTGAGATTCCTCAAAGTGAAAAAACCCCTTTTTATCCTAGAAGTCCATACGCGCGTGCAAAGGTCTTTTCTTACTGGGAAACAATTGGCGCGCGGGAGGCATATGGAATTTTTGCTTGCAATGGAATTTTATTTAACCATGAATCAGAAAGGCGAGGCGAGTCCTTCGTGACTAGAAAAATAACTATTTCTCTTGCAAGGATTAAATTAGGTCTGCAGAAGAAATTATCTTTAGGAAATCTAGATGCTGAAAGAGATTGGGGTTATGCAAAAGAGTATGTTGAAGCAATGTGGTTAATGCTTCAGCAAGAAAGTCCGTCTGATTATGTCGTAGGAACTGGAGAGAAACATACTGTAAGGGAATTTTTGGAAGAGACAGCCCGAGTTCTTGGATTGAATATAAAGTCAAATGGAATGTCTGGTATAAATGAAAAATATCTTGATGAAAAAGGAAATGTTGTCATCGACATAAATCCTCTTTATTTTCGCCCAGCAGAAGTTGATATTTTACTGGCCGATCCTTCAAAGATAAAACATGAATTGGGTTGGGAAGCAAAAGTTAGGTTCAAAGAGTTAGTAAGAATAATGGCCGAGCATGATTTGATGTTGGCTGAAAGAGAGTTATATTTAAAACAAAAAGGGTTTAATGAAGAGTCGTTCAAAATAAGAACTATAGATAAATGTCGCATATGTGGAAACAGAAATTTAATTTCTCTTATGAATTTAGGAAACCAGTATTTGTCTGGCAGATTTCCATCTGTAATTGAAGAAGAGCCGATGAAAGTTCCTTTAGAATTAATAAAGTGTGATGATTCTGAGGATTCTTCCGCTTGTGGTTTAGTGCAGTTAAAACATACAGCTGACTTAAAAGAAATGTATGGAGATACCTATGGTTATCGTTCTGGTCTTAATAATTCAATGGTGAATCATTTGACTGAAATGGCAAACACTACTGAAAAACTTGTTGAGATAAATGAAGGCGACGTAGCCCTTGATATTGGAAGCAGCGACGGTGTTTTGCTTAAGGCCTATAAAAATCCAAATCTTGAAAAGATTGGAATAGACCCTACAAGCAAGAAATATGAGAATTACTATCCTGAAAATATAAAATTAATTGTTGATTTTTTCAGTTCTGATAAATTTAAATCAATTCACCCAAACAAGAAAGCAAAGATTATTACCTCAATAGCAATGTTCTATGATCTTGACGAGCCGATGGAGTTTGTTAAACAAGTTAAGGATGTTTTGCACCAGGATGGAATTTGGATTTGCGAGCAAAGTTACATGCCACGAATGCTTGAGATAAATTCTTTTGATACAATTTGTCAAGAACATTTGGAATATTATTCTTTAAAGCAAATTGAATGGATGCTTTCTAAAGTTGGATTAAAGGTCTTTGATATTTCTTTTAACGACGTTAACGGCGGAAGTTTTCGTCTTTATATTTGTCATGACTCAAATAATAGAAATATTAACTCTGACGTGCAAAAAGTAAGAGAATATGAAAGGAATCTCGAGCTTCATACAAGAAAACCATACTCAGAATTTGTAAAGCGTGTAGAAGTTATAAAGATAAAATTAAAAGATTTCTTGATAACGGAAAAACTTAATCATAAGAAAATTCATTTATACGGTGCTTCAACTAAAGGAAATGTTTTAATCCAATATTTGGGAATTGATAAAAACATTTGCGAGGCAGCAGCAGAACGAAATGAATTTAAATGGGGTAAAAAAACCCCTGGAACCGACATACCTATAATCTCCGAAGATGACTCAAGAAAAGCTCATCCACACTATTATCTTGTTTTGCCATGGCATTTTAAGTCCGGATTTATTGAACGTGAAAAGGAATTTTTAATTCAAGGAGGGAGATTTATTTTTCCATTACCTTATCCTGAAGTAGTTTATTTTGAGCACGGAGAGATAAAAACAAAAGAGATCTAATTTCCAACGTGATTTATCTTTTTATCTTCGAAACCAATTTTACTTTCGCGTGCAATATCACTTTTAACATCAGATCTTCTTTTCATTAAATCCCCAATTATTAATGCCCTTCTTCCAAGTTCTGCAAGACCAAATTTCTCTGCTTCTTCCCATATATTTGCCGAAGCTGTTATCTTTCGTGCTTCCCACTCTAAATCCCAACACTGTTTGTTTATGTTATACAATTCTTCCAACCATTCCTTTCTGACATTTACACCTTTCTTTTCAAACTCTTCAATTGCTTCTAAATATGCTTCATACTCTTTTTGCAATTGCGGTTCTCCTACTCTTTCTATTTTAAGTTTTACAATGCTTAACTTATCAATCAATTCTGATAAAGGCATTTCCATAAAATGGGTTTATAAAAAGGATTTATTAAGTTTTCTGTAGTATTTACTTTTGCAAGAATCTTGGCAGTTCTTTAATTATGTCTTCTGCTTTCAAAGGCTCGTCCTTTTCCCAAACGACGATAGCATTTTTACCTAATGGTTTTAAATGTTCTCTGTAAGGAACGCTAAATTTTAACAATATATTTATCAAATTAGAATTTCCTGCCCATGACAATGGCGTAGTCCCAGTATCTAAACTAAATACAACGGCACTTTTTTGGAATAATAAATAAAGCATTTTAAGGTTTGCAAATTTTAATGAGATCGTCCCTGGATTGTCTTGCACAAGTTTGTCAACTCTGTCGCTTACTCCAATCACTAATATTTTGTATTGTGGATAATTTTCTTTGATATATTTTATAATTTTGTCAAATTCTTCCAAAGGCAAAAGCCGAAGTGGATGGCTTGCATCAGGGCATACGCATACAAATTTATCAAGTTTATTCTTTGCTATATATTCTACTAATTCTTTTTTATCTTTCTCACTCACGAAGATTTCCGGCTTTATATTTTTCCTTTTTATTCCAAGTCCTTCATTTACAACTTCAAACATATTTTTTATTTCATGTTTTTCTATATCCCTTTTTTTGCCGAAATTCAGAAGCATTTTTGACCAATTGCTTTTATAGAATCCCAATCTTTTTTTTATTCCAGTCAAGTACATTAAGAAAAATATATTTAAAAAGTCCCCCCTTAAGTCAATTGCAACGTCGTACTTTTCATCTCTTATTCTCTTCTTAAGTTGAGAGTAATTCTTCCAATTTTTCAAGAATTTTTTACCATGATCCACAACAATTACTTCATTAATATAAGGATTACTTTCTAACATTGACTTATTTGCATTAGAGGCCACAACAGTTATCTTTGCCTTTGGATATTCTTTCTTCAACTCTCTGAAGACCCCAGTTGTAAGAATCATATCTCCTATATGATCGTTCTTTATTACTAATATCTTCTTCGGCTTCATTTACTTAATTAACGTCTCCCATTTTTAACTTTTTGCATATAAATATTTATATAATAATAATTTTTCTGAACTTTGTGAAAAGGGTAATTTTAAAATCAAATAATGCAATTGGTGACACGGTTTGTATCTCTTCATTAATCAAACCATTAAGAGATCTGGGATTTGAGCCATCTATTTTAGCAAAACCATTTATCTTTCCATTATTTGAAGGAATGAATTTGGAGTTGTTAGATAATAATTTAATTAATTTAAAAGAAAATGAATTTCTAGATATTTCCCGCTATTGGGATTTCAATCCAAATTCTAATCCTATGCCGTCCGAATTTTCTGGAAAAGAAAAACCAGAAATAGCCCATTTAAGTGAGTGGATGGGTTATGCTTTGAATTATTATTATGGATTGTCTGTTCATTCATCAAAAGAAGATGTTAAAGTTTTATTGACAAAGAATGAAGTCATTAAAGCAAGAAATCTTCTAAAATCAATTTCAACTGATAAACCAATAGTTGCATTACCTTTGTTTGCTACAACAAAAAATAGAAATTTGCTCAAGAAAACAATTGAAGATCTTGTCTCAGAAATTTCCGCCTTTGCAATTCCACTTTTTCTTCCAACAGCAAACATAAAAAATATTCCAAATGCAGTTTACCTTTCTGATAATCTTCCTTTAAGAGAGACCGCTGCAATATTATATGCTTCAGACCAGATTGTTGGTGTTGATACGGGCCCAACTCATTTAGCGAACGCGGTCTTGCAAGGAACTCCAGATTATGAAATTAAAGGAGTTAATCCCTCAAAAGGAAAGGTCTTACTTATTTTAGGAAGCACACATCCTAGTGTCATAGCATATTCTAGCAATAGAGTTCTTTCTAGAAGAAAATATAAATGTCCTTTAGCAGAGCCATGCGGCGCAGTAGGTTATTCGTGTCTTGAAGATGCGCAAAAAAGATTTTCTATTCCTTTTTATAAATCTGGAAGAGAAGGAGACGCGTCCGGTTGTATTTTTAATGACTACACACAGTCAGACGTCTCAAAATGTATGCAAGAAATAAGCGCGCAAGAAGTAATTGCTAATATCCGTGCACATATAAAAGATATTAACTAACTTTTCTTCTTAATTTTAGCGTTCAACTTCCATAAAAAACCTGACTTTCTTATTAACTTTCTTCCCAAGGCCCTTAAAACAGGATAATCGGAATAATAATAAAAGATTTCTCCACCCCATTTTTCTTTGAAGCTGTTCACTCCAACAAGATGTCCGCGAGGGTTTATCTGCCATCCCCCAAGATCAACAAAATTGTAATTATTTTTTAATCCATAAAGAATCGTAGCCCAATACATTAAATCGTTCGGACGAAAGTCGTTGTATTCTTTTTCATTTGCAAAAATCGTTGGCCTTATTCCTTTTTCATCAGAATTTTCCCCATAAAATCTTCGTGTGATTTCTTTTATAGCAAAACATCCTATAATCTTCTCTTTAAATTTAACAACAAAAAACGGATTTTTGTCTGGCTCAATAAATCTTATCCAATCCTCATATTTTTTTGGGTGCGTTCCACCTTCAATTAGAACTTTAGAATTTATTTTATAACATTCTTTTAGAATTTCTGTATTGTGTTTTTGCTCATAAGTTATTCCGCTCCTTATTGCCTTTTGGATATTCTTTCTTCTAGAGTATTCAACTGCTTTGTAAAGTTCGTCTTCACTTTTACCTTTAAGATTTATGATTATTGTTGCGTTTATATCTTTCATTTTTACTTTAATAGTTATATTGGAGCCACCGGAAGGGTTTTCACCAACATCTCTTGCAAACTAAGCAAGTGTTTTAATTAAACTACAGCAGCATGATATTCTTTCAAAATTAAACTTTTTATTCTTTATTATATAGCAATAGTATTTCATTAACTATTCCATTAATATTCTTGTCTAATTTGTCTTCATTATTTACTTTAGTAACCCCCTTAATCTTGGAGTAATGATCATATAACCTTTTTATCTCTTCAATACTTAACTCCTTTTTTCTTTTTCTTATTGTTTCTGGTTTTGCTTCAAGCAGATAAATTTTGTTTGGTCTTGGTACCAAGATTCTAATTAAATTATTTAAGAAGGGTCTTTTCCTGAATGTTAAATAAATATACCTGTCAGTTAAAGTTAGCCGTCCTAAAAATTTGTTTAAATAAACTTTGCAAACTTTGAAAAATAAATCAAAGATACGAATAATCTTGCCGCTTCGTCGCGTTCCAAAATAAATAAGTTCTTTTTTCAAGGGGTAACTTTCTATTTCATGCAAAACTTTTCGCGCATAAGTGCTTTTTCCACTTCCATCAGGCCCTATAAAGCAAATTAATTTTCCATTAAAAAAATAATGTATCTTTCGTCTTAAATTTGTTTTTAATTTTGATAAAAAACCTTTCTTTATCCTTATATCTTGTCCATCTTTTGGAACATAAAAATCTTTGAATTTCTCTTTTGAGAGCATTTCACCTTTTGTTAAATCAAGTGTAACTAATCCAAGGTTAATATCATGTTTAAAGAAGAAATAATGCGGTTCAGTATAAGGATAAAAAACAAAACTTTCACCATTTACAATTTTTAAGGCCTCTGTAAAATTTTCTTTATTAATAAGAATGTCGACATCCCCGTTTGTCTTACTTGGCAATTCCTGATATTTTCTTAAAATACAAAAATCAACTTTGTTTTTATCAAAATTAATGAATAATCTTTCAAGAGAGTTTTCCATAAAATAAGTTACTTGGCAACTTTTTTAAGCTTATCCCATAAGGTTTTAATAACTAAGATTTTTAGGAAAGTAATGGATAAAGTATTATTTTTCGGCACCGATTTGCATAATTCCCCTACAGAGTTGGCCTCAAAAACAGTAAGAAAATTATCAAAGAGTTTTCTTGATTCTAAAGTTCTTTCAATACAAAATGTTAAATCTCTTGCTTCTAATCCTGAAATGACTATTATCCCAAGAATAATACCTATAAGATTTTTTCGTCTTATTGTCCAGTCAATCTTACTGCCTTTTTATTTTATTTACTTTCGTCTTAAGGGCTACGATAAAATCTTAATGTTTTGGACAGTAAATAATATTTATCATAATCTTATCTTAAATTACTTAAAGTTGTTGAAATTTAAAATATATTTTACAATCATATCTGGTTATGATAAGAATTATTCATCATTAAAACATTGTGATGTAATAATCTGCCAGAGTAAGAAAATGTATGAATTTACTTTAAGTTCTTTCCCAAAAAAAGAAGTAAGATTAATTTATCCTGGAGTTGATTTAGGCCTTTTCAAACCAGCAGAAAAGAAAAATATAGATTTTATAATTTTTAGCATCCCCTACAATCCTAACGACTTTCATTTGAGAGGAATAGATAAGATTTTGGATTTTCTTAGAAAAAATAAAGGCCTTAACGCAATAATTGTCAGTCGTAGCGATAAATCTTCAGAAGAAATATTAAAATTAAAACTTAAAAATGTAAAAGTAATTTCAAAACCCTTGTCTGAAAAAGAACTTTCCAAAATTGCGTCACAAGGAAAAATTATGCCTTTACTTTACTCAGACAGACCTGATATGCCTTTAAGCGCAGTTGAAGCAATGTCGTCCGGCTGTGCAATTATATGCGAGGACTTAATGGGTCTCTCGGACTTTGTAGAAGAAAATAATTGTGGTATTGTGTCAAATGAAATTAATTTAGAAGTTGTAAATAAAATTCTAAATAATAAGCTTTTTAGAAATAATTCAAGAAAGGCAGCACTAAAGAATTTTGACGAAAAAAAGATGGTAAAGGCCTATTTATCTTTGCTAAAATAATCTATATAAACCTCCATTTTCCATTAATTAAATGAAAATCGCCCATGTTTCGTCAGAATATTTTCCGACAATTGGAGGGGTAGGTCAAGTTGTTCGTGAATTAGCTGAAAGACAAGTTAAAGAAGGCCATGAAGTTCACGTTTTCACGTCCGACTGGGACAAGAAAGGCCACATTCCAGTACTTGAGGAAATTATAGATGGCGTTTATGTGCATCGTTGCAAATATCTCATTCAAGTTGCAAATTTTGCAGTTATCTTTCCATCTGTCTTTACAAAACTTTTAGAAAATGAATTTGATATAATTCATTCACATGTTTTTGGCCATGTTCATTTTGTTCTGGCTGCTTTAGCCGCAAAAATAAAAAGAATCCCCCATGTTCATACAACTCATTGCCCTTGGTCTGATGCTCATCGTTCTTTTGCAGGTCGTCTCGGAATTCTTGTAAGTTATAATATCTTTTCTCGACTCGCATTAAAATTAACAAATAAAATAATTGCAATAACCCCTTGGGAAATTGATTTCATAAAGAAGTACGGCGGCTCTGAAGAAAAGATAGAAGTTATTCCTAACGGTATGGCAGAAATATTCTTTAAAAAGATAAAACCAAACAATTTCAAAAAGAAAAATAAAATTAATGGAAAATTAGTCCTTTATTTTGGTAGGTTGAACGTTACAAAAGGCCCTGACAAATTTGTTGAAATAGCAAAATTGATATTAAAGGATAAGAAAGATGTAATTTTTGTAATTCGTGGTCCAGATGAAGGAATGCGCGAAACCGTGAAAAAATTAATAGGTAAAGAGAAGAAAATAATCTTAATGAGTGAAACGCGTGATAGGAAAGAAGTTGCACAAATGTACCAGTCCGCCGACATTTTTGTTCTTCCTTCATATAGGGAAGGTCTTCCTTTAACTTTATTCGAAGCCATGGCTTCCGGTCTTCCAATTGTTGCTTCTCCTGTGAACGGCGTGCCTTATGAAATGTCCGAGCCCGAAAACGGATTTCTAGTTGATTACGGAGAAAATGAAAAATACAAATCCAGAATAATTCAGCTTCTTGACGACGCTAAATTGCGAAGTAAAATCTCCAAAAATAATATTGAAAAATCGAAGAAATATAATTGGGATATAATTTCCAAGAGGACCATAAATCTTTATAAAACCCTATTAAGCCATAAGTAAATGATCTCAGTTATAATAACCTCTTTCAAAGAGCCAAAAACAATTGGGAAAGCAATTGAGGGCTTCCTAAATCAAGATCTAAAAGAAAAATACGAAATAATTGTCTCTGCTCCAGATAAAGAGACATTAGATGTAGCAAAAAGTTACACTAAGAAAAATAAAATAGTAAAAACTTTTCAAGATCCTGGAAAAGGGAAAATGTTTGCTCTTAATTTATTATTTAGCAAAGTTAAAGGAGATATTTTGGTTCTTTCCGATGGAGATATTTTTGTCAAGGAAAATTCTATAAAATATTTAGTTGATTTGTTTAAAGATCCTAAAATTGGATGTGCAACCGGGCGTGTTGTTTCAAGTGATTCGCGTAAGACAATGTTAGGTTATTGGTCTCATCTTTTATGTGATGCAGGGGCGCACCAAGCGCGTTTAAAGCGTTTCAAGAAAGGGCAATTTTTAGAATGCTCTGGATATTTATGGGCTTTCAGAAATCACGTTGTAAAGAACTTTCCTTTAGATGTTCCTGAAGATGCAATAGTTCCTTATTATTTTATGAAAAAGAGCTACAAAATTGGATACGCTCCGAATGCAATTGTCTACGTTTCTTACCCTAAAAATTTACATGATTTTATTGACCAGAAAAAAAGAACAACAAAAGCGCATGCGCAAATGTCAAAATATATCAATTTAAAGGACTACCCAAAAACAAAGACCTTCAAAAATGAATTATTTGAATCTTATAGGGCATTTCTCTATCCTAAGAATTTCAAAGAAATAATTTGGACTTTCATTTTATTTCCTGTAAAACTTTACATATGGGGACTTTCAATATATCATGTTAAGGTTGCAAAAAAATTCCACACTGATGCATGGAAGACACCTAAAAGCACAAAATGAAAACTTTAATTACTGGATCTGAAGGGACTATTGGGAGGATTTTAAAAGAAAATCTTAGAGAACACAATTTAGTTCTACTTGATCAAGAAAAAGGTGACGGGGTTGTACAAGCAGATATATGTGATTTGCATGAAATCTTCCCCTATTTCAAAAATATTGAAACAGTAATACATCTTGCTGCAGATGTTAGAAATTATATTAATTGGATAAGTTTAATTAACCCAAATTTAACAGGAACACGAAATGTTTACGAAGCTGCGGTCCGGAATAAAGTAAAAAGAATAATTTATGCAAGTTCTTTAAATGTTTATCCTTGGCAAGAAATTTTTGATTCGAAGGAGAAGATTTCAGAAGAAACTCCCACGACATCAGCAAATGATTACGGTTTACTAAAACTTTTATCTGAAGAAATAGGAAGAGATTATCATAAAAAATATAAAATCTCTGTTGTGAATTTGCGCCTAGGTTCTGTAAATGAAAATGACAAACCATGTAATTTCCCAAATTCCCAACCTATTGATTATTCTCATTGGCTCAGTAAAAGAGATATAGCTGGAATAATAAAAGCAAGTTTAAATTATAATGGCTTTGTCAACATTCCTTGCAGTTCAGCAAATAAAAACGGCCTAGTAGATTTGTCTTTTCTAGAAAAACAATTAGGATTTATTCCACAAGATTCAGCAGAACAATTTGAGGGGGATAATATATGAAAACTCTGATCTCAAAACTAGGGGCCTTAGGAGACGTCGTAAGAACGACTGTTCTTCTTTCAGAATTAAATGGTGAAATTCATTGGTTAACAAGCAAAGCTGCAAAAGATATTTTAAATTCTAAAAAAATAAAGAAGGTCTACATTTTTGAAAATGAAGATGATAAGGAATTATTAAAACAACATGAATTTGATTTGATTTTAAGTTTGGACGAAGAGCGCGCTCCGCTTGAATACCTTAAAGGAATAAAAACAAAAAAACTCATTGGACATTTTCTCGACGGCAGCGATAAAGTTGATTACACTTCAGAATGTGATTACTGGCTTGACATGTCTTTCATAAGTAGGCGTTACTCAAAAGAAGAGGCGGATAAAATTAAAATGCAAAACCAGAAGTCCGTCCCTCAAATTTGGACTGAAATGCTCGGGCATAAGTGGTCGTCTCAGGAATATGATCTTGGAATTAAGCCGCTTTCGGAAGAACAAGTTCGTGGAACTATTGGATTAATTGATGTAACAGAAAGTAAATGGCCAAACAAATACTGGGCTGGGTATCCTGAACTTAAAAAGCGTTTGCAGAGTGATGGTTATGAAGTGATCTCTTTAGGAATGAAACCGACGATAAAAGAACATATTGATGATATCAACGGCTGCGAATTAATTGTTTGCGGTGATACTTTAGGAATGCATCTTGCTCTTGGATTGAAAAAGAATCTTGTAACAATTTTCAACTGCACCCCTCCAAATGAAATTTACGATTACGGCCGAATGAAAAAGATTGTCAGTCCTTTAATTGGAAAGTATATGTTCTCAAGGCAAAATATTCCTGAAGCGCAATCTGCAGTTTCAGTTGATGAGGTTTATGATGCGATTAAAGAGTGTTTAAGAAACTGATTAATCTTTCAAAATGGATAATATTAAGATTATTAATAACTAAATCAGCTTTTGATAAATCTTGATTTCCGCTGCAAGGACTAATAAATCCTATACATTTCATCCCAGCCCTTTTTGCTGATTCTACTCCTAAAGAACTGTCTTCTATAACTATGCATTCTTCAAAAGGGGTGTTAAGTTTTTTTGCTGAAAGAAGATAAATATCTGGATGGGGCTTGTCTTTTTCAACTTCATCTAAACCTGAAGTAACAGCATCAAAAAGTTCATATAAACCTAGAAATGTCATCTGACTTTCAATTGCAGACCTATTCATAGATGAACTTATAGCAATTTTAAATTTCTCTTTTGGAATAGATTTTAAAAAGTTTATTGTTGATTCAATCGGTACTGAGCTTTGTTTTAATCTTTCTAAATATGCTGCGTGTTTTTCATGAAAAAGTTCTTCGAATCCAATAGGCAAAGAAAATTCTTCTATGGCTTTTTGTGCCAGGACTTTTCCAGGGGTACCAATTTTCTTTTCATACCACTCATCCCCATTTAAAACCCCATATTTTACTAATACCACTTTCCAAGTATCAGCCTTTATCTTCTCAGAATTAACTAATACCCCATCCATGTCGAAAATAAACGCCTTTACCATTTATTTTTAGTTAAATTTAGAGAGGTTTTTGTAACCTTATACTTTTGTAGCAAAATCTTTATAATAGATGAATAATCATTAATCTTTATGATAAAAAGTGTGGTCTTTGATTTAGGGGGCGTCCTTGTTCCAGAAGCAAGAGATACAATCAATTCAGGAGTTGCAGAATTTCTAGGAAAAACAAGTCATGAATTATCTTCCAGAACTGGCGATTTATCTCAAAGAGTCCACAGAGGAGAACTTTCTTTACGGGACTACTATGAAATGTCTTTGGCACGACTTTCTATAACTGGAATCAGTCCTGAAGATGTTGTTGCAAAACATTTAGAACTCTATGATAAAACTTCCTTAAAAATGAATCCTGAAATTCTTGAGTTAATAGAAAGATTAAGGACTAATGATTATAAAGTTGCAGCTGCGACAAATACCGAAAAAGAAATTTATAAATTAAGCTCAAGAAGAGGGTATCATGAATTGTTTGATTATAATTTTGTTTCTGTAGAAATGGGGATGGCAAAACCACAATACCAATTTTTTGGAAAAATATTAGATGAACTTGGTTCGCGCCCAAGAGAAACGGTTTTTATAGATGATTTTCTTAATAATACTCAAAGAGCTTGTGAAGTGGGAATTAATGGTATTTTATATGAAAATTTCACAAAATTGCAAATTGATTTAAGAGCTTTGGATGTTAATATTGACTAATTATTTTATTGATTAAAATTATAAAATATTCATATTAAATTAATACAAAAGATGGCAAAAAAAAGAGTAGCATTGGGGGCAGCTTATTCAGCAATTGAACCTTTAGGTTTGTTACATCTTGGGGGTTTAGCACGTGACGAAGGATGGGATAGAGAATATATCCTTGTTAAAGATCACGATTACGAACCTTTTTTTAAGTTTGTTAAAGCTTTTAAGCCAGATGTTGTTGGATTTACAGTTTACACTGGAAATGATCGGAAGTTACATGAAGCTTTTAAAAGATTAAAACAAGATTTTCCAAGTATTCAAACTATCGTTGGTGGTTATCATCCGACTTATTTTCCAGAAGAATCTTTAGGATCTGCAGACTTTGTTGTTATGAGTGAGGGTTTTAATTCATTTAGAAAAATTTTAAGAGGACAAGCAAAACCTGGAATCATGCCTCTTACAGAATTAGAGACATTTCCTTTTCCTGATAGAGAGACATTTTATTCGGACTATCCAGAGCATGCAAAAAGCAAAATAAAAAGTATGATAACTATGACTGGTTGTCCCTATGGTTGCACTTATTGTTATAACAGCAGCACTTTAAAAGAATTAAAAATCTCTCCAGAAGTAGCTGCAGCATTTATAAAACAAGGCATGGGTGAAAGATTATTCCCTCAAAACATAAGAAATTTAGACAGTATCTTAAGGGAGGGTAGAGAAATTAATGAAAGATGGCCTGCAGAAACAATATATTTCCAAGATGACGTTTTTGGATTTGATGATAAAGTTGGTGGCTTTTTAGATCAATTTTCAGAGACCTGGCCCGAGCAAGTTGGAATTCCTTTCCATTATCAAATGAGATGGGAGATGACAAAAAGTGACAAACGTTTGGATTTAATTAAGAAAGCTGGGGCCTCTGGCGCGACTCACGCTATAGAAGCAGCAGATCCTGAAATGAGGAAAAAAATTCTTGATAGACATATGGACGACGAAGTGGTCTTTGATGGTATGGAGAAATTAATGAAATTAGGGTTAAAAGTTAGAACAGAGCAAATAACCGGATTGCCTTGGGGAATAACTTCAAACATTACTTCCATGAATCTTGATGCTGATTTGGAAATGTTAGAGTACAACATTCGTCTAAGAAGGGTTACTGGAGGTCCAACAATGGCATGGGCTTCTACTTTAGTTCCTTATCTTGGAACAAAAATTTATAATATCTGTGAAGAATTTGGTTTTTATCAAAGTGATAATAGTGATATTAAAGACAGCTTTTTCGACAGATCTGTTTTGCGATTTATGAAAGAGTGGATGGGTCCAAGAAGAGCCAAACTTTTGAAAGATGATCCTTCAATTTGGCTTCCTCAAGATGAATTAGAAAGATACAGAGACCAGAATGCAGAATTAAGAAGAAAGTTTAATCTTTTTGCTCTTATTCCTGAAGGGCATATTTTAGCTCGTAATTATTTAACTCAACCAGTATTTACCAACGAGAAATTAAGTGAAATGACTCTTGCTCACTTAAGAAATCTCCCTAATAATGGTGCAGCTAACGAGATGTTAACACAAATAGATTATATTCATTCTTTAAATGGGACTATTTCAAATAGTGAGCAAGAAAAAACAATTATAGGAAACTTAGCTCCTTATTTTGGTTCTCTTCCAAAAGGGGACTTAGCCGCCCAAAGATTTTTGGAATACGGTCGAAGAAAAGGATATTTGCCAAATGTTCTTGCAGATGCCACTCGCCATCATTTGTATGATAATGTTCTTTATTCAACTTCTAAAGATGATAGACCGCACGAGCTTTCAACTCCAAGACAATCTACTTTGAAGTAAAAGTTAAAAACCTTCTAAACATGAATTTTTATGGACATGGAAGAGAATCTGGAAAAAAGAGAATCAAAGGTCTATAATTGGCTAAGTGATAAATATAATTTGGGATTGATAGCCATACTTGTTTTTGCATTTTTAGTCCGACTTTATTATTTTACTATTACAAAAGACCAGGCATTGTGGTGGGATGAGTTAATTTACGGAACTCTTGCAAAGAATATCCTTTCCGGGTTTGCTTACAGTCAAATGCCGATTCTCGTCGGAGAAATAATGATAAGGCCTCCTATAGTTCCATTTCTTTGGGCTGCCTTAATGAAAATTGGATTTGAAGAGCCGGCATCAAAATTTGTATTTGAATTTATACCTTCATTTCTTTCTATTTTGATGGTTTATCTTATCGGTGAGAAAATGTACAACAAGAAGATTGCTTTAATTGCCTCAGCTATTCTAGCCGTTTCGTGGCTTCATATATTTTATTCAATGAGAATGTTGACCGACGTTCCGGCACCCTTCTTCGCGCTTCTAAGCATTTATTTCTTTTTTAAGGCAGGAGAGGACCTAAAGTTAAAGCCATTCGCTCTTTCAATATTTTCCTTATCAATTGCAATCTTAATAAGATACCCTGTTGGATTAATAGGATTCGTCTATATTGCCTTTTTATTATTCACGCAGAAATTATCTTTCTTAAAAAATAAGAAATTTTGGATTGGTGGAATTATTGGTATGATTCCTATAATAATTTTGTTTACATTTAATTTTTTCACATCTGGGAGTTTATTTCCTGCTGCAGAAAACTACGCTCAGAGTGCTGGTGAGAAGACATCCTTTGCATATTATACTTTAGGATTTTTGCCGCACATACTGCAATGGCCCTTTTTAATTTTATTCGTCGCTGGCATTTTAATTGTTCTATTAAGATTATTTGTTGGCTATGACTTAATAAATAAAGATAAAATGTTAAAATCCGACTTATTTTTATCTTTGTTATTAATATTTACTTTAGCATTTTTCATCTTTTTAATAAAGGCGGCTGAAGATAGGTATTTGTTTATAGCAGTTCTTTCAATCGTTGTTTTCCCTGCAATAGCAATAGAAAAAATAGCGTCGTTCTTGCAGAAGAACTATAAAATATCTGCGATTTTGGTAGTTTCTGTTTTGCTTTTGGCTGGCGCTTATTATAATTACACTTATGGTGACGCGATAATAAAAGATAAAGCGCAGTCGTACTATGATATAAAGCAGGCCTCTTTATGGATGAATACTAATCTGCCAAATGGCTCACGAATTATTGGAGAAACGTCATCTCCTTATATTATTTATTACGCTCCAAATTTGGTTGCAGTCGATTACCCCCCAACGTCAATTCCGTCTAATTACACTCCAGATGCTGATTATTTATTTTGGTCGGCCTACAATTGGCATAATGATTATATTAAGAATTACCTCCCAAAAATTCAAAATGACTTAAATCCTGTTTATGCAACGTTCTTTGACACGCAAAAAACACAGCCATCAGTAATTATTTATCAATTTAAAAAATAGTAATTTATAAAAATTTTTCATATTCTTTGAAATATTTCTTACCTGAGATGAAATACTGAAGCGCGACACTTGTTTTTACCATCTTTTGCATTAACTCTATGTCGCTTATTTTCTTAAGGTCTTCAGTTTTCTTATTGCCTTTGTTTATCTTTCCTATATTAAATATAAACCAAATAAAACCTTTTAATGAAGCATATGATTTTTTTGGATTTGTAAAGAGAAAAGCAAAAATTGTTATCATTTCTAATAATAATTTCGAAGGCAAAATCCAAAACCAGTTTTTCCTAGAATAGTTCTTTCCCAGAACAAACCAACTGTTTCTATGAAGAAGATACTCTTTTGTTGCTGAATTCTTCTTGTTTCCCCATGTTGCGCTTCCAATATGATAAACAATTGATCTTGGAATATATTTTTGCAAATATTTAGCAGAGTTTATCCTCCAACTTAAATCAGTCTCTTCGAAATAAGAACCAAAGTCCTCATCCAAATATCCAACTTCATCCAAGACCTTTCTTCTTATAAATAATGCAACACCGCAAACCCAAAAGACCTCTTTTATATTATCATATTGGCCTTTGTCCTCTTCAATTTCTGAGAAAATTCTTCCTCTGCAAAATTCATATCCAAAAATATCAATAAATCCCCCACCAGCTCCTGCATGCTCAAACATTTTTTTATTTTTCATGCTTAAAATCTTTGGTTGCAATACAGCAATCTTTTCATCCGCTTCTGCAACTTTGACAAGTTCATTAATCCAGTTTGGTTCTTGTGTTGTGTCGTCATTTAACAGAATGCAGTATTTTGCTTTGGAACTCTTAAGAATTTTATTATTTGCCGCGGAAAAACTTTCATTTATCTTGTTTCTAAAAACATTAAACTTTGGGTAATTTTTCTTAATCAACTCAGAAGTTCCATCACTAGAATCTTGGTCCACAATAGTTACTTTTAGGTTTTTATACTGCGTTTTTTTCAATGAATTCAAGCAGTCATTCAATATCTTTTTGTTGTTATGTGTCAAAATTATAACTTCAACCAAGGGATTCTTTTGTGTCATTTAATTAATCTTAGGGCTTGACTTTTATAGTTTTCTCTGGCATACTATATCTTTAAAATCCTTAATTTCTCTGAAAATACATGGTAGTTTCAGTTATCTTGCCAGTGTACAACGGAAGCCGGACTTTAATAGGTACAATTGAAGAAGTAAAGGAATTCTCTAAGAAGTTTCCTAATTTTGAATTTATCTTCGTCAACGATGGTTCTACAGACAATTCTTTAAGAATCTTACACAGCCATTTAATCTTCCCAAAAACTAAAAATATAAAACTTATATCTTACAACCAAAATAAAGGAAAAGGATACGCTGTAAAAAAAGGGGTGGAGATGGCTAAAGGAAATTATATATGCTTTATGGACAGTGATTTGGCTTATTCTTTGGATTATTTACATGATCTTATCAAATATCTGGAAAGATATGATGTTGTTTTAGGTTCCAGAACTTTTGCCAAAGAAGAAAATAGGCGCAGAATAAAATTGAACCGCCAGATTCCCGGAATTGTCTATAATAAAATATCACGAATTTTATTAAATCATCCTTATCTTGATACTCAAGCCGGAATAAAAGGATTTAGGAGTTCTGCAGCAAGAAAACTCTTTGCGCAGCAAAGGATAAAAAGATTTGCATTTGACACGGAATTAATTTTCCTGTCTTTAAAATACAATTTTAAAATAAAGGAGATGCCTATTATCGTTTCACGTCCAGAGACATACAATTCATCGACGGTAAATATAATAAAGGATTCAATTGTAATGTTTTTCAGTTTGCTAAAAATTAAATATTCTGAATTGGCTAAGAAATATGAAAGATAAAATTTTCTTGACTTTTGACTTGGAAGAGTTTGACCTGCCAAAAGAATATGGACAGAAGATATCTGAAGATGAAATGTATAACGTGTCGTTAAATGGGCTGGATAAATTGTTAAAATTATTAAATAAATATGATGCAAGAGCGAC
>JBBSYJ010000005.1:0-4426 GCA_038045305.1 Nanobdellota archaeon | reverse complement strand
CTAAATCCGCTTGGTGGCATTTTGATTTCTCCTTAATTTCTAGTAAGAAAATGAATTTATATTAATTATCTCCCCTGTACAGAAGGTGTAATAGAAAGAGTTTTATAGTTAACATTACTCTAAATAACATGATAAATCATGAACTATTCAATTTATTAAAAATTGGTTTAACAGAAGGAGAAGCAAAGGTGTACTTAGCTTTAAGCGAGTTAGGAAGCTCGACTGTTGGACCAATAGTAAAAAGATCAAAAGTTGCTTATTCTAACATCTATGATATATTAAACAGATTAATAGAAAAGGGAATTGTAAGTTTCATAATTAAGAATAAAACTAAACATTTTCAAGCAGCATCTCCTTCTAATCTAGTTCAATATATTGATAAAAAGCAAGAAGAATTAATACAAGAAAGAGAGGCCCTAAAGAAAATTCTTCCAGATTTGGAGAAGTTGCAAGAAGCAAAATTAAAACAAGAAGCAGAAGTTTTTATTGGTAAAAAAGGATTAAGAACAGCATATGAAAAACTATTTAAAAATTCGTCAAAGAAAGACGAAATATTATTCTTCTATATTCATGGTGAAAAATATGCTGAAGAATCCAACTTATTTTATAACAGTATTGTTGATTTAGTCAAAGGAATAAAGAACAGAGGAATATGTAACGCCGAATATGAAAAGTCTTGGTTTGCTACAAAGTCCAAACACCTAACTATGAAATTTTCTAATTTGCCTCTCCCGGGAAACATTGACATTATAAATGATAAAATTCTACTAGTTTCTTGGGATAAGACAATCTTCTCCGTGTTAATACATTCAGAATCCCTAGCTGATAATTTAAGAAATTATTTTAACGAAATGTGGACGAAGGCAAGGTAATTAATTTCTCAATATAAGACCACAATTAAAATTCATTAAAATAAATTATGCCTACTTTTCTGGGCTGAAATTATAAAATTAAGCCCAGTTTTGTGGTCACTAATTATAAACATAATTAATGGCGATAGATTTTAATAGATAGTTGCCGATTTGTATTCATGGAAAAAGGGGTGGACGAATTAAAATCAATTGCAAATGTTCTAAGAAGGGATGTTCTTATAAGCACGTCTTCTGCTGGAAGCGGGCATCCTACGTCGTGCTTGTCATGCGCTGAAATTATTGCGACTTTATTTTTTAAAGAAATGAAATGGGATGTTAATAATTCTCAAAACAAAGACAACGACGAATTTATTCTTTCAAAAGGTCACGCGGCGCCTATTTTGTATTCTGTTTTGAAACGCGCAGGCGCGATAAAAGATGATTTAAATGGATTAAGAAAAGTAAATTCACGCCTTGAGGGGCATCCTATACCTTACTCTGATTCACATATTAAAGTTGCTACAGGAAGTTTAGGTCAAGGGCTTAGCGTCGGAGTTGGAATGGCTTTGGCAGGAAAATTAGAAAAAAGAAAGTTCAGAACTTTTGTTTTGCTTGGCGATTCAGAAATGGCTGAGGGTTCTAATTATGAAGCAATGGAAATTGCAGCACATTATAAATTAGATAATTTAATTGCAATTGTCGACGTAAACCGGCTTGGACAGAGAGGAGAAACGTTAGAAGGATGGGATTTAGATAATTACAAAAAGAAATTTGAAAGTTTTGGGTGGAATGTTGCAGAGGTTAATGGACATAAAGTTGAGGAATTAATTAAGGCCTTTGAAAAGGCCAAAAGAAATAAAGGAAGACCTTTTGTTATTCTTGCTAAAACGATTAAAGGAAAAGGTGTTTCATTTTTAGAAAATAAAAATGGTTGGCATGGAAGGGCGCTTGATGAGAAAGAACTTGCAAAAGCGCTGAAAGAAATTAAAGAAGTTGAAATGCCTTCTGTAATGATTGAAAAAGCGCACGAAGTTAAGGTAAATGAATACAAAAACAAGAAGATTATATTTACAAAATACAAAAAGACAGATGTGGTTGCAACACGCGAGGCGTATGGAAATGCATTGGCTTTAATGGCTGCAGCTGAGAAAAATGTTATTGCTGTTGATGGAGAGGTTTCAAATTCTACAAAATCAGAAAATGTGAAGAAAAAAAGTTCGGCACAATTTATAGAGGCCTACATTGCAGAACAAAATATGATTGGAATGGCTTTGGGCTTAAGCAAAAAGGGATTTCATGTTTTCGCGTCGACATTTGCTGCATTTTTAACGCGCGCTCACGATCAGATAAGAATGTCTGCTTATTCTAAGGGGAATTTTACAATATGCGGCTCGCATTCTGGTGTTTCAATAGGAAAGGATGGTGTTTCGCAAATGGGATTGGAAGATATAGGAATGTTCCGTGCTCTGCCTAACTCTATAATTTTCTATCCTTCAGATGCTGTTTCAACTGAAAAACTTTTATTTGAATGCAAAAATTTAAGCGGAATAAAATACATCAGAACGACCCGCGGGAAGACGCCAATTTTATACAATGAAAATGAAAAATTCGAGGTTGGAGATTTTAAAGTTCTAAAAGAAACAACAAAAGATGCTGCAGTTGTTATTGGGGCAGGAATAACGGTTCATGAGGCGCTTAAAGCCCATGATGAACTGAAAAAGAAAAAGAAAAATGTTGCAGTTATTGATTTATATTGCATTAAGCCATTTGACAGAAAGAAATTTATTGATTTTGTAAAAGAACATGGAAACAAAGTTATCGTTGTTGAAGATCATTATGAAGCAGGTGGAATTGGCGAGATGATTTCTAAAGTTTTAGAAGGAACTGGAATTGGGATGAAACATCTTTGCATACGCGGAATTCCGCATTCTGGAAAACCAGAAGAGTTATTAGAAAAGTATGGAATTGATGCGAAGGTGATTGAGAAAAATGTTTGATGAAATTTGTACAAAGATTAATTAGTTTTTATTTCTAATTTTTCCAACAACCCAACTAATAAATAACCCAACCAATAAATAAACAACCATAATTAAGATAACGCTTAAAATTTCAAATTGACAACTTTCGCATATAGACATCCAGATTTTTTTATATCCCCCGCTATAAACCCGTCCAATCAGTTGTTGTATGAAGAAAATATGATATAAAATATACAAAGAAGAAAAAATAGTCCCGATAAAAAATCCATATTTTATTCCTCTAGCTGAATCTTTAAGTTTTCTATTATAGATTATTGAGAAAAGTATTGGGAAAGCAAAAACAAGAATAAGAGAAAGGTCTACACTTATTTTAACAATGGATATTAAGCTATCTTTTTTTGGAGAACGAAACTCAGTATTGTAAGCAAAGGGAAATAAAAATATGCTAGCAATCAATAAGATTGCAGAAAAGACAATTCCTACTTTTAACCAACTTGGTAAATCCCTCCAACCCATAGTAATATTATCTTATTTAATTTGGTAAAGCAGGAGGTTGAGGTATTGAGTTCCCGCCACTGATTATAGAACTTCCTCCATCACTTCCACCAGTTAATAAGAAGTAAATTCCAATACCAAAGGCAATTAGAACTAAAATTATCAAGACCCATATCCATGTACTCATCCCTCTTTTTTGTTTTATCATTTTAATTTGCCCCCAATAATCCATATATATTTTTTGCAAGATTACAATCTGAGTCGGTCTTTATTACTAGAGTAGAAAATATATTTTCTTTATCTGGAGTTTCACTATTAAATCGGTCTAAACTTTGCATATCTTCTTTAAGAACCACCCAATCTTGTTTCTCATTATTCCAAGCATTATATTTTATCACATTACATCCTTCAAAAATCTGGCTAAATGAAGCTTCTGAGGCAACCATCAACATATCTACTGGAATAAAATTCCAACCTTTTCTAAGGACTAACTCATCATACTTGTAGCTTCTTTCTTGTTCCTCATCTCCAACTTGGCTAGACGTTAATTTAATACCTTCATCTCCTTCAAGTGTGCAGCCTTTTTCAGAATAAACCCAAGCACTTCCCGCATAAATATGATAGTATTTATTCTTAAACTCATTTAATAAAAAATCATTTCCTCGAGTTTTAGGATATCGCCAATCATCTATGTTTGCTAATTGTTCCCCCTTATCAACAGGAATGTGATAGTAATCTCCGAATTCTGGAGAATAGAACCAAACATTCTGAAAGACATCTTGGCTACATGTAGAACCTTCTTTATAATTACCCCAATATCTCCCACCAGCATCAGCAATAAATGCTAGAGGTAATAAATTCCATCCTTGTTTCAAATGAATGGTTACGTGGTCTCCACTAACTCCACCAAAATTATCATTGAAATTAACTTGTTGAAAATTATTTTTTGTTAAAATAGCAGAAACAAGCGCTGTGAATCCAACCAAAACAATTAGACTGATTGGCAATATTAATTTCTTCATACTCCTATTATTAAATTTTTATTTAAAAATCTGTCGATTTCAATTCAGCACCCGTTAATGCAACAATATAAAATAAAAC
>JBBSYJ010000004.1:0-2221 GCA_038045305.1 Nanobdellota archaeon | reverse complement strand
ATTAACAATTAATTTTAAGTTAACAGGATTTTCTTCTCTGAACTCAACAGAAAAGCTCCCGTTGGCATATCCTTTTTTTGGATCTGTTTTCAGAATTCTCGGCTTTTTGGAATCAATAAAGAAATTAACTTCTGTCTGATTAATATTTTGTGATCTATCAATTGCTCTAACTTCCACCAAATTTAAGCCATCTTCTAATCTTAAATCCGCTTGGCCATTCATGCACCCATTTCTGCAAATATCCTTCCATGTTCCGCCATTGGTAGAATATTCTATTCTTGCAACTTCATTTAATCCAACATTTAACAAGACCCTCTTAGTATTATAAATTTGGTCTTCAATAGGAGAGTGAATAGTTATTTCCGGCGCTGTTAGATCAGGACCAGAACCTCCTCCACCTCCACTGCTAGTATTTGCATTACATTGCAAGCCCGCATTATTACAACTACTAGGATGTGCAGGGCAATAAACATCTAATTCAGAATAATAAGTAACGCAAATTTGACAACTAGTTGAATCACAAACATAATCAGACATAGCAGGATTACATTGTGAAAATCTAATTATATCCCCTTGACTCAAACACGATTGCTGCAGCTGCCCTTGTAACGCCGCAACATAATTTAAAGTTAAAACTAAAGCCAGCACTGCAAAAATTCCCATTCCTAATTTTCTTGATTCACTAATTTTCATTTTATTCTAATCCCATATTTGCTTTATTAATATTTTGCTCTATTAAATAATAAGGCCGATATTTTGTCGTCGGCCTTTCCCGACGTTAAAAGTTAAATAAAAAAATAAAAAAATAAAAATTATTCTTATATAGCTTCACCCCAGAAGTATATGCTTCCAGTATCGAAGTCTCCGTTACATGGCTCTGGCAAGTTCAATCTAAATGTTACTGCTTGTTCAGCTCCAGGAGCTAAAACATTTGCAACATAGTAAGGTCCAACTTGTTGAACCTGTAGGATTTCATTGTTATTGTAGAATGGATTTGGATCGTTGAATCCAATACCATATTCAATAGGAACATATCCTTCAACATCTCTTCTTGGATCTTGCAAAGTAGAGTAAGCTCCGCTAGTTGCGAAGTAATTAAAGTTACTCAATTCCAATTGGTTTGAAACTGGGCACTTAGCACCACTACTTGTTGAATCATAGAAGTCAGTTCCTGAAATGAACATATCCATCATTACTCCTGAACCTTCGTCAGCATCGTTGCCAACTAAAATTGTTTCAGAGTAACTGGATGTTCCAGGTCTAACATCTTCGAATACTACATCTCCCTCTATGCTTAAAGCAATAACAGGGTTCAAAAACCAGTATTCGTTTTCTGCCATAGTTCCGCTCAAACCGTCAAGGTCTGTTGCTTCAACAGTTATGAAGTATTCCCCGTACATAGACAAAGGAGTTTCAACTGTTAAAAGACAGTCATAGTAAGCTGCAGTATTTTCTGGAACAGAACTTAATTCCTCTTCCAAAATTCTTGCATTACACTGTTCGTTTAACTGTTCTTCTGCTTGAACTATATGGTCAATTCTACAGTTCACTTCAATATCATTTCCAGCTCCTTGAACTGGTCCTATTGTAGCGAATACGTCTTCAATTTTTTCTATACCATTCTTGTCGAAAACAAGAACTGTCCATCCAATCTGTTCACCCTCGAAAGCATAATTATTTATTCTTTCTACAAGTGTTTGACCATCTCGTGAGATTCTTCCAGGCTCAGTTGCGTCATCATAAACAACTCTGTTATCACACATCCACACTTGTGGAGCGAAATCTTCAGTTGTTATATCAACAACAACGCCCCCGCCTACACTAACAGCGGCAGCCATAGGAACTACAGAAACTACCAGAATAGCCATTAATAATAAACTATTCAAAATTTTCATCATTTTATTAACCTCCTTTCAATTATTTTAATGTCATAGAAATGACTGTGAGTCCTGTAAGAACAAATATAGTAAAAAACTCCTAACACCTTTTTTGTCATGTTAAAATTAATAAAGAGATTATTTATAAGGATTTTGTCATCGGAAGATATATTTTTTGTAACTACTACGATTCAATGCCCCACCCAACAAAATCACTTTATTTTTGCCATTTATTGAAATAAAGTGCTCCAAAATCTGCCAAAAATAATAAATTTAATTTAGAATTTCCCAAAACAAATTAGATTATTCAGTAATGTTAAAGAAAACAGATTGGCTTATTTTTT
>JBBSYJ010000003.1:3486-14540 GCA_038045305.1 Nanobdellota archaeon | reverse complement strand
TTAATGTTTCACTTTTAGATAGAAATTAATTTAAGCTTGATTTGAATTCATTTAATATGCTGACAGAAGAACAATTTGAGAAAACTCTAAAGGAATATGATAAAGTTATGTCTAATCCTGTTCCTGTAACCTCTTTGCAAATTGATGAAGATTTATATGAATTTGAGAGGTTAGTGCGCTACAATAGGGCAGTAGACCAGTCAATTTTATCAAATCAAATTGTTGGTGCTGAAGTTTATTAATTAAAAATATTTGCTCAAGATTTTTGTTCTGTTAGAATTTAAGTGTGCCCAAAATCCCGAAGGATTGTACTATGTTAACAAGCGAACTTGAAAACAAAGCTGGGCACGGATACGTTAACAAATAGGTGTTTTTATAATTTTCGTTTACTCGTCTTTTGCTAAAAATCCCCACCAAGGGCCTTTAACAATAATAACTTGGCCGGTTTGAGCGTCAACTTGTCCATCAGCATTTTCATTTACAGGAATTATCCAAAATAGTCGTGCTTTCTTCTTCATCATAACGTAATAAGTTCCATCTTCATCAAGAGTCATATTCCTCATTTCGGCTTTGGCCTTTAACTTTGCAATTATTCTTTCTTTTACTTCATCTGGGAGTATGATCTCTTTTGTTTCATTATTTTTGAATTTAGCAATAATAGTTCCGTTGTCTGACTTGTAAAGTTCAACTCTTGTTGAAGCGTTAACGTCTTTAGTTATAATAATTATGTTGCCTGAATTACCTGCTATTACTGTCATCTGCCGTGTGCCATTTATCATGCAACGAGTTACAGAACCCTCACACTCGCAATTTGTTGGGCAAGTGTCTGAATTATTTAATTTTATTCTTAATCTATTTTCAAAATTCATGATATTCTCAATTCTCTCACGCATTCTTTCTCCTCTTTCAGAATTATTCAAATTTTTAACATTCGCGCTTGAGTTTGCCGAAACCGAATCATCACCAACATTGACATTTGACTCTATAGAAACACCATACGCCGCAGAGATTAAACTAAAAGAAACAATTACCAAGAGCAAAACTGCAAGTTCTTTTTTATCTTTTTAACAAGCGTTAAGAATTTATAAACTTTTCTTTACCTTAATATTATAGATTACAATTTATAATAAAGGGTTATTCAATCTAAGCATTTCCTCTAGCCCGGTCCAATGATTTATTGGATAGTCAGAACTTCTATTTTTTATTGGTCTTTTTGTTTTTGAAACATCCAAATTATATCTTTGTCTTTGCCATTCATATGTTGCTCCAGATATTCTTTTTTCAGAAAATCCTTTAATTTGCAAGTACCTTTCAAACAATGGCCAAGCCCATAAGCTTACAATTCCTGACATGAACGGGTGTTCTAATTTTTCTTTTTTTGAATGTGGCGCATGATCAGTTTCAATGCAATCAATTCTTCCTTCTCTTAAATCTTCAAGCAATAAGTTTGGTTCTTCTTCACTCCTTAGTGGGGGATTAACTTTAAATGCAATTCCATTAGGTTTTAACATTTTTCTTAAGTCATAAAATAAATGATGAGGGCAAACACTAGATGAGAAATCTAATCCTTCTTTTTTTGCTTGATTTACTAACATTACCCCCTCGTGTGTTGAAATATGTGCAATATGAATTGGTCCTTTGTAATTAGTTGCTTTAGCAAAGTAGATTATATCTTTTATTGATTCTGTTTCTGCTCTTGCTGGGCGGGCGATGCAATGGCTTATTGGAACTAATGCGTTCCATATTTCTTTGTGCATGTTTTCTTCTTTTTCTGCATGAATTGCCAAAATTCCATTATATCCTTCATTAGAAAGAGTTTCAAAAACTCTTAGTTGCTCTGTAGGATTTATAACCGCTAAATCTCCAACGGATTCACCAGCATAAAGCTTCATTCCAATTACTTCAGGATATTTTTTATAAAGTTCAACAGCACGTTTCAATTGTTCAGGATTTGATGTTGCTCCAATATAAATTCCGTAAAAAACTTCAGGAACTTTTGCATCTTTTCTTAATTGTAATCTTGCTTTAACTTGTTCTTCAGTTGTTATTGCAGGGCTTGTATTTGGCATAACTAGAATAGCATCTAATCCAGAATCTCGCGCAACCTCAAGCGCATGTGAAACTGTTTCTTTGTGAGATTGAGTAAAATCTCTGTCATGAACATGAATATCTATGTACATTTAAGCTTCCCTAAGTTCCTCAATTAATCCAGGTCCTTTGAATATTAATCCGGTAAAAATTTCTATTCCTTTAACTCTAGGTGACCGAGTTCTTTCTTTCGCCTTTTCCACAGAGTCAATTCCGCCCACGGCAATTAATTCAATCTCACTTTTAATTTCATTTAATTTTGCATCTACCATATTCTGCATTGTGAATGATGGTTCATAAACTGCAGCTCCGCTTGCTCCGCCGACTTGCTGCACATTTACTCTTGGAGATATAATAATATATCTTGGATTGTGATATTTTGTTGTATTAGAAATTACTATTGCATTTATTGAGTATCTTCGGAATATTTCGATTTTTCTTTCTAATTCTTCCTTAGTTAAATCGGGGGATATCTTTGCTTCAAGTTTTTGGGAAGGGTGTTTTTCATTGCATATTGCTTCAAGATGCGAATTTAACATGTCTTCTGCTTCATGAGTATTAGGACACGAGTCATTATATTGAAATATATCGATATTGGAGATATCTTTATTTATTCTTACTGTTTTTATTATATCATTTACTGAAGCAATTCCTTTTTTGCCCGGCGTGGACATTACACTTATTGTTAATGGAATATTGTGTTTATATCTTGAGAGATTTTCTGCTACTGCCTCCGCCCCGACTCCAGGCAATCCTAAATAATTTACCATAGAACTTGTTTTGGGAAAGCGCCAGATTCTCGGCATGCAGTCATTTCCTACCCAAGGATCTCCAGTTACTGTTCCAACGACAACCCGGTCAAATCCCAACCATTCCATAAAAGAAGGTGGAATGTCTCCGTTTTTGTTGAATCCTGCGGCATTTGAAATCTTGTAGGGCGGATTTAATCCGTTTGCAGAATTATTAAGCAAAAATTTATCCATCCCTAAATCGTAAACTGCATTTGTGAATTTTATAAAATATTCATGCGCTTTTTCTGGATTTGCGACGGTAGCTCTGAAAACACTATCCCTTAACAAATTATATCCGTGATCAATGCCGTGCCTTAATAAATTCATTTTTATAAATGATAAAGCCGCTTTTTAAATAATATTGTAATATAACATTACTCATTATTTTCAAGAAGATTATTATCCTCAAGAAACTTGACAATATGTTGAAATATTTTTTCGTGGCCTTTTGAATTTGGATGAAGTCCGTCCTCTAAATCATCTTTAGATAAGATCTCTTCAAAGTCAATATACCCTAAATTATTTTCTTTACAAAGTTTTTTTATCACATTTCCGTATTTTTGCAAGTCGGAATTTGAATAAGAATATTTCCCCCATTCAACTGGCATTGTTCTGCTCTCGTCCACATAATTTGGCCCGAGAAAAATTATTTTTTCTGTAAAATTTCCCGCAAGTTCTATTATATCCCCTATATTCTCTTCAAATTCTTTTAAAGGTATTTTTAGGGCGGAATCATTGTCCCCTATTGAAATAATTATCAAATCGGGCTCCCGGGCCAAACACTCATTTTCAAATCTTTCCAAAATATCTTCGGAAGTATCTCCATCAATTCCTAAATTATATACTGGAAGATAGTCATACTCTTCGCTGCAGTAGAGTTTTAATCTATCTGCCCAGCCGCCTTTTTCATGATCCCATGCACCCCATGTTATACTATCACCAAAAACGCAAATTGTTGTCATATTAAATTAAATAATCGTAAATATTTATAATTATGCTTAAATTATCTCAATTCGATAATTCAAACAGAGATTAATTTGTTAAATTTCCTTTATTAAATTATCTCACCATAACCAATTAATCGCCAGTGATTGTTTATGTTTCTTGCAATTCCCAAATTTGAATTTTTTAGCGCAATTATTGGAATGTTTAAGAGCATTTCAATTTCATTGTTCAAAATCTTTTCCACACTGCCTATGGAGATATTTGAGTCAACATTAATCATTAGCATTTCTTTTGTTTTTATCGGTTCAACCTTGGCATTGCTTTGCAGGCCCATAATCTCTTTGAATAATTCATATTTTACCTTTACTCTGTTCGTCGGTTCCGGCAAAATTCCTTTTTTCGCAGCAAGCGAACTATTAAGCTGGTCGGTTTTTGCCAGGAACGGATCCAAGGATGTCTCTATAGAAATGCTTGCTCCAGGAACAACTTTCTCTACACTTTTATTTCCTTTGTGCAAAGACAAAATTTTTGTATTCAGTGCTTTGTAAGTTATCTGATTTTGTTTTTTCATAGTTAGTCCTGGTTTTATTTCAATTTCGTCGCCGACTTTCAAACTTCCTTGTTTTAATATTCCTCCTAAAACTCCTCCATGAAGATTTTTTATTTCAGTTCCCGGCCTGTTTATGTCAAAACTTCGCGCAATCAAAAATATTGGATCTGCATCTTTGTTTTTTTCTGGTATTTCTAATTTTGTAAGCGCCTCAAAGATTTTGTCAACATTTATTTCTTGCTGCGCCGAAACCGGAATTATGGGCGCGTTTTCCGCTATAGTCCCTTTGACAAAATTTTTTATTTCTCTATAATTTTCCAGGACCTTTTCTTTAGAGGCAAGATCAATTTTATTTTGAACTATAATTATATTTTTTAATTTACGTGCTTGCAGCGCCATAAAGTGCTCGCGTGTCTGCGGTTTTATTCCTTCTTGTGCCGAAATGACAAGGATTGCAGCGTCGATAATTGCAGCCCCCGAAAGCATTGTGGCCATAAGCATTTCATGCCCTGGCGCGTCTATAAAAGAAATATATCTTATTGGTTCCCCTTTTCCTTTGTTGTTATAATTATCTTTATCTTTGTAAATTGTCGTCTCGGCGTAACCAAGTTTTATTGTAATTCCTCTTTTCAATTCTTCAGAATGTGTGTCGGTAAATTTTCCAGTGAGTTTGCTAAGTAAAGTTGTCTTTCCGTGGTCGATATGCCCGACAACCCCTACATTAAGTTCGGGAATTTCTTTGGTTTTGTTCATGAAATAGCGAGAATTATTTGCTTTTTAAGAGTTTGGATTATTTTATCTTGCCTTGGAAATCTTCTTGTTGAATTTCTTTAACAACTCTCCCTTGAGATAATAATTCAATGTCAAAAGGAACATGTGCTTGGCTTGGAAGATCCAAGGTCTTTGTCTGAGCATTAAGTTTAGTTTTTCCAAGAGGAACTAAGACCTTAATTTTATTCAATGGAATTTCTTTTGCCTCTACCAATTTTATTTCTTTATTATCTACTCCCTCTCCGAAGTCCTCTACAACTAAATAATCATAAGTATCAAAGCTCTGCTCAAATGTTTCTTTGTCTGTTTTAATTTTTAAGGAATTCTTTTTTGTTTTATCTTGTTTAACTGGAGATGATAAAACAACAGAGTTAATACTTGTAATCTGATACGATCCTAAATCTGTAGGATCACCTTCAAGAGTAACTTCCATAGCATATCCTTCTCCAACTGGAGAACCAACAAAACCAGATAACAAACTTGCGATAGTATTTTCATTTATCAATCCAAAACCATAAGTTCCACGAGATCTCATAATAGTATTATATGTTGGTCTATAATTTCCTCCTATATAAGAACATCCATCATAATATCCAACTAATTGTCCATCAGCACCTGCTTGCCCAACCAAACTAGCCCACCATAACTGTGCCGTTGCTAAATCCCCAGCACAATTTGGAGATCTAGGCTTGTCCGAGTTAGTACTCGAATCAGTATATTCATCAGCCAACCTTCCAAATTGATGCTCGAATTCATGGTCAAAAGTATAAGGCCAATCAGAATATTGAACTGAATTATGGGATGCACCGCCGAAATACGAGCAAGATCTAAAAGATAAGTCACAGAAATTTGCAACATATTTATTGGCTAGTCCTCCACAATAATTATTACTTGTTGAATTCTGACAATAAGTACAGCTTACTGAAGGATCTCCAATTGGAGTAAATATTTTTGGAACATACCAGAAATTAAATTTTCCTTTATTTGTTTTATAAGGTGAAAGCTCTAGTAATCCAGGACCACCAGCAGTAGTGTTTGCATAATAGTCCACTGCTTGCGTTGCTTTATTCACAAAACTATTAACATCTTGGAAAGCAAGACCAACAAAGACAACATTAATTCTATCTGCACTAACATCATTTGTTCCAGGGAAAAGTTCTACACAAGAGGATGAACTAAAGCAAACATTATTTTCATCTACTAATCCATTGCAATTATTATCTACTCCGTCACAAACTTCTGTTGATGTCTTACATGTTGAATCATATTCATCATTGTCTGATTTTGATGAACATCCAGGATCTCCTGGCTTGCTTCCATCGCTGCAATAAGAACGTCTTCCAGAAACATCACAATATCCGTCGCCATCATTATCAATGTGATCATTACAAGCGGTTATTGTAGGACCACCACTTTTCGGCGCGAGAAAAATATCATCGATAAGATCTTTAACTGTATTTCCAGTAGAGGTCTGATTATAAGATGTATTAACAAAATAAAGAACAAGGATAAGACCAAAGATAGCAATAACAGAATAAATCACCACCTTCTCTTTTTTCATAAATTGAATATAAAAAGAATATTTAAATATCTTTGTATAAAGATTTACTATAATCATAAATTATTTTTTAGAATACATCCCATAACCTTTTCCAACATGAACTATTAATATAGGATCTTTTTTCAAAAGCCCCTTCATTTTCTTTAATAAAGTTCCTAAATCTTTTTTCAAACTGACTCCAACAATTTGTTGATCTTGGTAAGCAATAAATCTTCCTTCTAAACTATCTAATTTTTGATTATCAAATTTATTCCTATAAATTTTGTAATTTTCATCCTCATCTCTTTCTTTTCCATAAATAATCTTTAACCCATGTGAAGAAGCAAGTTCACTTGCTTTTGGATAAGATAATTTTTCCCAATTAAGCGAACCATGTGCTTGGGGGTTTAATAAATATGTACTTCTACACATGTCAAAATTAAATTCTGCAAGTCCTTTTGTATCAAGAACTAAAGATTCTACCATTAACTTTAATATAACAAGGTCTTTTTAATTATTATTGTAGATTAATATGACTCAAGCAATCTATCATATCTTTCTTTAAATTCATTAAGCTGACTTTCTGAATATTTTTTGCTTATAGCTTCTTTGATTAGTGTAGCATATCTTATGTGGAACGCTTTTCTATTTATCTTCTTGTGGTTTGCAATGCTTAATCCAATTTCACCTAGAAGTGTGGTCATTTCGGATGCAATTCTTTCTAATCTAAGCTCGCGTGTTGGACATAAACTTGAAAAGTCCTCTATAGTTGCTTTTCCCCATATATCATTTCTTGGCGGTTTTCCCATTAATTATATAAGAAAAACTTGTATTTATCTTTATTGCGCTTCACTTTGTGCTTCAGCAGGAAAAATTTCAGAAAGCGGTTTCGCACCGACCTTTAAGATCTTAGCATTAACTTGAATTATATTTGGAGAAATAACTTTTCCTCTAACTGTTTTTCTTAACTTAAGTCCTTTAGAAGGCCTTTTATTTTTCTTTTTAAGTCCTCGTGGTTTTTTGTGCATTCCTAAACCTAATGTAAGCAGAATTCTATTAAGATTGAAACCTTCAACTTTTGGATGAGCCATAAATCCAGAACTATCAGAAGCGCCAGTAATTTCAAGTTCATACCCATGAAGCTCGGGAGAAATAACACTTCCCGAGATTTTCTCTCCTATTTCCTTTCCAACCAACTCTTCAGCCTCGACTTCCATTTTGTAAGTCTTTCCTTCTTTAGTTCCCAAATTAATTTTGAATGCCATAATAAATGATTGGAGAAGTGGTTTTTAAAGATTACGCTGGAGAATTTTGTATATATTATCGTGATGGTCAAAATCAATAAATAGGATAAAGTTATTTTGGATTTCAACTTTAAAGGCAAGAACAAAATGTTTGTCAATATGAACTCTTTTAAATTCTTTCAAATCATGCCTTAAATTTTTATAATGATTTATTGACTCGTTATCTTGAGAAATTATCTCTTTAATTTTTTTGTTTATTATTTCTGCTTTTTTCTTGTCTTTTTTTGATAATTTTTCAAGCTTGTTTTTTAGTTCCTCAGTCAAGTTGAAGTTAAACATTTTAAGAAATTAATTTGTCAAGCTCTTCGACAGACATTTTTCTCCTTCCGTATTTCTTGAAATGCTTTTCGCTTATTTCCAGAATTTTTCTTACATATTCACTCGTCGGTTCTTTTTCTATGATTTCATCTCCATATATCTCAACAAATTTATTTATTGCTTCAGATTTGTCTTTAAGTCCATATTTAATTTTAATTATATTTAGAACTTTATTTGAATAATTGTCAAGTTCAATTCTTGCTGAAATTTTATTTTGTGCATTTGACATGCATATGGCATGTATATGGAATATTTAAAGATTACGGGTTACATCCCCCATTCGGGCTCTTTAACTCTTTTAATATCCGCAATTTCTTGAAGAATTTGCATTTCGCGCGGGGACATCAAATCTTTGTTTTTCTTTAAATTTCTAAATTGGCTTCCTGAAATATCTGTATAAAGGCGCGTTTTGTCCCCGAGAACGCGCTCAAAATTTATTCCTGAAACGGAAATTGCAACTTCCATTCCTTCTTTTGCTTCCTTAACTGACGACTTTTCATGCTGAATGTTTTTAACCCGACCTATTTTTTCTCCTTTATCGTCAATTAAACTCAATCCTGAAGTTAGTTTCCCCCCCTCGATTCTTATCCCAAAAATTGCAGGGTTCGTGTTTCTGAAAACATACTGATGCAAAATGGAAAGTTTGCAAATCGTCGTCAAGCCCATAAGGCGTTTCTTTTCAATCTCGCTCGCTTTTTCCTGCCTGTATTTAGTTAAATTTTCAATTAATTTGTAAACAACTTCATCTGTAATAATTTTAACATTAGAATTTTTTGAAAGTTCTTTCGCATCCTCGTCAATTCGTACATTGAATCCAACGACAATCGCATCCATTTCATTTATCCCCAAATTTGCTTTTGCAGAAATTATATCTGTCTTATTTATATTTCCTATTCCTGCTTTGACAACAGAAATATTATTTTGGCTCAGCAAAACCAAGAGTGCCTCTAAACTTCCTAAAGAGTCGGCTTTTGCTATTATTCCATACTTTTCTGTTTTTATTGTTTCAGCAATTTCTTTTTTGAACTGAGACCTTATCTCGGATAAATTATTTTTGTAAATTTGAAAGGGCATTCCTGGCAAGAATTCAGCTTTCTCAATGAGCTGCATTCTTATTCCTGTAGACGCTCTAACTGAATCCTTTACTTTGAACTTTGGCTTCAACGGCTCAATTTCTTCAAGAATTCTTATCTTTGTAATTATTGGCTCCCCATCCAAATTAGAAACAGCAATTTCGTCCGTTCTTTTTAATATTCCATCATAAAGTATTGCTTCATTATAAAAAACCGATTTTTCTTTTTTTATTTCAAGCATGACTCCTTTGGCATCTTCATGAAGCGTTAACTTGTCAGTCAAATATTTTTGAGACAAGCCGCAAATTGTAAATATTAACTCAGAAATTCCTTCTTTTGTTTTTGCTGAAGTCGGAACTAAAGCAATTTTCTTTGTGAAATCCTGAATGTTATAATACAAGTCAGCATCAAAACCATACGAGTTCAAAGCTGCAATTATTGTAAAATATTTTTCTTGAAAGTTTGTCAAGACGTTAAGTTGCTGTGATTCTATTGACGCCTTTATCGGTTTATCTTTGTATGTTCTCCACCCTGAAACATTATCAATTTTATTTAATGCAATTAAAAATGGTGTTTTGTTATGTTTCAAGATTTGAATTACTTCTGCCGTCTGTGGTTTAATTCCTTCATTCACATCAATAACTAATACAGCAAGATCAGCTAACGAACCCCCGCGCTTTCTTAAATTTGTGAATGCCGCATGCCCTGGTGTATCGATTAACAAAAAACCTGGAATGTTTAATTTTATTCCCGACTTTTCAATTAAAGGGCAAGCATCTTTCAAACGATTCATAGGATAAAGAGTAAAAGAAATTTTCTGTGTAATTCCTCCTGCTTCACCTTGCTGCACACTCGTTCCTCTAAGGCAATCGAGTATTGAGGTTTTACCGTGATCAACATGCCCGCATACTGTTATTATTGGTTGTCTAATAGTTGCTGTCATAAAAATAATTAGATAGAAAGCTTTTTAAAGTGTTTTGCGAGACGTTACTTTGCTGTTTTTTATTAAAATGGAAACAAAATGTGGAACCCAAATTGAGAATGCTGCCGAAATAAAAGGCACCGACTTAGAAGAATCTGTATTAGTTTTAACAAGGCATCACTCTGAAAGCATTGACGGTTTTTTGGATCTTTACAAAGATGTTCCGTCTGCAGACAAAAGGCATATGCTTCATCTTCCTCAATTCTTTAAATCCAAGACCTTTGAAAGATTTATGAATATAAAACCTTCAGCCGATTCAAATGAAACTTATGACCATAGAAAAACATACTGGGGTTCAGGAACTTGCGAACTTCCAAATCTAAATGTTGACATTCTCGTCGGAAAAGGTGAATATGTCGAAGATATGGCAGTAATATTTAGAAGCCCCTCTTTCAAAAGTGAAAGAAGCATTTATTCTTTTATAACAAATAATTTAGATAGAAATTATTAATTTGATAAATTAGCCACTTTGTTTTGTAGTTATTATATCATAGTTACAAAAGAGAAAAGTTTATAAATAATTAATTAATTCAAAAGATATGGGAAATAAATCAGAAACAATTGCACGACAAAAAGCACTGAATGAAGAAAGGAATCCTCGAATTACAATTATGAATGAGGCAACAAATACAACTAATCCTATAACCGGAAAACCTTATGAGAATCCTATTACTCAAATTTATAGCACTAGA
>JBBSYJ010000003.1:1918-3386 GCA_038045305.1 Nanobdellota archaeon | reverse complement strand
AAAACCTTATGAGAATCCTATTACTCAAATTTATAGCACTAGACACTATCTTAAAAACTTTCCCGATATTACTAATAAATTTATCAAAATTGAAAGATATGTGGACGGGAGTTCAGATTTAATTGATTATCAGTTGGCTTTGGCTAGAATGGATGTTCGCGATGGCAAAATGAGAGAAGACCAATATCTGGCTCTTTTAGGAAGTTTAGATGAACTTTATAAAACTTTGGCCTCAATTACAGATGCAAACGGACTTGATAATGCCTTGAGACAGATTGAAATAAGAAAGTATGAATCTTTATATGATTTTAATAAAAAATACAAAGAAGAAAAGTTCTTTCCTAAATATACACCAAGAAATCTTAAAAGTTTATTGGAACCAAATCCATTCTTTAAAAAAGAAAGATCTGAAAGTGAATGGAAACTAAAATCTTTTATTCATGATTAAAATTAATTATCCTCATTTCTTTTATCTTCCAACCCTCTTTTTCCAATAATCTAATTTTCTCTTTGTATCGCACTCCAAAATATCCGCCAATTCGTCCGTCTGAACAAACAACTCTATGACACGGAATCCTTTTTGTATTTTTGTTTCTTTTCAGCGCTTGTCCTACAGCGCGCGGAGATGAATTCAAACGCGCAGAAATCTGCGCGTAAGTCATAACTTTTCCATATGGAATTCGCGCAACAATAGAAAAGACCTTTTTTTGAAATGACGTCTGGGAGTTCATTACAACCACCCCATCACCATAATTAATCCTATTATAAACAACAATACTCCAGCTATTAAATGCAATCGCTTTATGTTTCTTTCTCTCCAACCCGAAACATCCTCAACTTTTGCAAATCCAAAATAAACAATAAATGTTATTGCAATCATTGGCAGAACGAAGACAAAATTATAATACAAAAGCCAAGGTATAACTTTAATCCACCCAAGCTCATGAATTAATCCAGTAGCAACAATATAAGGTCCTATTGTGCACGGAAGCAAAAAAACCGTAACTAAGAAACCAATTATAAACGCGCTCCATGGCGAAGTAATTTCGCCTATTAATTTCTTAACTTTTGGACGCATCATAAATGGCATTTCAGTAGCAAAATTTCCCGGACGGTAATCAAAATAATCTTTTATATTTAGTACTCCGAGAATCATTGCTAATCCTCCAAGAGCTGTATAAACATATACAGAGTTTGTTTTCATGAAGACAGTAAACGAATTAAAAAATTGAATTAATACAAGCCCGTAAAATAAATATCCAATATAAACCGCAGATGTAAAAGAAAAACCCCCAAGCAGAACTTTCTTTCTGTTTTTCGGGTCGGCAATTATTATTGAAACAAGAACCATCGTCAAAACAGCCAAAGCGCACGGATTCACAGAATCAGCAAGTGCGAGAGAAGTTATCTTAGCAAAATTCAAAATGTCTGCCATTATGAAAATTCTCCTGAATTTTTATTTGTGCTG
>JBBSYJ010000003.1:0-1818 GCA_038045305.1 Nanobdellota archaeon | reverse complement strand
GTTCCGGTAATTCCTGCGTTTTGGCATTCAGTCAAATTTGAATTGCAAACAACTTCATTAATATATATCCAGTTATCTCCAAAAAGTTTTTTCTGATTTTCACAATGTATGCACCCTAATTGAGAATAAACTACTGAATTTTCTCCAATGCATTGCGCAGTAACTTTATCAACTGAACTCTCAGGTGTCTGATTTTTTATATAAATCACAAATGCAATTATGACAATTATAATAATTAAAGTTGTAACCGTGCTTTTGCTCATTTTCATAATTTAAATAGAAATAAGTTAGTTTTAAATTTGTTGGTGAAACTAGTTTCCTTAGGTTCAGTTCCAAATATTTTTAAAAACTCGTTTAAAATGTATTTTTCTTTTTCTTTCCTGAAACGTTATATCAAAATTCTGAAAGAATCCTAATCTTCCAATTATAATTGTTACATCTTCTTTTTCGGGAATTACGACAGGGATTTGAAAATTTGTCTTTTCTCTGTCTTTTCCAAATTCTACATTTATAACCCCTTGTTTTGATTTAATTGGTTTTCCTGTTATTCCAGATATTTCATCTTCTCCAAGATATTTAACTCCAATAACCTCTGCAATTGATTTTGGTATAATTGACATGTCTGAACCCGAGTCCAAAATTCCGATAACGTCAAGAGATTCATTGCTTCCTATTAGTGTTATTGGTATTAAAGGGCGATATATTATTTTACCAGATTTTAATATGGTTTGTTTATAATTAAATGAGAAGGTCATCTTATAGAATTTAGAACAATAGGAGTGGGTTCTGGAAGTTTTCCTATTAAAGGTCTTTGTCTAGGGTAATTCGTTTTAACATAAGTATAAATTTCTTTAAATGACTCTCCACTTACAACTACTTTATTATCAACTACTGCTATCCATTTCCCTGCAAACTTTGTTAGGTCTTCTTTATCAAGTGCTTCGAAGTTAGAAATAATATTATTTATCATAAATAAATCAATGATTGAATCTATTTAAAATTTCCTATTAATAATCAGGCAATTCTTCTTGTGTGTTTTCTTTGCTTGCCTCTTCTTCTTTCAAGTCCTCTTCACTTATTGAATCAATCATATGCTTAAATTTCTTAAAATCCGCAACAGAAATTCTCACACCTTGTTTTGTAAATCCAGTATATCTTTCAGAAGTCACGAACTCTCTTATTGTTAAGCCCTTTCGTCCGCCAAAATCATCAATTCGCACAACAATTTCAGTCGTATCGTTCTTTCTTATTTTTCCTAAGTCCTTTTCCATTAAAACAAAGAATAAAAGGATTATTTAAAGATTTTGATTAAACAAAACACTTATAAATTATATTAACTAATAATATTTTGAAAAAGAACTTGAAAGGAGGTGATTAAATGGCTAAGAAATTAGGAAATATGATTGGTGGATGGGCTTTTCTTATCGGAGTTGTATTAGCGATCATCTTCGGATTTTTAGGAAACGTCAGTACAACTATAACTTACATACTTATTGCAGTAGGTTTGATAGTAGGTCTTTTGAATGTAACTTCAGAAGAAGCAACACCCTTCTTAATGTCCGGTACTGTTTTAATAATAGCAAGTTTCTTTGGACAAGTGGTAGTAGCGACTATTCCACAACTTCAAGGAATTTTGGGCGCTTTGTTACTGGTATTCGTTCCAGCGACAATATTGGTTTCAATAAGAAACGTCTTCAATCTTGCTAGAAGATAAATTATTTTATTTTATTTTTTCTATTTTTTTATTTTTTTAATTATTAAATTAATTTTCAGATTTGTATAATTCAATAATAGCTTTTCTTACTTTAAATCTTTTAG
>JBBSYJ010000002.1:0-4727 GCA_038045305.1 Nanobdellota archaeon | reverse complement strand
TATACTATTTAAATCTTTTGTTTGTTGTCACCGCTAAGTGAAACTTATTTGCTTAGTGTGGGCTTTTCTGCAGTTTCAAAAGTCTCAACAACTCTTATTCTTCCAGGGAGTTTTGCCTTTATTTGCTTAATCAAGTGGCGCGAGAATGCCACTGCTTTTGGGTTTGGAAGCTCGAAGATGAAAATACGCTCGCCTTCCTTGACAATTGCCGCTTTGCCAACGGACTTTCCGAATGATAGCTGCATTCCTGTCTGCATACGGTCTGCACCAGCTCCTGTAAGCATTTTATTTTCCCTTTGAATGTGATGAGGATATGGTATGATTTTGAAGACGTACTGGCCCGAAAAATTTTCATCCATTAATCTGTTAACGAACTGTCTGCATGCTTCCAGAGCGTTATTTCTTATTTGGATTTTCTCTTCAGAAAGAACAGTGAGATGGTAAGGCAGTTTTCCTGCTTTTGCGAGTTTTTCGTCGCCCATAGTGAATTTTACGATTTTTTGGGGTGGAACCATCTTTATGTAAGCCCGATTTTTCTTTCTAGAAGTTCTTGTAAAAGGAACAACAATTCTTTTAGAGTAAGCGCTTGCTTTTCTTAATCCTACCATTAAAAGACATCCGCTGGTTTCTTTTGAACTTCCTCGAAGCACTGAGCGGTGGCATCTTTTCTTTGCCTCCGACTGATGCCACAGGAGTACAATACAAAAGTTGTTTTCATACCAGATTTATTTAATTTAATTTGACTCATTTTACTTCCACTTCCGTCGTTAAGGCCTGACCTGGAAGACCTCTTTGAAATATAGCTCGGACGACGCCCTTGTTTCCATGAGCTCCAGAGACCTTTCCAAGAATAATTTTTCCTGCAGGCGACTTCCATGCAACTTCTTTACCAACTAATTTAGCGGCTTTCTCGCGATCAGAGACGCCAGCTACTTCAATTAAAAAATGTCTTGGATCAACTGTGTGTCTTCCTTGCCTGAATTGTAAAACTTTTCCTTTCATTTGAATTTATTCGAATGTTTGTAAATCATTATTTACTTTCATAAGTTAGCAAAGAAAAAATGTGTTTTTAAAGTTTCTGGAGGACAAAAACATCAAGTTGTTTTAAAGATTGCGACGAGTTATCTTTCAAGCACAACAATCTCTCTGCCGACGATTTGGTCTTTTCTGAAGTCGTCTATTGGAAAGCCGTCGGCGAGTTTTAGACCTGTTTCTTGCACGATTTTTTCTATGTTTGCGCGCTTTCTTTTTTTATTGAACATTAAAATTAAGGGTGCAGTAAAAACAAATTTGCCATGAACGTTTCTTTTCAAATTATTTATGACAGAGATCATTAAATCCTCATAGTTTTTTAATGTTTTTTTTGCATTTGCTTCGGTAGGTATTTTTCTTAAAAGTTCTCCAAAGTCGGGCTCGCAGACCAGGGCAGAAATTGTTTCATTAATTTTAATTTTTCTTGAATCGTCTGTAATTAATTTGTATTCATTTTTGTTAAATTTATTCCATAATAAATTTTCTGCTGCTCCTTCAACGGCATTCATATCAAAGTCAATTCCAACAACTTTAATTTTCTTTAGAAGCGCTTCTGTTAAAATTATCCCAACGCCGCAAAAAGGGTCAATAATTTTATCATTTTCTTTAACTCTTGCAAGATTTATCATTATCTTTGCCATGCGGGGAGAGATAGCAAGTTCTGAACGGCGAGACGGCTTATTCATATCGCGCTTTTCAACGTCCGAAGAATTAAATTCGTAAATTGTTTTTCCAAAGTAAAAACTTTTTGAATCAGATGAAAATAAGAAAAATTGTTCAGAAACACGATTTCCAACAATCTTAATTTTATTGCCTGATTGAAGTTCCATTAATCCTGTTAAAGGTTTTTCTGAGGCCTTTAGTTTTTCTTCTTTAAACCGCTTACGTAAATAACCCCCAAGCTCATAATAATATTCCTCATCACAAAATCCCCAGACAACATAATTAAATTTATTTTCTTTACCAGGATAAAGTGTAATATTGTCGAGTTTCTTAATTAAATCTTGAAAGTTTCCTTCAGTAAGCACTTCCCCTATAGAGATTACTCCTCCAAGTTCATCGACGATATCTTCTATTTCTTTTTCTAATTCAATTAAAAGAGCATTTTCAATTAATTCATGGCTTAAAATTTCTAGGCCGCGTGCAGAAAGATAAGAAAAAATTTCTTTAACTGAAAGTTCTGGATTCCGGCCAAGGATAAAAAGGTATTTCATAATTAAAATAGAAGTGGGCAGTTTATAAGATTTACAATTTAATTAAGGTGTGTGATATTAATTCCAATTCTTTCCAATTTTTTAAGCTCGTGAACCAAGCCATTTGTTCTTCCCATGGCGAGATATTTCATAAGTTCTCTTACTTCACTTGGCTCCACTTTTCTTATTCTAGGTCCGGGCAAGTCCTCAGGATGATTATGTCCTGTTGAGAAAAATCCGTGTCCGTTGTCAATGCCTGCAGAATACAATGCCAAGTTTACTTTCATAATAGCCCCTACATTATGAAATCTTTCATTGTTTATTTCGACATAATTTCCAACAATGATATATTTATCTCTACTAGAATAAACCTCTCCGTTTTTTAATCTGTTTCGTTTTGTCATTTTATTAATGGATAAATTTAATTTGTACTCTTTTTTTCCATTAACGCCATATCTTTTCTTTGGAGATATTCAGTCAAACTGTTAATTAAGATTGATGCACCTTTTCGAGCGTCGTCAACTTTGTGCGCGTTTGATTTTCCTTTTTTGAATTCTTGCTTAACTTTTATAATTTCATGAAGTATCTTCAAATGTTGGTTTGTGAATTTTCCTTTTTTTACGAAGTCCTTTTCAAACGATTTAATAATTTCATCCTGACTTTTTTTATCTGTAACTTGTTTAAGCAAATCAAAGACGTCCTTGTTAATTTGTTCAACGGTCTTTTCTTGCGCGCGCTTGTCAATTTGTTTTCTTAATGTTTCCATTCTTTTAAGGAAGTCCTCTGTATTTTTAATCAGTTCATCCACTTTTGCCCCTTTGATATCTTTTAATTTTTCGTGCTCATAGTCCTTGTAAATTCCAACGATTTCTTCTAAGATTTTTGCATATTTTGGTTCAATCATTTTTTCTTTGTCTACGAATTCTTTTCTAAAAGCGCCTTGTAAAATTTCTTTATGGGTGGGTGGTGGCAGCCCATTAAGCATGAACATTGCTTGGGCGGGAGTCAAAACACTCCAATAAATATCGTGAATAACAATATCGAGCAACGCCAATTTTGCTCTTTTAACTGTTTTATCTCCCATAGACATGAACATATCAATTGCTTCCGGAGATGGCTTTAATTTACCCATTTTCAAAAGTGCTTTCCACGGCATGAAAGTCCCTCTATCATAAATAGGAACACCGTCACGTATGAAAGTAAACATTACAGGGTTAGCGTCTTTAACCGATTCCCAAAAGTCGGTAAGCAAATAGACCTGCACGTTCAAAATATTTTGTTTAGCTCCGGCAAGCGCGGTTGCTTCTGCTATATACTGGTAAATTATACCTCTTAATCGTTCTTTTAATTCGAGGCGCGGCATTCTTTTTACATCAGTATCATTTATAACAACGAAGACATCTACGTCTGACTCTTTTGTCACGTCGCCACGAACCAAACTTCCACCAAGAACGTAGGAGACAACATACTTTTCGAATTTCTGCAAAACAAGTGATTTGTGAATTTCAGAAACACGCAAGGCCTGTAAAATTCCAGTATCATGCAAAGGCATTGACAATGCAATTCCTGCGATTAATTCAAACTTACTGTCAAAACAAATTTCCCAAAGATCGACGGGAGTTTTAATCTGAAGCCATGTCTTTTCTTTTATTTTTTCAAGCTCTGCAATAATTTCTTTTTTTATTTTTGGGATTTCTTTGAATTTTTCTTCAGGAACAATCATAAAAATTTGCATATACTTTTCGGCCTCTTTCGGAATTTCTTCTTCCTGAACAAAGTGCGGTATAACTTGCGGAGGCAAAATGCTTATTGACTGGGTGAATGGGAATTTTTTAAGTATCCATGCTTTTAACTTGTCAAGCTCTTTTTTTGTCTTGTCAATTTCTTTTTGGGGTTCGTTCATTTCATTAATTATCTTCTTATTATTAGAGTACTTCTCGACGTGCATTTCAGGAATTCCATCTATAGAGTCCTCATTTTTATTGGATTTTCTTGATTTGTCGTTATCTGTCATTATGAAAATTCTCTTGAATTTTTATTTGTGCTGAACTTTGGTTCTGTCATAGTAACAATGGATGTTTTTTACTTATAAAGTTTTTGTAAGAAATGCGTCTCTGTAGCATTTGATTTTTTATCCATAATTTTAAATTTGTAAAATTAAATGCGCCACCCGAGAGTCGAACTCGGCTCACCTCGTTTTCGCTTCCTCAAAGGAGAGGTAGTGTTAGGAGAACCTTGGTTCTCCCACATTGGCAACGAGATATTCTACCGATAAACCAGCGGCGCTTAGAATTAGGTAAAATTAATAGTTTAAAATATTATTGTCTTGCCCATTCATTGGGTTCATAGACCTTTGCGGGTTCGGAATAAGGGAGAAAACTTTCCTGAGAGACATCAACGAGGTCAATGATTTCAGCGTTTCTCATCCTAATTCTATAACTAGGTGTTTTCACTTTTTTATTTAGTTCGTCTATTCTTTTGATAATTTCGTCGTCGAAACAA
>JBBSYJ010000001.1:2080-3711 GCA_038045305.1 Nanobdellota archaeon | reverse complement strand
ACATCCCTTGCTGGTTTAAACCCTTTACGCTCAAACTCTTCAGAAGAATTTGCATAAACTTTGTTTTCATTTTTAATAAGACGCGATAGCCGTGAACGAATGGAATGATACTTCTTTGTCAAAGTCGAGCCAACATATTTGTAATGTCTGACATCTGGCATCTTCCTTTTTTTCTCAATATAAATAGGCCTTTCAACCGTTCTCACAACAGGTCTATCAACCGTTCTAACAACTTCCTTAAAAACCGGCTTCTCTACGACTCTAATAACTGGCTTTTCAACTGTCCTAACGACTTCAGGACCTTGTATTACTCTCATCATAACCGCACGCTCTTGGACTTGGCGCAAAACATACGGCTCAATAAGGAAAAACAAAAATATAGAATAAATCGCAACAAGAATGCTAGAAACAGTAACACTCTCCAAGGCCTCCAAACTAAAATAAATAATGAAAAAAACATCTAATAAAACAATAAACAAACCAATAATAAAAGCAAGAACAACATAATGCATATTCCACATTCGCCTTTCAGAAATAATCGGCTCAAGATACTTGACTTCCTGCCTCACCACTTTCTCATCCATAATTAAAAAAGAACTTCGTTACTTTTAAACTTTCTCGATGAAGAAAAATACTTTAATTCCTATTTCTAATCTTCCCAACAATCCAACCAATAATGGCGCCAAGAACGAAATAAGCTATTAATGTAAAAATTAATCCTAAAAAGTCATTTGTACCGCTTATTAGAAAAAGAGGAAGAGCAAATGCAAAAGCTCGTTCACCTAATTGTAATAGATCAGAAGAAATAATAAATATTAAAAGATATAATAAGATTAAAAAAATACCAATCACTCCACCCTTAACCCAACTCGGCCAATCTTTCCAACCCATAATAACATTAACAATTTCCCAATTAAAAACCTTTCTAAAAAAAGGTGATAAAAATTAACCTTCCTCGATACTCATGGCCTTTCCATCTTCAATTAAAATCTTTGCAACTTCTCTAGGGATATTTGCAATTTGTCCTCTGGAAAAAGGCCCCATCATATTTCCTTCCATATCAAAAAGCTCTTCAATATTTTCTTCAAACGAAACAAGCTCGTTTTTATGATCATCTTCTGCCTTTCCGTTCAGCGTTTCGCTTATTTTTTTGTCGGACGTTTCTATGCATTTCATTGTATTTTCAAAAAATTCTCTTTCGACAAGAAGCATGTTCTCAAAATCCTGCTTGCTTATCCCTGTTTCAGCGGCAATTAAAATTAACCTCAAAAGTTTTTCCCTGCGCCGCCTCATAAGCTCTTTAAAAAGCGTCACTGCATTTTCCAATTGTTTCTTATTCTTCACAATAACGTCCGAAAAAACATCGTCATCTCTTGAAATCATCTCCCGTTTTTCTTTTAGATAATTGGCAACTTCCTCAATAAAATTTTTCTGGAGTTTTTGCAGGTTTTCAGAATAACGCTCTTTCCGCGCCGCTTCATAAATATCATTGTAAGTTATCATTTTATTTCTCTCCTGAAGCGGCATGCGATTTCACCAGAGGCAATTAGAAATCGCCCTTCAGTGATTTGAGGAAGTTTGAAAGAAACTAGGGGGTGTCTTTCAGCCGCTTCATAAATATCATTGTAAGT
>JBBSYJ010000001.1:0-1980 GCA_038045305.1 Nanobdellota archaeon | reverse complement strand
TCAAACATTAATCTCATAAACAAAGACCTTGTCATACGGAATAAACCAACTCGTCGCTTTTTCTCTTGATGTGCGCTCCATTATCTTCCTAAACAAACGAATAGAATTCCCATGAGAAGAAATTGCAACATTCACCTTTTCTTTTTTCATTAACTTTTTCAAGTCCTTAATAAAAGAACGAACGCGAATTTCAACATCTGCAAAACTCTCTCCATTTGGAGGCGGAACATCATACCCGCGATGAATTAATTCATATTCCTCTTCCCCGAATTTTTTTATAAAATCCTCATGGCTCGTTCCATCCAAATCGCCATAATCCCTTTCAATCATTCTATCATCAATAACTATTTTCTTGCATTCTGGATGAAATTTTAATACCTCTTTAAGCGTCTCCTTACTTCTACCAAGTCGCGTGTAAAAAGCAATTCCAAATTTTTTATTTTTAAGTTTCCTAGCAACAACGCACGCTTGTTTAATTCCTAAAGGCGTTAACTCCGAATTCTTCCACCCTGTAAAAATCCCTTTTTTATTATAAAACGTCTGCCCATGCCTGAATAAATAAATTTTGAACTTCACCATTTTTATTAATAAAACCAAGATATTTATAAATTACTCGTCCGTCAAAAAAACATGTTCTCAAAACTAAAAGAAAAGCTGAAAAACTGGGCAAAGAAATTCTCAGACGAAGCCAAAGTTGAAGAGATTGAAGAACCAAAATCTATAGCCGCTAAGAAAGAAAAAGAGGTGATAAAAAGTTCAAAGAAAAAAGAAACAAAAGTCCCGGCCTCTCAAGATGAAAACCTTGATTCCAAAGAAGATAAGGCGGAGTTAGCTGAAGAATTTCAAGAGAAAAGTTCAGAGGCTCATAAAACCAAAAGTAAAAAAGAGGTGATAAAACAAGAATCCGAGCAAAAGAAAAAATCTATTTTATCCTTCTTCAAAAAACAAACTCCCACCGAATCGGAAAAATCAATTCATCCAGTTCAAGTAGAAAAGATGCTTCCATCAAAAGGAACACCTCAAGAAACCCCTGCATCTCCTGATAAAGTTCTAGATAAAAGAGAATTGGCCGAAGAATTTGAAGAAAAAGAAGGACTATTCACAAAGATCTTTTCAAAAATTCAAAAAGTAAAAATATCTGAAAAAGAATTTGATATTTACGGCGAGGAATTGGAGATGCTTCTCTTAGAAAATAATGTCGCTCTCGAAGTTGCAGAAAAAATAATAAAAGAACTAAAAGGAAAATTGGTGGGAAAAGAAATACTGAAAAAAGAAGTTGAATCAGAAATTTACGAATCATTGAAGGACGCAATTTATGATATACTCATTGATCCTTTTTTGCTTGCAGACGAAATAAGAAAGAAAAAATCTGTTTCAGATAATCCATATGTTATACTTTTTTGCGGAATAAATGGAACAGGAAAAACAACAACAATTGCAAAAATCGCATCTCAACTAAAAGGCCAAGGCATAAAGCCAATTTTAGCTGCTGCTGACACTTTCCGTTCTGCTGCAGTCGAGCAAATAAAAATTCATGGCGATCGTTTGGGAATAAAAACAATTACAAGTGAATATGGTTCCGATCCTGCTTCAGTCGGATTTGACGCAATTCAATACGCGAAGAAAAATCATGCAGATGTTGTCTTAATTGACACAGCTGGAAGAATGCACACAAATAAAAATTTATTGAAAGAAATTGAAAAAATCGCGCATGTTTGCAAACCCGACGCAAAAATATTCGTTGGTGAATCAATAACAGGCAATGATGCTATTGAACAAGTTCGCTCTTTCAATGAAGCAATAGGAATAGACGGAATAATCTTAACAAAGGCAGACATCGATGAAAAAGGCGGCACAGCTCTAAGCGTCGGCTACGTCACAAAAAAACCAATATTATATCTTGGAACAGGTCAGGAATACAAATCCATAGAGCCGTTCAACAGACAAAAGTTCATAGAAAGTTTAGGTCTGGATTAATTA